>NZ_JAAKTN010000011.1:0-166729 GCF_049174455.1 Aeromonas sp. 601027 | reverse complement strand
TCAGAAGTGAAACGCGGTAGCGCCGATGGTAGTGTGGCATTCGCCATGCGAGAGTAGGACACTGCCAGGCACCCAATTTAAGAACCCCGCTCGATGAGCGGGGTTTTTTGTTGCCTGCAATTCAGAAAATCGTCAGATAACTGACCTTTTATTCCCTCTTCTCTGCCGTTTTCTCCATTTTTCCTCCTCGATTTTCTCCGGTTTTGCCATCGCGGCTGGCGGTGGTTGCCGTTATAATGGCCGCCCTCAAGCAAGGTGGTGGTATGAAAGCAGAATATCTACAGCGATTCGGGGGCATTGCCCGTCTTTATGGTCAGAACGCCCTGCGTTCCTTTAGCCAGGCCAAGGTCTGTGTGGTGGGGATCGGCGGCGTTGGCTCCTGGGCGGCGGAGGCGCTGGCCCGTGCCGGTATCAACCAGATCACCCTGATCGACATGGATGATATCTGCATCACCAACACCAATCGCCAGATCCACGCCATGCAGAGTACGGTTGGTCGCCTCAAGACCGAGGTGATGGCCGAGCGTATTCGCGCCATCAATCCGGATTGCGAAGTGATCGAGGTGGATGATTTCGTCACCGCCGATAATCTGGCCGAGCATATCAAGCGGGAGTTTGACTATGTGGTGGATGCCATCGACTCGGTCAAGGCCAAGGTGGCGCTGATTGCCTTCTGCAAGCGCAACAAGATCCCGGTGATCGTCGCGGGTGGTGCCGGCGGTCAGATGGATCCGACCCAGATCACTGTGGCCGATCTGGCCAAGACTATTCAAGACCCGTTGGCAGCCAAGGTGCGCTCCGATTTGCGCCGATTGCACAACTTCAGCAAGAATCCGGCGCGCAAATTCGGAGTGGAGTGTGTCTTCTCAACCGAGCAGTTGAGTTATCCGGATGGCAATGGCGGTACCTGTCAGGCCAAGGCGGCCAGCGATGGCACCATGAAGATGGATTGCGCCTCCGGTTTTGGCGCCGTGACGCCAGTGACGGCAACCTTTGGGCTGGTTGCCGCGTCCCGGGTATTGAAGAAGATTGCCGAGCGGGGGGCCCGCGCCGAGAAAGAGGTCGGGAATGAAGAAGTAGGGGCGATTGGCGAAGCCTAATCGACCACTGAACAAGGCGGGTTAGACCGCTTGTTCCCGGATCGCCAGCACGATCGCTCTGAGCCCGTTACCTCGTGACGGGCTCAAGTGTTTCTCAAGCCCAAGTTCGCTGAAATAGCCTTCCATATCAAAATCCTGGATCGCCGCAGACGATTGGTGGTTGAGCGCGGCCAGCACGATGACGATCAAGCCACGCACGATGCGGGCATCGGAATCACAGGCAAAATGCCAGCAGCCATCCTCGCTTTTCTCTCCCTTCAGCCACGCCTGGCTTTCACAACCCTTGAGGCGGAATGCCTCCTGCTGCCATTCGCCGGGTAGCACCGGTAACTGCTTGCCGAGCTGGATGATGAGCCGGTACTGGTTCTCCCAGCCGTGAGCGGCGGCAAACTGCTGGCGGATGATGTCGGCGTTGGGCTCAAGGCCAATCTGGGTATAGCTTGCGAGGTTACTCATTCGGTTGTCTGCCTTAGAAGAAGTCACTGAGTTTGTGCAGGGCGGCCAGCAGGGCATCGACATCATCCCGATTGTTGTAGCAGCCCAGCGAGGCGCGCATGGTGCCGCCGATCCCGAGGGATTCCATCAGCGGCATAGCGCAGTGATGGCCGACTCGCAAGGCGATCCCCTGCATGTCGAGCAGGGTAGCGGCATCTTGCGGGTGGATATCCTCCAGCAGGAACGAGACCACACCGGCGCGCTGGTCGGGTTCGCCGATCAGGCGCAGCCCCGGCACCTGTTGCAGGCCTGCGACCAGATAGTCGGTTAGCGCCTGCTCATGGCTGGCGAGCCAATGCCGATCTTGCCCCATCACAAAGTCGATGGCGGCGGCGAGGCCGATAGCGCCAGCAATATGGGGGGTGCCCGCCTCGAACTTGAAGGGCAGGGTATTGAAGGTTGTGCCGCTGAAATTGACCCGATCGATCATCTCGCCACCGGCTTGCCAGGGCGGCATCCGCTCCAGTAGTTCGGTGCGGCCCCACAACACACCGATGCCGGTCGGGCCATAGAGCTTGTGACCGGAGAAGGCGTAGAAGTCGCAACCTATGGCCTGCACATCCACCTCGAGATGAGCCACCGCCTGAGCGCCATCGAGCAGGGTCAGAGCGCTGACTGCCTTGGCCGCTGCCACCATCTCTTTGACTGGATTGACGGTGCCAAGGGCATTGGATACGTGGGCCACGCTTACCAGACGGGTCCGTGGCCCCAGCATGGCGTGATAGGCGGCCAGATCGAGATCGCCCCGCTCATCGAGCGGGATGACCCGGATCACCGCGCCGGTGCGTTGGGCGACCAGTTGCCACGGGACGATATTGGCGTGGTGCTCCAGCGTGCTGAGGATGATTTCCTCCCCCGCCTTGAGCTCGTTCATCCCCCAGCTCTGGGCCACCAGATTGATCGCTTCTGTGGTACCACGGGTCCAGATAACTTCGTGGCTGCGGGGTGCATTGATAAAGCGGGCGACCGTCTCGCGGGCAGCCTCAAAGGCTCGGGTAGCGCGGCCACTCAGGGCGTGGGCGGCACGGTGCACGTTGGCGTTGTCGGCCCGATAGTAGTGAGCGATGGCATCCAGTACCGCGTGTGGCTTCTGGGTGGTGGCGGCATTGTCCAGATAGACCAGAGGGTGGCCGTTTACCGCCTGCGCCAAGGCTGGAAACTGGCTGCGCAGTTGGGTGTGCTGTTGCTGATTCATGCTCCCCTCATCATCTGGAAAAAGTCATCATCTCGAAAGGTCGGCCATGATCCTGAAAATAGCGCTCGAACACAAGGCGCGATAAGCCCGATTGGCGGTTGCCTGCCGTGCAGCAGGTACGGCTCGTCGGGTGATTTCTGGTACAATGCCGCCCCTCATCATAAGCCAAGAGATCCGGCCCATGAAGCTCAACCCCAATCAGAACGAAGCGGTCAAGTATGTTTCCGGCCCTTGCCTGGTGCTGGCGGGTGCCGGATCGGGCAAGACCCGCGTCATCACCAACAAGATTGCCTATCTGGTGCAGCAGTGCGGCTACAACGCGCGCAACATAGCTGCGGTCACCTTTACCAACAAGGCGGCACGGGAGATGAAGGAGCGGGTTGGCCAGACTTTGGGGCGCAAGGAGGCGCGGGGGCTGATGGTCTCCACCTTCCATACCCTGGGGCTCGATATCATTCGTCGTGAGCACAAGAGCCTGAATCTCAAGGCCAACTTCTCCCTGTTCGATGACACCGACCAGCTGGCGCTGCTGAAAGAATTGACTGAAGACGAGCTCGACAACGACAAGGACAAGCTCTCGGCCCTTATCAGCCAAATCTCCAACTGGAAGAACGATCTCATCCTGCCAGCCCGCGCCATGCGCATTGCCCGCGGGCCGGAAGAGGTGTTGATGGCCCAGCTCTACGAGCGTTATCACCGCCAGATGGTGGCCTATAACGCGCTGGATTTTGACGACCTCATCGTGATGCCGACCCTGCTGCTCAAGAACAATCAGGAGGTACGTGAGCGCTGGCAGAACAAGATCCGCTATCTGCTGGTCGATGAGTACCAAGACACCAACACCAGCCAGTACGAGCTGGTGAAGCAGATCGTCGGCGAGCGTGCCCGTTTTACCGTGGTAGGGGACGACGACCAGTCCATCTACTCCTGGCGCGGTGCCAAGCCGCAGAATCTGGTGCTGCTGAGCGAGGATTTCCCCAGCCTCAAGCTGATCAAGCTGGAGCAGAACTACCGCTCCAAGCGGCGTATCCTCAAGTGCGCCAACATCCTGATCGCCAACAACCCCCACGTCTATGACAAGGCGCTCTTCTCCGAATTGGATGAGGGGGTGAAGCTCAAGGTGCTGTTCGCCAAGAACGAGGAGCACGAAGCGGAGCGGATCGCTGCCGAGATGATGGGCCACAAGTTTATGAACCGCACCCGGTTCAAGGATTACGCCATCCTCTATCGGGGCAACCATCAGTCGCGCATCTTCGAGAAGGCGCTGATGACCAACCGGATCCCTTACCGTATCTCCGGCGGCACCTCGTTTTTCTCCCGCACCGAGATCAAGGACATCATGGCCTACCTCAAGCTGCTGGTGAATCCGGATGAGGACACCGCCTTCCTGCGGGTGGTCAACCTGCCGCGCCGCGAGATTGGCCCCACTACCCTCGAAAAACTGGGGCAGTATGCCAATCAACGCGGAAAGAGCCTGTTTGCCGCCAGCTTCGAGCTGGGGCTGGAACAGCACCTCTCCGGCCGTGGCCTGACGGCTTTGCAGGCATTTACCAACTGGCTGGTTCGCCTTGGTGATCAGGCGCTGCGCGGCAATCCGGTGGAGGCGGTGCGGGACATGATCAAGGAGATCCACTATGAAGAGTGGCTCTACGAGACCTCCCCCAGCCCGAAAGCGGCCGAAATGCGGATGCAGAACGTCTCCACCCTCTATCGCTGGATTACCGAGATGCTGGAAGGGGATGAGCTGGAGGAGTCGATGACGCTGGCTCAGGTGGTCACTCGACTCACCCTGCGCGATATGATGGAGCGCAATGAGGGGGAAGATGATGCCGATCAGGTGCAGTTGATGACCTTGCATGCCTCCAAGGGGCTGGAGTTCCCCTATGTCTACATGGTGGGGATGGAGGAGGGCTTGCTCCCCCACCAGACCAGCATCGATGAAGACAACGTCGAGGAGGAGCGGCGTCTCGCCTACGTGGGCATCACCCGGGCCCAGACCGAGCTGACCTTTACCCTCTGCAAGGAGCGGCGCCAGTTTGGCGAGTCGGTACGGCCAGAGCCGAGCCGCTTCCTGCTGGAGCTGCCGCAGGATGACCTTGAATGGGAAAACCAGAAGAAGGTGACTGCCGAGGAGCGCCAGCAGAAGGGGCAGATGGCGGTGGCCAATCTGCGCGCCATGTTCAAGAAAGATTAGGAGGTTGCGTTGCCGGGGGATAGCAGTGGAATGATGTCTGCTCCCGGCATGGGGGGAGATATATAGCGTCCTTGCCCCATCCGGCAGCCGATATCTATCAGCTTCTGTAACTGCTGCTGGTTCTCAATGCCTTCAACCACCAGGGTGTAATCGAGATCCTGACAGATATCCCGCATGGCGCGGATCAGCGCCAGATCTTTGGGGGACTGCAGCATCCGCTGGGTAAAGCTGTCATCCACCTTGATGTAATCTACCGGGAAATGGAACAGGGCGTTGAGGGAGGAGAAGCCGGTACCAAAGTCGTCCAGGCTGATCTGAATGCCCTTGGCACGCAGTTCATGCAGGGAGGCCAGCGCATCGGAATCCTGCCGCGACAGCTCCCGCTCGTTGAATTCAAAGATCAGATAGCCTGGTGCTATCCCCTCCTCATCGATAATGTCCACCAACCGCATGATGTGATCATGGTTGACCAGATGTTTGCCGGAGAGGTTGATGGCGACCTTGAACTTGCTCTGGCCCGAGATCGGAAGCCACACTTTCAGTTGCTGGCAGGTGTGGCGCAGGATCTGATAATCCAGCTCCAGAATCAGGCCACATTGCTCCGCCAGCGGAATAAAGTCGAATGCATCCTTCAGAATTCCCTCTTCGGTCAGCCAGCGCGCCATCACCTCCAGACCGGTCAGGCGGCTATCCTGTAGCCGGATCACCGGCTGGTAGTAGGGGACGATACGCCCTTCCCGCAGGGCCCGAGCCAGCATCTCTTCCGGCGAATTCCAGTTCTGGTTGATGCAATCATCCGAGTAGCTGACGATGCGGCTGCGGCCATTGCGTTTGGCCTGGTACATGGCCAGATCGGCCTGGTGGAGTAACTGGCTGATATCCGATGTCTGTTCGGACACACTCGATACCCCCAGGCTGACGGTAATACTCAGCTCATTGCCAAGCAGCCGGAACGGATAGGAGAGGCGGCTGATGATACGGTTGAGCACCGGGCTGATGTCATCTTCATGTTTGCTGCTATCGAGATAGATGACGAACTCGTCGCCCCCCAATCTGGCCACCATATCGTTTTGCCGGATGCAGGTCTGGAGGCGGCGGCTTACCTCCTTGAGCAGCTGATCACCAGCACTGTGGCCCAGGGTGTCATTGATCTGCTTGAAGTGATCCACATCGATGAAGATCACCGCAAACCCCGGTGACTTGTAGCGGTTGTAGTGGGTCATGGCTTGATTGAGGTGGTTCATCAACAGTGCCCGGTTCGGTAGCTGGGTCAGCGGGTCGTGAAGCGCATCGAATTGCAGCCGCCGTTCCAGCTCCTGATGCTGCTTGAGCTGCTTTTGCAGCCTGAGGTTGGTCTGACGCAGCTGTTGCAGCCGCTGGTTGATGGAGTCTTCACTATTGATGTCGTTAAGCTGCTGGCGGATCCGCTTCAGCTCCAACAGCAGGGTGAGCTGACCACGCAGGAAGTCGAGAAACAGCTTGTCGTCTGTCTCCAGCGGTTGCGCGGTGCTGATGATGAAGTGGGCGAAGTACTGTTGTTGCAGCCGTAGCGGCATGCTGTGCCAGTAGGTTGCCTCCCTGTTGACCTCGATATTGCTGGTGCTGTGGCACAAACCGCTGATGAATTCGTCGCTTTGACGAGGATGTGCGGGATAAATTTTCTCAAGCGTATGGCTGTGGAGCCTGACCAGCAGCATATCCTCAATGGCGAGCATCTGGCGCAGCACCGCCTCCAGCTGGGAGAAGAGCGCCTGACCGGGCAGGGTGTTGGCCAGTCGCATGATGCGGCTGATGCTCTCGATTTTCTTTTTCCAGTTCGGGTCTTTGCGGATCAGCGGAGAAGGCAGCTCGGTGAGATGGGAGCCCGCTTGGGTTTCGGTCAGCCGTTTGGATAGACACTCCAGCAGCAGGCGTAATGTGGGCAGGTCGGATGGTTCGCCGCGAGCCAGCAGCCACTGCACCTGACCATGTTCGATAGGAAAGACGCACCACCCTTCGGCCTCATCGAGCTGGGTGAGCTGATCGGTGATGCGGGACTGCTCCCGCCCCAGTTGTTGCTTGAAGGTATCGCTGATTTTGTAGGCGTAGAGCCAGTTCAGACCACTGTCGGAGAGGCCCAGCATGCCGAAATGCTGCAACGGGCAGAGCTGGTTTATCTGCTTTATCAGATCATCATAATCGCTGCTCTGCGCTGTAGGGGGAGCCGGAAAATCCATAATGGCAGAGACCAACGCCAGCAGAGGAGTTGAGTAGTGGGATTCGGTGGAATGGGGCGACATGAGCAACTCCCGACTATGCCTACCCTACAAGAGTAGTCGGAAGCCGATAGATTGAAAGGGCCGCAATTGCGGCCCTTTCAAATACTTACAGCTTGTCGATCATGTAGTGGATGGCGTTTTCAATCTCTTCATCACTACAGTTCGCACAGGTGCCGCGCGGAGGCATCATGCCGGACTTGCCGGTAAAGCCTTCAATGGCATGTTTCTTGAGAGTATCAATGCCTTGGGCGATGCGAGGATCCCAGGCTGCCTTGTCACCCCGTTTGGGGGCACCGGCGGCGCCGGTGTCGTGACAGGCAAAGCAGGCGCCCTTGTATACCGTTTCGCCATCGCGGGGACCGGAAGAGGCGGTCGCAGCAGGTGCAGCACCCGCGCCGGCAATACCTTCCAGATCCTTGGCGGTATAGACCTGACCGATCGGTTTGATCCGCTCGGCAATAGCCTCCGGTGACATCTCATCGGCAGCAAGCACTGCCCCAGACAAGCTGGCGGCCGTCATCCCGACAGCCAGCAAATAGCTCAGTTTTTTCAACACGCTCATATACTCCCAGCAGTCTTTTATTATCCATGTAAACGACGGGATTATAACCGAATAGTTACAGCCATTTAAACGCTTGTGTGTGAAGTGTTAAACACTCTGCGTACAAAGTTTTGGGCGATATCACGGCAATTCTGGTGGTGGAGATAAAAAGAAACCCGGCATTCGCCGGGTTTCGAGTAACCAAAGGGTGAAAAGGGTTATTTATCCCAGCTCAGGATCACCTTGCCGGAGTGGCCGGAGCGCATCGCATCGAACCCCTGCTGGAATTCGTCGATGTGGAATCTGTGGGTGATGATGGGGGAGAGATCCAGCCCGGACTGGATCAGGCTGGCCATTTTGTACCAGGTCTCGAACATCTCGCGGCCATAGATCCCTTTGATAAACAGCCCCTTGAAGATCACCTTGTTCCAGTCGATGGCCATGGTGGAGGGGGGGATGCCAAGCATGGCGATCTTGCCGCCGTGGTTCATCTTGTCGAGCATCTCCTGGAAGGCGCTCGGGACGCCGGACATCTCCAGCCCCACGTCGAACCCTTCGGTCATGCCCAGCTCGCTCATCACGTCGGCCAGCTTCTCCTTGGCCACGTTGACCGCGCGGGTGGCGCCCATCTTGCGGGCCAGCTCCAGCCGGTATTCGTTGACGTCGGTGATCACCACGTGGCGCGCACCCACATGGCGGCAGACGGCGGCGGCCATGATGCCGATGGGGCCAGCCCCGGTGATGAGCACATCTTCACCCACCAGATCGAAGGAGAGGGCGGTGTGCACCGCATTGCCAAACGGGTCGAAGATGGCGGCCAGCTCGTCCGGGATGTTGTCCGGCAGCTTGAAGGCGTTGAATGCGGGGATCACCAGATATTCGGCGAAGGCCCCCGGCCGGTTGACGCCCACACCTGTGGTGTTGCGACAGAGGTGGGTGCGGCCAGCGCGGCAGTTGCGGCAGTGGCCACAGGTGATGTGGCCTTCACCGGAGACGCGATCGCCGATGGCGAAGCCGCGCACCTCCTGACCGATGGCGACCACTTCGCCGACATATTCGTGGCCGACCACCATGGGTACCGGAATGGTCTTCTGGGACCACTCGTCCCAGTTGTAGATATGGATATCGGTGCCGCAGATGGCGGTTTTGCGGATCTTGATCAGCAGGTCGTTGTGGCCGAGCTCGGGGGCCGGCACATCCGTCATCCAGATGCCGACCTCTTTGTGCAGTTTGGAGAGTGCTTTCATGGCTGTTCCTTCAATATGAATGCAGAAAAAAGGGGCTGCAGCCCCTTGATTCAAATCAGATAACGCCGAGTTCACGGCCGATGCGGATAAAGGCGTCGATCGCCTTGTCCAGTTGTTCGCGGGTATGGGCGGCAGACATCTGGGTGCGAATGCGTGCCTGACCCTTAGGTACGACCGGGAAGGAGAAACCCACCACATAGATGCCAGCTGCCAGCATGCGGCTTGCCATTTCGGAGGCCAGTTTGGCATCCCCCAGCATCACCGGAATGATGGCGTGGTCGGCGCCTGCCAAGGTGAAACCGGCAGCGCTCATCCGCTCGCGGAAGTAACGGCTGTTCTCTTTCAGGCGGGCACGCAGGTCGTGACCTTCCGCCAGCATGTCGATCACCTTGATGGTGGCGGCGACAATAGAGGGGGCCAGCGAGTTGGAGAAGAGGTAGGGGCGGGAGCGCTGACGCAGCCAGTCGATCACCTCTTTCTTGCCGGAGGTATAGCCACCGGACGCGCCGCCGAGCGCCTTGCCCAGGGTGCCGGTGATGATGTCGACCCGCTCCATCACGCCGCAATATTCGTGGGTGCCACGACCATTTTCGCCGATAAAGCCGACGGCGTGGGAGTCATCCACCATCACCAGCGCATCGTATTTGTCTGCCAGATCGCAGATGGCTTTGAGGTCGGCGATGACCCCATCCATGGAAAAGACGCCGTCGGTGGCGATCAGCTTGAAGCGGGCGCCGTCGGCATCAGCCTGCTTGAGCTGAGCTTCCAGTTCGGCCATGTCGTTGTTGGCGTAGCGATAACGCTTGGCCTTGCACAGCCGCACGCCGTCGATGATGGAGGCGTGGTTGAGGGCATCGGAGATGATGGCATCTTCGGCGCCGAACAGGGTCTCGAACAGGCCGCCATTGGCGTCGAAGCAGGAGGAGTAGAGGATGGTGTCTTCAGTGCCGAGGAAGGCAGACATCTTCTGCTCCAGCGCTTTGTGCTGATCCTGGGTGCCGCAGATGAAGCGTACCGAGGCCATGCCGAAGCCGTGGCTGTCGAGTCCCTGATGGGCGGCGGCGATCAGATCCGGGTGGTTGGCCAATCCCAGATAGTTGTTGGCACAGAAGTTCAGTACCTGCTCACCGCCGACGGCGATGCTGGCCTGTTGGGCGGAGGTGATGATGCGCTCCTGCTTGTACAACCCTTCAGCTTGCACCTGGTTCAGTTGCTCGGTCAGGTGACGATAGAATCCGTTAGACATCCTCGATCCTTAGTGGCTATTTCAGCTGCGTATCAACAGAGGGCGACATTTTACTGCAATCTGTTGCGGTAAATTCAAATGATTGTGCTGATATTCAACAAATGTGAAACAGATCTCACCCAGCTGGTTGGGCCAGCTGACGGTAGTGTTGTTCCAGCTGCTGGATCTGTCCGGCTACCTGGGGTTGCACATAGGGGCGCAGCAGGAACAGCACCTTCAACACGCCCTGATAGAGCAGAGGTTTGGTGATGCGGGTGTTGGGGGCCTGGGCAATCTGGAAGGGGATCCAGCAGGTCACCACCATCTTGATGGTCTGTCCCAGATCCGGCAGGTCTTCATCGCTGACATCGATAATGCCCCCTTCGCGCAGGCTTCTGAGCAGCGCGACCACGGAAGAACGCATCTGCTCCTGGGCCTTGAGGTACTTCTGTTGCAGCGGTTCGTCACGGCTCAGGATGTCCGGCAGGTTGGCGTAGAAGAAGCGGAACTGCCACATCAGATAGAAGATGGCATCGAGATAGCCCATCAGATCCTGCAGGGTGATTTCATGGTTGCGGGTCGGCACGAAGCTCTCGCTCAGGTGACGGGCATACTGGTCGAAGATGGAGTGGATGATGTCTTCTTTATTGCGGAAGTGGTAGTAGAGGTTGCCCGGGCTGATACCCATGTGCGCCGCAATGTGGTTGGTGGTGATGTTGCGTTCACCCTGATCGTTGAACAGCTCGGTCGCGCTGTGAATGATCCTGTCTCTGGTTTTCATCACTCATTCCTCCAACAGGTTCCGCTCGGGGCAGTTTTGAACAAGGTCGAATCCCCGGACGGCCCGTGATAAACTTTTCGGCAATTTCAAATTGGCTCACTATACACAGCTTTAACAAGCAGTCACATGTAGCCATCAACGTACGAGAGGCAAACTCCATGATCGTAGTAACTGGCGGTGCTGGCTTTATCGGCAGCAATCTGGTCAAGCAGCTGAACGCTCAAGGACGGACCGATATCGTGGTCATTGATGACCTGACCGACGGCACCAAGTTCGTCAACCTGGTCGATCTGACCATCGCTGACTACATGGACAAAGATGAGTTTCAGGCGCGCATCGTCTCCGGTGACGAGTTTGAAGAGTGGGACAACGGCATCGAGGTGATCTTCCACGAAGGTGCCTGCTCTGCCACCACCGAGTGGAACGGCAAGTTCATCATGGAGGTCAACTACGAGTACTCCAAGGATCTGTTCCACTACTGCATCGAGCGTGAAATTCCGTTCATCTACGCCTCTTCTGCCGCGACCTACGGTGGCCGCAACGACAACTTCATCGAAGATCCCAAGTTCGAGCAGCCGCTCAACGTCTATGGCTACTCCAAGCAGCTGTTTGACCAGTACGTGCGCCGCTGGATGCCGGAGATCAACTCTCAGGTCGTTGGCCTGAAGTACTTCAACGTCTACGGCCCGCGCGAGCAGCACAAAGGCTCTATGGCTTCCGTCGCCTTCCACCTCAATACCCAGGTGAAGAAGGGCGAGAATCCCAAGCTGTTCGAAGGTTGCGATGGCTTCCCGAACGGTGGTCAGATGCGTGACTTCATCTATATCGACGACGTCTGCAAGGTAAACCTCTGGTTCTGGCAGAACCCGCAGCACTCCGGCATCTTCAACTGTGGTACCGGCCGTGCCGAGCCGTTCCAGAACGTGGCCGAAGCGGTGATCAAGCATCATCAGAAGGGTTCTATCGAATACATCCCCTTCCCGGATCACCTCAAGGGTCGCTACCAGAGCTTTACCCAGGCCGACATGACCAAGCTGCGCAGCGTGGGTTATGACGCCGAGTTCAAAACCGTTGCCGAAGGGGTAGCGGATTACATGGCCTGGCTCAACCGCTAACGGGTGAGCACAACGCGGCAGTTTGAGCGCAAAACCGGAAGTGGGCACTCGCCTGCTTCCGGTTTCTGGTCTCTGTGGCTGCTTGCCGTTCCTCTCTTCTCTACCGGGTAACCACGCGATGAATATATTGATGGCTCTCTCCCAACTCGAGGTAACGGGAGCTGAGGTCTATGCCACCACGGTCGGTAACGAACTGACCCGGCGTGGTCACAACGTCTTTTATGTGTCAGATACCCTGACCAAGCCGACGCTTGGCCCCGTCTTCAAACTGAGATTCAACAAGCGCAGTATTCTGCGCCGCTTCTGGCACGTCTTCTACCTTATCTATCTCATCAAGAAGCACCATATCCAGTTGGTGCATGCTCACTCCCGCGCCTCCGGCTGGAGCAGCTATGTGGCTTGCAAGCTGACTGGCACCCCGATGATCACCACGGTGCATGGTCGCCAGCCAGTGCACGCTTCGCGCAAGGCCTTCCATGCACTCGGCTATCGGGCGGTTGCCGTTTGTGAGGATATTGCCCATCAGATTGTCGACAATCTGGGGGTAGATCCCGCGATCGTGCAGGTGCTGCGCAACGGTATCGAGACCGACAAATTCCAGCCTGTGCTTGTGCCGGACAACCCAAAGCCGGTGATTGCCATCATCGGGCGCCTGAGTGGCCCCAAAGGAGAGCTCTGTTACCGTCTGCTCGATGAAGTGCTCGACCTGGATGCCTGCAAGGTGCGGATTGTCAGCGGTACCAAGGTACCGGAGCGCTTTGCCCGTTTCGAAGGACGCACCGAGTTTGTTGGCTATGTCGATGATGTGCCCGCTCTGCTGGCGAGTTGCGATCTGGTGATTGGTGCCGGTCGGGTAGCGATGGAAGCACTGCTCTGTGGTCGGCCCGCCTTTGCCATTGGTGAAGCCAGGGCCATTGGTCTGGTGACGGAACGAAATCTGGACGAGGCGCTGGCGAGTAATTTTGGCGATATCGGTCCCAAGGATCTGGCTATCGATTTTGCTGCCCTGAAGGGAGAAATCGAATCCGCCCTCGCAAGCAAGGTGGTGCCGGAAGTCATTCGGCAGCGCATTCAGGATGAGTATGGCTTGCAGGGGGTAGTATCCGGCCTCGAAACCATCTATCAGGATGCGGTGGTTGAAACCCTGCGCCGCGAGATGCCGGTCATCATGTACCACCGCTTTATCGAACAGGATAGCGAGAAAGGGGTGCACGGCACCTGGATGCCGATCACCATGTTCGAGAAGCATCTGCGCCTGATGAAGTGGCTCGGCTACGAGACCCTGACTTTCCGCGATTTGGCGGACAAAGGCTTTATCCACCGTCTGCAATACGGCAAGAAGTACCTGATGATCACCGCCGATGACGGCTATCAGGACAACCTGACCCGCATGCTGCCACTGCTGGAAAAATATGGTTACAAAGCTGTGGTGTACGTAGTCACAGGTGAAGGTTATAACCGTTGGGATGTGGAGCATCCGACCAATCCGGATACCAAGGTTTCGCTAATGAGTGGTGAGCAGGTCAAAGCGCTGGCCGCCAGCGGTCATGTGGAAATTGGTGGTCATACCCTGACCCATCCCCGCTTGAGCAAGCTCACACCCGAACAACAAGCCCATGAAATTCAGGAGAATAAACGCCAACTGGAGGCCCTGCTTGGCCATCCGCTGCTCTCGTTTGCCTACCCTTACGGAGATATGGATGAGAGTGCCAAGGAACAGGCTATCACCGCCGGGTATCGTTTTGCTGTCGCTACCAATAGCGGCCCCAAAGCAATGCACCAGGACCCTTTCCAGATCCGCCGGATTGCCATCTTCCCCCGTACCGATGTATTCGGGCTGTGGCGAAAAATTCGTGGGAATTATGTGTTCAGGAAATAACTTGTGAATTTAGATAATAATTGCCTACGACTAAATATTATTGTGCAATTTGCAGCTTTTTTATTTGGCGCAATAGTTTTAACGGTCCCCAGTGGCTATGGATATGGGCCCAGCATTTTAGTTTTGGCAAGTGTTTTTGTCTTTTGGCGTAAAAAATATTATTTGGCAATGAGTTCAGAGGTGAAAATATTATCATATATATTCATCTCTTTTTTTGTCATCCAAGCAGTATCAATCGGGATTGATGGTGGCGCTCTCAAAGAGTTAGACCGACCAAGTCGCTTGTTAATGGCTGCAATGACCTTACCTTTATTAAGTGTGTTCCCCATTAACATAAACGTTCTTATTGCTGGCCTCTCTATAGGAGCAGTGAGTTCAGGTCTAATCGCAATATATGAAAAGTTTTATCTTGGAATGCCTCGAGCTTTTGATGAAAGCATGCCAATTCAGTCAGGAAACATCAGCATGACATTGGCATTGTTATGTCTGTGTGCTTTTTTCTGGTTCCGCCATTTAGGGAAGAAAAACATTGCTGCCTTTATGCTTCTTTCATTTTTAATGGGGGGGATAGGCAGTTTTCTCTCCGGGACCAGAGGTGGCTGGGTTTTACTTCCAATCGTCTTGTTTACAATAGTTTTTTATTTTAGAAAACAGCTATCCCTCAAAGATGGTCTCTATGCAAGCACTGTATGTGCCTTGTTGCTTTTCTTGGCTATGCTTCCGCAAAGTGGCGTAATGGATAGGATATATAATGCAAAAGCGGATGTTGTTCATTATTTTGATGGTGTGAATCCGGATACATCTCTAGGCATTCGATTGCAGTTGTGGGAAAGTGCATATAACTCTTTTTTGGAAAAACCAATTTTTGGTTGGGGAAATAACGGCATTCGCTTATCACAATTAAACCAATATAATAATGGTTCTATATCCGAGTTCATTTATAATTTTAACTCACATGCACATAATCAATTTTTAGATGAATTGGCTAAACGCGGCATTATAGGCTTCTTGATGTTAGCTCTGCTGTACTTTTATCCACTTTGGGTTGCGAGTAAAAATAGAGATAACTTATTGGTCAGTAGTATGTTGGCGGTTTCATCATTAACTCTTGTTGATTATAGCTTGAGTCAAGCATTTATAAGTCATAACTCCGGGATGATATTCTTCATGTTTTTATTTTCGGCTTTAATTACCACAATAAAGGTATCGCCTTTGGAGGGAAGAAAATGATTAAGAAATTGCAATCATGGCGCGATATCATTCGTCGTAAAATAGGGGTTGTGCTTTTTGACCGATCTTTGAAATCAGCTTCAAGTAAAGATGGTGCTATAGTCTTTGTTCGTTGGGATGCCAAATTGGGGGATGCCATAGTATCATCTTGGGTCGCTCGTGAAATAAAAAAGAAGTTTCCAGGCAAAAAAGTAGTTGCAATTACAACCCCTGAGATGAGGTCTTTATTTAAAAACCAATTTCTTTTTGATGAAGTTTATTCTATTCCGAAAAGACCAAGTTATGCAGCACTCGCCTCATTGGCTAGAGATATAGGAGATATTGAATATCTTGTTCATCTTACTAATGAAATGAAGATGAAAGATATTTTCTTTATCTCAAAATTATCTGTAAAAAATGTTATTGGTATAGATGACAAAATAAAATGTGTGAATATTAAAATTGGTCATTTAACCAAGAATATTCACTTCTCACAGAAGTTTGCCTTGGCCGTTAATAAAATGGGGGTTGATAACCCCGATACAGATTATATTGTTCCAGAATATCTTGAAGATGAGTCAAGCGTTAAATCTAGCTGGCCTGATAATCCCGCAATCTGTTTTAATCCTTACGGTAGTGGCAGCTCACGAACATTTAATGATGAAAAAATTATCGAGATCCTGAAGGTTATGTTGAGCAAGCCTGGATATAATGTATGTTTGCTCTATCCACCGATAAAGAAAATTGAAACAGAACACAATATCAGGAGAATGCCTGATATCTTAAGGGAAAGAGTTATCACACATGACTCATCCCATTCTTTAGGTGTTCTATTCGCTCAAATAAGAAATAGTATCGGTATCGTGTCTGTAGATACGGCGACAGTACACATTGCCGCAGGGCTGAAAAAACCTATATTTGGAATATATAATGATAATTTTGGTAAAGGTGAAAACCGGGAGTGGTTACCAAATTTTGAGAAAGCCATGGTAATGTATGTTGATGCCAAAAAAGAACAAAATGTAAACTACATTAATATGGAGGAGTTTGAGAATCAATTTAATGATTGGTATGTTCAGTACATAGCACAATAATTTAGATTTCTGCACCATAGCCTGGTGCAGAATAAAAATTAAAGCATCGCCTTTATGTATTTATTTACCCATATATCTAGTCTGTATTGATTTTTTATCTCGTCAGATATGTGATGATAAGGGATCGTTAAAAAGTCAGGTGAGACTTTTAGATCTGTATCTGTTATGCAAAATATATTGTTGGGATGAAAGAACGGAAATGTCTCTGCGGTATTGTTATTTGATATTATTTTTTGTTCATAGGCAAGAGACTCAAAGAATCTAAAAGACAAGCCTTTTTGTGACTGGTATCCTATATCAAGAATACAGTGATAAGCCGATGAGATTGCCAATAGTTCATCACCAGTAATTGGCTTGGTAATTATTTCGATTCTCTTGTCTCTTATTTTTTTGATCTTTCGGTGGTGATCAACATAAATCATGATTTTAATTTTTAAGTCTGGGTTGGCATCCAGAAATGCAGTCATAAAGGCGTAGCGTTCACGATCAAAGCTAAAAATACCAAACACATCACCATCATAGTTTCTGTTTGGTTGGAGTGGGGTTAAATTCTTTTTATAGTAGTTAGTTACTGGTGTAAAGCCATATTTTTTAACATCTTGCGGATCAAAGCTCAAAACTTTATCAAAAAGTGAAATGTTTTTGATATTATTTGGCATTCTGAGAGTACTGTCCCACAGGTGGCAAATCATCCTGTTGGTGCATTTTTTGAGCTGTGTCAGATGTTCTGCCGTGTAAATATCAGGATTAGTGAGGATAGTGATATCAAAGTGGCGGTTTTTTGTAAAACCATTCAAAAACTGGGTGGTCGACAGCCAGCTTCTTTCTTGTTTTAAATTTCTTTTAAACAGAGCCTTTGAAATTAAGTTTGATATTCTCTCTACTGGGTGCAGGTAATCATATCTAGATATTTCTCCATTCTCAATAAATGTAACCACGTGTCCTTGTTGTCGCATCTCTTCAACTATCGGGGTAATGAGCCCTGCGTTATCAATACCTATTAATAGGATATTCATTGGATTAGCTCTCAAAATGACATTTCAATGTTATTTCATTAAATTTAATAAACTAAAGTGACATAAATGATTTTATGGTCTCTGTACTAGAGAATGGGCTGTAAAAATGATCTGGTATATGCATTTTATCAATATCCATACGAGATATTTTTTGCGCTATTTTGGGAATGTCAAAAAGGGAGCAAAGGTTATCTTGCAGTGGCCCAGTAAGAATTTCTGCCGGTCCAGACGGGCAATCCACGCTGATTACCGGGGTATGGCAGATGAGTGCTTCAATAAGCACTGTTGGCAGCCCTTCAGCATCGGATGTCAGGATGAGCGCCTGAGCGGTTTTGATATAGGGGTAGGGGTTCTTCTGAAAGTCGATGATCTTCACCTTGTTGGCAAGGTTCATCTCCTCGATCATGGCTTCAATGTGAGGGCGTCGCTCCCCTTTGCCCATCAGAACGAGTGGCGTAGCAACGCCGCTTAGCTGATATGCCTGCAAGAGACGATCGTGGCGTTTTCGTTCTTCGAAAGTGCCGACATGGATGAAATACTTGTCGAATGGCTTGTTGAAAGGCTCATCGGCCAACGCCTGAATTTTCTCGATATCAAACGGATTGTAGATAACCTGACACGATTTTGGTGTGGCTCTTACATTGTGCAAAATGTCGTCCGCGATGCCTCGAGATACGCAGATCAGTTTCTTGCCATTATAGAAACGCTTGAATTTTTCATATCCTTTGGCATTGTCTTTGGCAAAGCCGGTGACATTTCCGTGGATCCAGTAATAAATATTCAGTGTATCAGGCAGGTGTCTGGTAATTTTGTCACATGAGCATGAGATAATTACGTCAGGCGAGATCTCTTGGACTTTTTTCAAGATCAGAGATGCTTGTATTTTTTCAACCGCAACATTGGATATGGCTTTAGTCAGCTTTGTGACAATGCCAAGATTAATCGGGTGAATGTTGTCAGGTAGCGTATGGTCTATTTTTTCCCGCAAGGTAAACAAGGTAACATCGACACC
This sequence comes from Aeromonas sp. 601027, assembly GCF_049174455.1. Classification (NCBI taxonomy): domain Bacteria; kingdom Pseudomonadati; phylum Pseudomonadota; class Gammaproteobacteria; order Aeromonadales; family Aeromonadaceae; genus Aeromonas; species Aeromonas sp. 601027. The sequence goes on along the minus strand of NZ_JAAKTN010000011.1, from coordinate 148,368 downwards.
TGCATCTTTTAGCAAGGATGCGGTATTGAGCAGAACCTTTTCCGCACCACCACCATACAAGTCTTCAACAATGAATAAAAACTTTTTAACTGGTGGGGTCATAACTGCTCCGCGGGTCTCATAACTGACTGGTAAATCTACTAAAAATGTGAATCGTAAACGAGCAAAATCAGGTGGCAACTGTTAAAGTCGTTAGCAATTTTTTCAATAGGTGTAGATCAATGATTGGTCTTAGTGGGCGCTACCATAACGCATTATTCGCGGTCTGTATATTTGCTGGGCTGCTGCTCTCCTGGTTGTTTACTGTTAATCAGCTCCTCACCGGCGACCAGACCCAGATGCTCTACAAGGGTTACCTTGGAGCCTATGAGGGGGTCTGGCTCAGCTATGGCAATGCGGCGAGTGCGGTGGGCAATGTGCCGGGGAGCTTGTCGTCCTGGCTGATTGGTGGGCCGCTGCTACTGTGGGATTCTCCCTATGCCCCCATGGTGTTGCTGCTGGTGATGCGGTTGGTCGGTTTTCTGCTATTTGATGCGGTTATCCGCCAGGTGTTTGTTGACCCCGTATCGAAGGGCAATGCGCGGTTGCTGTTTCTGGTGCTCTGCTGGCTCAACCCCTGGTTCCAGTATGAGAGTTTGCTCTACAACCCCTCCTATCTCTTCCTCTTCTCGGCCATGCACTGCTGGTCGGCTTGGCATATGCGCGAGCGGGCCTCCTTCTGGCACATGATTGTTCATCTGCTGGCTATCGGTATGGCGATGCAGTTGCACTACTCCTGGCCGTTGCTGGCTGTGATCTCCACCTACCTCTTCTGGCGCCGAATCCTCAAGGTGAGCTGGAGCGGGGCGGTGGTCGCAGCCCTGCTGATCGGTGCATCTCTGATCCCTTACGCCATGGAAGTGATGAGCAACAGCCATATCACCCAGAACGTCGATCCCGAAGCGCGTCAGCGCTATATCGGATGGGGGCTGGTGCATGTCTATCCGGTGCTGAAATCGGTGATCTACTGGCTGCGTTACGGCTCCTGGCTGTTTGCCAGCAAGCTGGTCAACGACACCCAGTTCATCTGGCTGGCGGGTCATGAATATTTGCAGATGACAGCAGTCTGGCTGTGGCGGGTGGTGATCTACGGGGTGGGCTCTGCCACCGTGTTGCTGGCGGCCAAGGCCAACTGGCAACTGTGGCGGGATCTCAAGCCGCGTCTGCTGCGCAGCGACCGTGCATCAGTGGACGGCACGAGCTGGCTCGGCCTCTATGCGCTGGCGGCCGTATTGGCTGTGCTGGTGAGTGCGGCGCTCTCGCCCATCATCTTTAACTATTGGCACCTGATGCTGATATTCCCCTATGCCCTGTTCCCGATCCTGCTGTTGCTGGTTAGCTGGAGCCGCAACCATCCTCAGTGGGTTGGCAAGGGGTTGCTGGCTGCCACCCTGTTTTGTACAGCGGTGAACCTGATTGCGGCGAGCGACAGCACCAAGTTCTCCTATCAGGCGGACTACAAGCAGCAGGTGCAGGAGTATTTGCAGGAGATGAAGCTGCAACCCAAGTAACTGGGTTGTGTGATCAGTCGAAGGGAGGCGTAATGCCTCCCTTTGCTTTTTCCGTAGCTCAATAAGCGGGTTGTGGTTGCCGGTTATCGCTGGTGGCGTAGCCGACCTGCTTTGGTTGCCATTGCACCAGCTGCAAAGGCATAGCCGGAATGCAATAATCTACAAGCTTTCAGCTTGTTTGCGGTGTATCTATAACCCATGAATACCACCGATTCCCTCATCCGCTACTGGCAATCCCCGCACCTGCCGGGGGTCGAGCTGTCACACTCCCACCACAGGGCGTTCAGCTACGGCCGCCATGTCCATCTCGACTACCATATCGGGCTGGTGCAGCGGGGTGGCCAGAAGTTTATCCACAAGGGGAACAGCCACCATCTGGTGCGCGGTGTGCTCTCTACCGTCAACCCGGATGAGGTGCACGACGGCCTCAGCCTGCTGCCGGAAGGGTACGAGGTGCGGGTCTTCGCCATCGATCCGCAGCAGCTGGCGCTCTGGCTGCCGGAGCAGCCGGAACCCTTCTTCGACAAGGGATTGCAGAGCCGCCCCGACCTCTATCAGGGCTTTGCCCAGCTGCACGGCTATCTCGACAACCCCAAGGCCGATGGCCTGCTGATCGAGAGCCAGCTGCTTGCCCTGCTGGGGGAGCTGCTGCATCTGGCCCCCGAGGTACACCAGTTGGCGGATCCCCAATTGCGATTCCTGCGCGACTACCTGATGGCCGCCCTCGACGAGCCCCACTCGCTGGAAGAGCTGGCGGGGCTGCTCGGGCTCGATCGTTTCGCCTTCCTGCGCCAGTTCAAGAAGCGCAGCGGCATGACTCCCTACGCCTGGCTGAAACGGCTGCGGCTGGAGCAGGGCAAGCGGCTGCTGGCGAGCGGCATGGCGGTGAGCGAGGTGGCGCTGGCGGTCGGCTTCTTCGATCAGAGTCACTTCCACCACGGCTTTCGCCAGGCATTCGGTCTGACACCCGCCGAATTTCGTGCCCAGATGCAATCTTTTACAAGCCGCGCCCCCCGCTGATCCGCCATGCTGGCTCTCCGTCGTTAAAGCGAGAGTTGTTATGCTGACCAGTCTGTTCGTTACCCTCGGCCTGATGCACCTGATTGCACTGGCCAGCCCCGGCCCCGATTTCGCCCTGATCCTGCGCACCAGCCTGCACCGGCCGACCGCTCTTGGTGCGGCGCTGGGCATCTCGCTGACGATCATGGTGCACGCCACCCTGAGTCTGACCGGGATCAGCATGCTGATTGCCAGCCATCCGCTGCTGTTTATGGTGATTAAGTGCTGCGGTGCCCTCTATCTGGGCTGGTTGGGGTGGGGTGCCCTGATGGCGGCTCGCCAGCAGAGCAGTACCCTGATGGCCAGCGCCGCCAACGAGCTGCGCGGCTGGGGCAGGGGCGTGCGCACTGGCCTTGCCACCAACCTGCTTAACCCCAAGGCGCTGGTGTTCTTTATCGGTCTGCTGGCCGCCATGGTGACGCCAGAGGTGGACGGAATGACCCGCAGCCTGCTGGTGGGCGAGCTCTTCATCATCTCCCTCTGCTGGTTCGGGCTGCTGGCGTGGAGCCTCTCCACCGATCGTGCCCAGCGCTTGCTGCTGCGGGTGCAGCGGCCGCTCAATCTGGTGACCGGCGTGCTGTTTGCGGTGGTCAGCCTCTCCATTCTGGCGAGCATGGGGGCCGAGCTGGTGGCCTGACGAGTCGGCGCATGGGCCTATACTCCAACAAGGTTTACCTGTCAGGAGTGCCCGGCCATGCGTCTACTGCCTCTTTGCTGGTTGTTGGGGATGACCCCGGCGCTGGCGGCCCCGGTTCAGCTCAAATTGCTGGAGTGGGGCTATCTGCCTGCGGGTTATGAACAACAGTTTGCCGACTACGCCAAAGCCCATGGGGTGGAGGCGACGGTCAGCCGGATCGAGCCACTGCTGACCGATTTCGACAGCGTCTACCGCGCCCTGCGCACCCGCAGCGCCGATGTGGTGCTGCCGACCAGCTACTTCTACAAGGCCCATCACCAGCCGCTGTTCAAACTGCTGCTCCCCATCGATTTCAGCCGCCTGCAGCACTACCCCGAGGTGAAGCCCGCCCTCAAGAACACCGAGTATGACAAGCAGGGAGAGCGCAACTACTCGGTGCCCTTCTCCTACGCCATGTTCAGCCTCGCTTATGACAGCAAGCAGGTGCCGCAAGCGCCCACCAGTTGGCAGGTGCTCGCCAACAGCTCGCCGCCGGGCCAGTTTGCCGAGTTCTGCGACCAGTTCGAGCCGCTGCTCTTTTCGGTGCTGCTCTCGCTGGGCAAGTCGCCCGCCCTGTTTGCCAGCGGCGAGATGCTGGCCGACAAGACCTTGCAGCAAGAGGTGGAGCAGCAGCTCTCGCAGCGGCTGCGAGCCAGTCGCGGCTTCTGGTTCAATCAGGCCAACCGCTGCGAGGATCTGCGCCAGCAGACCTTTGCCACCACCTGGGGGTTGGAGCTGGTGGAGTGCAACAAGCAGAACGAGCAGCTGTGGCGGATCGCCATGGTGCAGGAGGGGGCCATCTATGCCCTCGATGCGATCTCTATCGCCCGTCATGTCGGCGATGATCCCGCTCGGCTCAAGGCCGCCTACCTGCTTGTGGATTTTCTGCTGAGCGCGCCGCTGCAACGCCAGATGCTGGTGGGCACGCCCACCATCTCGGCCAGCAATATTGCCTCCCGGCCGCCCCTCAGCCCGCAGGAGCAGGCGGTGCTGCCGGATCGCCCGCTGCCGGAGTTTGACGAGCGGCTGCTGGTGCCCGCGTTGCCCGCCCATATCAAGAATCGCTACAAACGGATGGTGCAGCAGGCGATCGTCGCCAGCGGCAAAGAGGGGCTGGTCAAGCTGTGCCCCTGGGATCTCGATAACTGATGAATGAGCCTGCCGCTTCTCCGGCGGCAGGCAAGTTTGCGCAAGATGGCTGATGATCGGTCATCGCCCGTTCCATGGCATTTCCCCGTTCAACTCACGCCGCTCGCGGGCCCCCATCGTTTGAAAAAACTGTGCGCTTACCGCAGTCCCATTTAGCCGGATTAAACAACCGAACCCTCGCCAGATTGCCGTTCATACCCTGGCTGACCCTGTACAAAAGTGCCTCAATTGTGACAACTTGGATGTGAGCTGAACAATCCTGATCTGTCCCTTGTGGGAAGGTGATGAATAGGTTATTTCTCTGTGACATTGGTGGCATCCGGCACGGGTTCTCCAGCCATGTGGTGCGAAATCCACAGCAAAAACAAACAGTAAAATGCAGGAGCAAATATGAAAAAGGTCGTGATGGTTGCCGTGGCTGCGGCCCTGCTGGGTGGCTGCGCCGTCAAGAATCAGGTATCCCACAGCTTGCAGGCGATCCCGCTGACAGCCTTCCAGCAGAGCGAGAGCAACCCCAATCAGCGCGTCTACAAGGAGCCGGGCGTTGACCTGCGCCAATACAATGAAGTGCTGCTCGATCCGCTGCAGTTTATCCGGCAGGAGAACGGTCAGTGGTATCTGCTGACCGCCAACGAACAGAACCAGATGGGCCGCTATTACCACGACAAGTTCCAGAGCGAGCTGATCAAGCAGGGCGTCAAGATCGCCACCGCACCCGGCCCGAAAGTGATGCGGATCCAGGCAGCTGTCACCAACTTCGACCTGACCCGCCCCGACCCCAAGCTGCGTGACCTGCTGCCGGCCAAGATCGCCATCAACGTCACCCGCGAAGTGATCGGCAAGGAGCCCTATCTGCTCAAGGTGGGCAGCATGGCCCAGCTGCTCGACTCCCAGAGCGGCAAGCTGCTGGTGCGGGTGATGGATGCCCGCGAGAGTACGGATACTACCCACAAGGATGAGCCCATCACCGCCGAGGAGATGGAGAAGATGATCGACCAGTGGGCGGCCAGCCGCGCCAAACAGCTGGCGGACAATCTGGGGCGCTGATCGATTGGTGCGTCCAAGCGGGGCGCAGCGGGAGCCTTTTGGGCTGCAATAATGGCAAGATGTTGATAAGGTGGTCATTTTGCAGGCAGGAGAAAATGATATGAAACGTGTGTTGTTACCCATCCTTGTTGCTGGCCTGTTGAGTGCCTGCAGCACCTCGTCACCCACGCCTGAGTGTGCTCCGATGGCGGGTGGCTGGCAGAGTCAGCCGTTGCCCAATGCGGAAGGAGAGGCTGCGCTGGCCAGCGTGCTGGCTCGCATGAACACGGCCACCAAACTGCAGAGTATCCGCGAGGTGCGCAGCCAGGTGGTCTCCGGGGTCAACTACGACATCGAGTTCCAGCTCGACAACGGAGAGGTGTGGAACACCCGTGTCTATCGGGATCTTGCCGGCAACTACCAGATGACCCGCCCGGCTGCACAGGGCGAGCTTCCTCCCTTGCCTTGCGTCAAGGCCAAGTAATTCCTGCTTGTTGAGCCCCTCGTCAGAGGGGCTCATCTGACCAGAAAATTTCTGCTTTTCTCCCCGCATTCTGACAGTCAGGATGACCCCTCCCGTGACTGCATCCTCATAGAAAAGGAACCGCTATGAATCGCCACCCCTGCATCAAACACTGGCGCGAGCTGCAAGAGCAGACGCCGCGCTACTACTCCGGCAGTCAGGAGCCCCTTTCCCGCGGCTGCGCCCTCGGCAAACACTTCGGCTTTAGCCGCATCGGCATTCACCACGAGATCGTCGAGCCCGGCCATCGCACCAGCTGGCCCCACGCCGAGAAGACCGAGGATGAGTTCGTTCACGTGCTGGAGGGGACGCCGGATGTCTGGCTTGATGGCGTGCTCTATCGGCTGCAACCGGGGGATTCGGTGGGCTTCAAGGCCGGTGACGGACTAGCCCACGCCTTTATCAACAACACCGAGGAGATCGTCCGGCTGCTCTGCATCGGCGATACCGACCGGGAGGACAACCGCATCCACTACGCCGTTCATCCCGAGCGCAATATCACCCTCGGCAAGCTGCACTGGGATGACGTGCCCGAGCGCGAGCTGGGGGATCACGACGGCCTGCCCGACAAGCTGCGCGAGAGCAACGGCCCCTTCTAGGGCGCAGCTCTTCTGCGCACCAGCTATGCACCACCCGATATAAAAAAGCCTGCCGCGTGGCAGGCTTTTGCTATCTGTTCGCACCGAGTGGGCAGCGCTTATTGCAGGTTGAGCCCGCCCAGATAGTCGCGCTTGCCGAGATCGACCCCGGCGCGGCGCAGCAGGGCGTAGGCCATGGTGAGGTGGAAGTAGAAGTTGGGAATGCCGTATTCATGGACGCAGGTATGGCCATCCATCCCCTTGCCGCCCGCCCAGTGGGGCACGTAACGGCCGCTGGCGTACTGGCTGTAGTCCGCGTCCAGCTTGCCTTGCAGATAGGTGATGGTCTTGCCGATATGGGCGCGCAGATCCGCGATCGTTTTAGGGTCATCACCCAGCACCGGCAGTTCGCTGTGGCTGGCGGTGGCGACCACGGCGCGGGCCGAATCGCAGCAGATCAGCACCTGCTTGGACAGCGGCAGCATATCGACGATCAGCCGCTCGCCGAAGAAGTTCTCCACGTTGAACTGCTTCGCCGCGGCGTGGGCTTCGGCCTTGGCCAGACAGTGGTCGAGGTTGGTCAACATCTTGATGAACTGGGCGGTAATGTCGCGATTCATGAGCACTCTCCATCTTGTTGAAACAGCGGCCTGCGTGCGCGGCCACGGTGAATGAGACTGGCTAATCGACCACTAATATACCCCAACCGCTGCCGGGTTCGAGCCCGCCACGACGAAAGGGCAGGGCAGCGCGACTTCGCGCGACAGCAGCTGGCCAAGCAGCCCTGCTCGCTTTTTGAACCTGTGAGTCCCTTATCGCCCCTTTTTTGATCTGTGACATAAATCACCTTTTTTCAGGGGCGTAGGCTGAATGCCGTTGTCCTGGACACACGCCTGCGCATCCGCCAGGACACAAGAAAAGGAGAATAAGATGAAGATCTATGACCGTAACCGCAATGTGCTGAACCTAGGTCAGCGCGTGATGATTGCCGCCACTGGCGCAGTCGATTTTCTGAAAGAGGCCCATACCGACAATATGACCCCCTATCAGGCGGAGCATGAGAAGTGTGTGCTGCTGGCAAACTCCGGGGAGCGCTACGCCCCCATCGAGTTGATTAGACTAGGCTGATCCCTTTCCCTGTCACCCTACTCTTTACAATTCACCCGACCGCCGCGTCCCATCTGGCGGCCGGGTTTCTGAGTTCCCCTCTTCATCCCACCAAATGCCGAAAAATTGAACCGGGTCACATCCCGCTCGATTTGAGCGATTGTCAGCCAGAGCAGGCTCATGCGAACCTTTAAATCCCGTTAACTCACTAAAAAATAACGACTATGTTCAGGCAAATAATGATGAGTGCCGCCCTGCTGTCGGCGGCGCTGCTTTCCGGTTGTGCTTCCGTACCCATGGCCGATGCCACCGCAGACGCGCAGGCCAAGCAGTTTGTGGCGCCCAAGGATGCGGCCAACCTCTATATCTATCGCAACGAGACCTTCGGCACGGCGGTGAAAATGCCGGTGCTGGTGGATGGTGTGGCGGTCGGCGATACCGTGGCCCACAGCTATATCCTCAAGCAGGTGACGCCGGGCAGCCACACCATCACCTCAAAGTCGGAGAACGATGCCACCCTGACCCTCAGCACCGAGGCGGGTAAAAACTACTACGTCTGGCAGGAGGTCAAGATGGGCCTGCTGATGGCCCGCTCCAAGCTGAGTCAGGTCAGTGAGGAGGAGGGCAAGCAAGGGGTGATGGAGAGCAAGTTGGTTAAGTGACCAGAGGCTTCCACCAAGAACAAGGCGTAGCTCCACCAGTTACGCCTTTGCCCGAAAGTGGGTGTTCCAGATTTCCTGTCCATGTAGGTTCGATTAGCGAAGCGTAATCGGACGATCGCGTAATCGAACATCCGCATCATCACGACCCGCAAGCAGATCGAAGTGAGGCAAGGCTATGCTTGGCTTTTCGGCCTCAACGAGGAGGACAGGATGGCCAATTGGCGGCGGGCATGGTGGCCCGGAGGAACCTGGTTCTTTACCGTCAACCTGCTGGAGCGGCGCAACAACCGGCTGCTGGTGGAGCAGATCGAGCTGCTGCGTCAAAGCGTTGCCAAGGTGCAACAGGCTCACCCCTTCGCCATTCACGCATGGGTGGTGTTGCCCGACCATCTCCACTGCATTCTCTCTTTGCCGGAGGGGGACACCGATTTCCCCCTGCGTTGGCGGTTGATCAAAAGCCACTTTTCCCGCGCCTTGCCGGTAAACGAGCGGCGCAGCCAGACCCGCTTACGCCACGGGGAGCGGGGCATCTGGCAACGCCATTATTGGGAGCACCTGATCCGGGATGAGCAGGATTACCGCCGCCATATGGATTACGTCCATATCAACCCGCTCAAGCATGGTCATGTTACGCGGGTAGCCGATTGGCCGTATTCCACCTTCCATCGTTACGTGGCGAATGGCGTCTATCCGCCGGATTGGTGCGGGTCGGTGGATGGGGCGTTGAAGGGATTGGAGTAAACCTCTCAAGGGTTATGTCAATGTGAATGTCCGATTACGCTGATCCGGGATGAGCAGGATTACCGCCGCCATATGGATTACGTCCATATCAACCCGCTCAAGCATGGTCATGTCACGCGGGTGGCCGATTGGCCGTATTCCACCTTCCATCGTTATGTGGCGAGCGGCGTCTATCCGCCGGATTGGTGTGGGTCGGTGGATGGGGTGGGGGGATTGGAGTAAACCCCTAAAGGGTTGTTCCGTTGTAAGCGTCCGATAACGCGAACGTCCGATTACTCGATCGTCCGATTACGCTTCGCTAATCGAACCTACGACCCTGCGTCATTTAACCATATGAATATATTGTGTTTTTGTGCTTCTCTGAACGTTGGGGTATCACAAATAGTGATATATTTTCATTGACGGCTAGGTCACGATTGTCCATGATTCCGGTTACACATTTGACTCACAAATTGTAAGTTAAGGGTGTAAAAAAGGGCCCGAAGGCCCTTGGTTAGATCTGGTAATACTGCACTTTGGTTGCTTCTGGTGTGCGAGACCAAAAGTAATCGTTGAAATCGTGCGGGACTACACTAAGCAGAAGTAAAAACACAAATCCTACAAGCTTTTGTCTTAAAGCGTCTAGGAACCCTGATATGAGCCACCTGATCCATTTTGGAAGGGTGGCTTTATCATTTGTAGTCTTTGGTGTTGAACGACGTGAACGTCGTGGCCTTTTTGGCATGGATGACCTCCATTATTTGCCATGGGATGGGCACAGTTTCGCCCGGGATAGGTTTTGATACTTCGCTTCTCAACATGAGTTGCTCCTTAGTTGATGTAAAACCACTATATGTGGTGCTCCTGTCGCTTCGTAACACAAGATAATGGTGCAGAGACAGAGTTGCAATGTGTGGATAACTGACGCGCTGTGGATAAATTGTGAGTCCCTTGCTATCTGTTAGTATCCACTCACACTGAGCGGGTTTTCATTCGTCCGCTCCGCTAAATACAAGTCTCCCGATCGAGGATGGAAAATTTAAATAACTTTTTTTGCTTGCGATAAGGGTGCTTTTTTAATAGCAAAATTAAGTTGAATATACCTTGTCCAATATGGGGCAAATATTGTTCTTCCACAGTTTAAACACAGCTGTAGGTTCGAATAGCGAAGCGTATTCGGACGATCGCGTATTTAACGTTGTCGCGATAACGAATATAAAAATCAACCCGGCTTAGGCCGGGTTGATTGCATCAAAAGGTAGGAAAAATCAGAGCGCTTCCAATCTGGCATAGGCTGTCACCAGCCACTTGGCGCCGACGTCGTCGAACTGGATCTGAACCCGGCTCTGCTGGCCGACCCCTTCGAAGTTGAGTACCACCCCTTCGCCGAATTTTGGATGGAGCACCCGCTGGCCGAGCTTGATGCCGCTGGCGTCAAAGCTCTGCTGCACCTCGTTCTGGCTAAAGCGGCCGTACTGGGTGGGGCGGCTGACCTGAGTGCGCAGCCGGATCTCTTCCAGACACTCAGCGGGCATCTCGCGGATAAAGCGGCTCGGCTTGTGGAACATCTCGCGGCCGTAGATGCGGCGGCTCTCGGCATAACAGATGTAGAGCTTTTCCATGGCGCGGGTCATGCCGACGTAACAGAGGCGGCGCTCCTCTTCCAGCCGGCCCGACTCCTCGGTGGATTGCTGGCTGGGGAACATCCCTTCTTCGACGCCGACCAGCAGCACCAGCGGGAACTCCAAGCCCTTGGCGCTGTGCAGGGTCATCAGCTGCACCGCGTCGGCATATTCGTCCGCCTGATTTTCGCCGGACTCCAGCGCCGCGTGGGCGAGGAAGGCGGAGAGATCGCTCATATCCTCCAGCTCGTCCGGGCGCTGGTACTGGCGGCAGGCGGTGACCAGTTCGTCCAGGTTCTCTACCCGCGCCTGGGATTTCTCGCCTTTTTCCGCCAGATACATCGCCTTGAGGCCGGAGTTCTGGATGGCGATATCCGCCTGCTGGTGCAGCGGCAGCAGGGACACCTGCTCCTCCAGCGCGTCGATCAGCTCGACAAAGCCGCGCACCGCGTTGCCGGCGCGACCGGTCAGTACCTTGTCGTTGAGCAGCGCCTTGGCCGATTGCCACAGGTTGAGCCCCTGATCGCGGGCGTTGCCGCGCAGGATCTCGAGGGTGCGATCGCCGATGCCGCGGGTCGGGGTGTTGACCACCCGCTCGAAGCTGGCGTCGTCGCCGCGGTTGTTGATAAGACGCAGGTAAGCCATGGCGTCCTTGATCTCTTGCCGCTCGAAGAAGCGCAAGCCGCCGTAGATGCGATAGGGCATGGCGTCCTGCATCAGCGCCTCTTCCAGCACCCGTGACTGGGCGTTGGAGCGATAGAGGATGGCGCAGTCGGCCAACAGGCCGCCCTTTTCCTTCCAATCCTTGAGGCGGCCGACCACGAAGCGCGCTTCGTCCACCTCGTTGAAGGCGGCGTAGAGCGAGATCGGTTCGCCCTCGGCCCCTTCGGTCCACAGCTCCTTGCCAAGGCGCTCGGCGTTGTTGGCGATGACGCTGTTGGCGGCCTTGAGGATATTGGCGGTGGAGCGGTAGTTCTGCTCGAGGCGGATGGTCTCGGCCCCCTGATAGTCGGTCAGGAAGCGCTGGATGTTCTCGATCTTGGCGCCGCGCCAGCCGTAGATGGACTGGTCATCGTCGCCGACGATCATCACCTTGCCGCTGTTGCCCGCCAGCATCCGCAACCAGGCGTACTGGATGCCGTTGGTATCCTGAAACTCGTCCACCAGGATGTTCTGAAAGCGGTCGCGGTAGTGCTCGAGGATGTGCGGCTTGTTGAGCCACAGTTCGTGGGCGCGCAGCAGCAGCTCGGCAAAGTCCACCAGACCGGAGCGATCGCAGGTCTCCTGATAGGTCTTGTAGATCTGCTGATAGGTGCGGGTGACGGGGTCGCCGTAGAGGTCGATGTCGCCGGGGCGCAGCCCCTCGTCCTTCTTGCCGTTGATGTAGCCCATCACGGCGCGCGGGGCCCAGTGCTTCTCGTCGAGGTTGAGCGCCTTGAGCACTCGGCGAATGAGACGGTACTGGTCGTCGGAGTCGAGGATCTGGAAATCCTGCGGCAGGCCCGCATCCAGATGGTGGGCCCGCAGCAAGCGGTGAGCGATGCCGTGGAAGGTGCCGATCCACATGCCGCGCACGCCGTCGCCGATCACTTTCTCGACCCGGCCGCGCATCTCGGCCGCCGCCTTGTTGGTAAAGGTGACCGCGATGATGGAGAAGGGTGAACAGCGTTCCACCTGCATCAGCCAGGCGATACGGTGCACCAGCACCCGGGTCTTGCCCGAACCGGCACCGGCCAGCACCAGCAGGTTGCTGCGGGGCGCCGCAACGGCATCTCTTTGCTTGTCGTTGAGCCCGTCGAGCAGGGTTGAAACGTCCATCACCACTCCTGTTTATTTATACAGGCGGGGATTATACGGCCATCCCCCTGCCAGACCAAATCCAAACTCGGGGGGAGGGGCGAGATGGGCGGTTGCAGGGGCACCGGTGCGGCCAATTTTGGCTGGCGCAGAGAGAGGAGGACGGGGAGGTTTCCAGCTGTAGCCAATCCTTGCTCGCGCGGTTTGTGGGGATTTTGCGAGCCGGATCACGGGCTTGCCGGGGGGCTGGATGAATAAGAGGGGAAAACGGTTTACAGTAACTTGCTGAACAATAAGAGAAATGTCGTTTGGGTCTTTTGGTTGTTAGCATAAAAAACTGAAAAGTAGCTAAAAAACAACTGCTTATAAGGTTATTTGCTTAGAATTCAAACCGTTAACGCAAACGTTTTTCCCTTATCATTTGCTTGACCCGCATCGGGGCTGACTTAGAGTAAGCCTGCGTGCTAGATAGCCTGCTCTGACAGGCAAGCAAGTTCCCTCACTTAATAACAATCAAGGATACGATCGTGACTAAAGTGCTCAAGCTGGCCACCGTGGCCTCCCTCACTCTCGCTGCTCTCTCTGCTCAGGCTGCTTCCGAGCCAGCCGTCATTTATGACACCGCGGGCAAGTATGACAAATCATTCAACGAAGCCGTGTTCCGTAACGGCGTCGAGCTCTACAACAAGGACAAGGGCGTCAAGGTCAAAGAGTTTGAACCCCAGAACGAAGCCCAGCGCGAGCAGGGTCTGCGTCGTCTGGCCAGCCGTGGCAACGGCCCGATCGTGGCGGTCGGTTTCAACATGGGTTCTGCCGTTGAGAAAGTAGCGACCGAATTCCCGAAAACCCAGTTCACCATCATCGACATGGTGGTCGACAAGCCGAACGTCCAGTCCGTCATCTTCAAGGAGCATGAAGGTTCCTTCCTGGTGGGCGCGCTGGCTGCCATCGCTTCCAAGAGCGGCAAGGTCGGCTTCGTGGGTGGTATGGATATCCCGCTGATCCGCAAATTCCAGTGCGGTTACGAGCAGGGGGCCAAGTTCGTCAATCCGAAGATCGAAGTGTTCCAGAACATGGCGGGCTCTACCCCGGCCGCGTTTGCTGACCCGGCCAAAGGTGCCGAGCTGGCCAAGTCCCAGTTCGCCAAGGGCGCTGACGTGGTTTACGCCGCAGCTGGCGGTACCGGTATCGGTGTCTATCAGGCAGCCAAGGACAGCGGCAAGTTCGCCATCGGTGTGGACTCCAACCAGAACCACCTGCAACCGGGCACCATGCTGACCTCCATGGTCAAGTCTGTGGGTCTGGCCGCTTACCAGACCTGGGATGACGCTGCCAAAGGCGAGTGGAAGCCGGGTATCAAGAACCTGGGTCTGGCGGAAGGCGGTGTGGATTGGGCACTCGACAAGGACAACGAGAAGCTGATCACCCCGGAAATGAAAGCCAAGGTGGATGCCATCAAGGCTGAAATCATCGCTGGCAAGGTCAAGGTTCATGACTACATGAGCGATAACACCTGCAAATACTAATTAGATAGTTGCTACGACTCTCAACGCACCACCGGCCCGCACGGGCCGGTTTTTAGTCTTATTTCATGAAACGCAGGGCTGCATCATGGACCAGACAGATCGCTATGCCATCGAATTAAGAGGTATCGATAAGCGGTTCGGCGACGTGTACGCCAACAAGCTGATCGACCTTAAGGTTCGCAAAGGCAGTATCCACGGCATTGTCGGCGAAAATGGCGCCGGTAAGTCCACCCTGATGAGCATCATTTATGGTTTCTACCATGCCGACAAAGGCGAGATGCTGATCGACGGGAATCCTTTCAAACCCCATGGCTCACAAGATGCGATTGCCGCAGGCGTGGGCATGGTTCACCAGCACTTCATGCTGGTCAATAACTTCACCGTATTGGAAAACGTCATCCTCGGCGCTGAGAACGGCTGGCACCTTCAGCAGAGCGTGGCGTCAGCCGAAAAGCTGCTTGGCGAACTGGCGCGGGATTATGGCCTCGACGTGCCGCTGCACGAGAAGGTCGAAGATCTGCCGGTTGGCTTGCAACAGCGGGTCGAAATTCTCAAGGCGCTCTATCGCGGCGCTCGCATCCTGATCCTCGACGAGCCGACCGGGGTACTGACCCCGCAAGAGGCGGATCACCTGTTCGAGGTGCTGAAAAAGCTGCGGGATCAGGGGGCGACCATCATCCTTATCACCCACAAGCTGCGGGAGATCCTGGCCATTACCGATCAGGTCTCCATCATGCGCCGTGGCGAGATGGTGGCCCACGTCGCCACCAAGGATACCGACAAGGAGCAGCTGGCCGAGCTGATGGTGGGCCGCAAGGTGCGCCTCAAGGTCGACAAGGGGCCAACCCAGCCCGGTGAAGCCAAGCTTAAGATCGAAGGGCTCAGCTACTTCGACGCCAGCAAGGTGGAGCGGGTCAAATCGGTCAGCTTCGAGGTGCGGGCCGGTGAAGTGGTCGGCATCGCCGGGGTCTCCGGCAACGGCCAGTCCGAACTGCTCAGCCTGCTTGGCGGCATTCTCAAGCCGAGCAAGGGTGGCTTCACCATCAGCAGCCGCAGCGGCGTGCACAAGGTGAGCGCGGAGCACCCGGCCGATCCCGAGCTGGTGCGCAACTACGGCCTCGGTCATGTGCCGGAAGATCGCCACAAGATGGGGCTGATCAACCGCTTCGAGGCGAAAGAGGCCTTTATTCTCGGTTATCACCGTCGCCCGCAATACAACAAGGGGTGGCTGCAGAACAAGGAGGCGATCCAGCAGGATTGTCAGGCCAAGATGGAGAAGTGGGACGTGCGCCCGCCCCATCCCGATCACAAGACCGCCAACTTCTCCGGTGGCAACCAGCAGAAGCTGGTGATTGCCCGTGAAGTGGAGCAGGACCCGGATGTGCTGCTGATTGGCCAGCCGACCCGCGGGGTCGACATCGGCGCCATCGAGTATATCCACCAGCAGATCATCGCCATGCGCGACAAGGGCAAGGCGGTGTTGCTGGTCTCGGTGGAGCTGGACGAGATCATGAGCCTCGCTGACAGGATTCTGGTCATTGCCGATGGTCGCATCGTCGGTGAGCTGGATGGTGCCAAGGCGGATGAGCGCACCATTGGTCTGATGATGGCGAATATCGTTCCCGATGAAGTAGCCAAGGAGGCCCACTGATGAGCCAAGTACGTATTCCTGCCTGGGTCTCCGTAGGCGTCTTGTCTGCGGTCAACATCCTGCTGGCCTTCCTGGTGTCGGCCATTCTGTTCTACTACCTCGACATCAACCCGGTCGATGCCGCCAAGATCATGTGGTACGGCGCGTTCGGCACAGGTGAAGGGGTCGGCTTCACCCTCTACTACGCAACCGGCTTTATCTTTACCGGTCTGTCGGTGGCGGTCGCCTTCCACGCCGGCCTGTTCAATATCGGTGGCGAAGGTCAGGCCTATATCGGCGGTCTCGGTGTCGGTCTGGTCTGCCTGATGCTCGGCGATGTGCTGCCGTTTGCCCTGCTGTTGCCGCTCTCCATCATTGCCGGTGGTCTGTTCGGTGCGGCCTGGGCCTTTATTCCGGCCTGGCTGCAAGCCAAGCGCGGCAGCCACATCGTGATCACCACCATCATGTTCAACTTCATCGCCGCCTCGCTGATGGCCTATCTGCTGGTGGAGGTGTTCAAGCCGCCCGGCTCGATGGCGACCGAGAGCAAGGTGTTTGCCGAAGCAAGCTGGCTGCCCAAGATGAGCGGGCTGGCGAACCTGTTCGGGATGGAGATCCCCAACAGCCCGCTCAATATCAGCTTCTTCTGGGCGCTGATCTGTGCGGCGCTGGTGTGGGTCTTTATCTGGCACACCCGCTGGGGTTACGAGATCCGCTCGGTCGGCGCCAGCCAAAGCGCCTCCGCTTACGCCGGTATCTCCTATCCCAAGGTGGTGATCCTGGCGATGGTCATCTCCGGCATGCTGTCGGGCTTCTTTGCCCTCAACGTGCTGCAGGGTGAGCTGCACCAGATCAAGCTCAACTTCGTGGAAGGGTTCGGTTTCACCGGTATCGCGGTGGCGCTGATGGGGCGCAACCATCCGGTGGGCGTCATCATCGCTAGTCTGCTGTTTGGTTTCCTCTATCAGGGGGGCGCCGAGCTCAGCTTCGAGTTCGGTGTCGACCGCAACATCGTGGTGGTGTTGCAGGGTCTGGTGATCCTGTTCTGTGGCGCCCTTGAGCACATGATGCGTCCGCGCATCGAGCAGCTCTATCTGGCGTTTGCCAACCGCTCAGCCGCACAAGCTAAAGGAGTCTGATCATGTTTGAAATTCTGATCCTGATGCTGGATGCGACCATTCGTACTGCGCCGCCGCTCATTCTCGCCGCCATGGCGGGCATGTTTTGCGAGCGCTCCGGGGTGGTCAACATCGCGCTGGAAGGCAAACTGCTGGCGGCGGCGTTCGCCAGTGGTGCGGCGGCTGCGGTCTCCGGTTCTGCCTGGGTAGGTCTGGGGGCCGGGGTGGGTGTCTCCATCCTGTTTGCCCTGATGCACGGCTTTGCCACCATCACCCACCGCGGTGATCAGGTGGTGAGCGGGATGGCCATCAACATTCTGGCGGCCGGTCTGACCGTGACCCTGGGCCGTTACTGGTTCGATCAGGGTGGCCAGACCCCGGCGCTCTCCGGTGATGCCCGTTTCGCCCCCATCGATCTGCCCTATGCCAAGGAGCTGTGGGATGTGCCGGTGATCGGCCAGCTCTACAGCGAGCTGCTGAGCGGCCACTCCCTGCTGGAGTACGTGGCGTTCGCCTGCGTGCCGCTGGCATGGTGGGTGATGTTCCGTACCCGCTTCGGTCTGCGTCTGCGGGCGGTGGGTGAGGCGCCCGCAGCGGTCGATACCGCCGGTATCTCTGTGGTGCGGATGCGCTACACCGCGCTCCTTATCGGCGGCCTGCTGGCCGGTATCGGTGGCACCTATCTGGCGGTCGCCCAGACGGCCCAGTTCATCCCCAACATGAGTGCGGGCAAGGGCTTTATGGCACTGGCGGCGCTGGTGTTCGGCAAGTGGCGTCCCTGGAATGCCATGGCAGCCTGCCTGCTGTTCGGCTTCCTCGATGCGGTCGCCATCCGGCTGCAAGGGGTCAGCATCGGCGGCTTCGCCATTCCGGTGCAGGCCATCGAGGCACTGCCCTACATCCTGACCGTGTTCCTGCTGGCCGGCTTTATCGGCCGTGCGGTGGCGCCGAAGGCGCTCGGCACCCCCTATGTGAAGGAACGGGAGTAGCGCCCTCTATCGCGATAGTCCCGACTACACAGATAACAGCAGGCCCACTTCGGTGGGCCTGTTTTTTTATGGGCGGGATGGGACAGATCAGTCGGGATCTGGATGGTGTGATAGAGGGAGGCGATGGCGTGAAGGGATAAAGGGGCTGCGTGAGTTGCTGCGGGGAGCGGCTGGCTTACAGGTGCATATCCCGCTGCCAGTACCATTAAAAACCCCCTCGTATCAGGAGGGGGTTGCAGAGGTTATTGCCGGATGAACCCTGAGGTTCAGGGTGCCAGCACCAGCTTGTAGACGCCAAAGCCGGGGTGTTTGGCATCGGTGGGTGGCAGGGTCTCCACATAGTTCAGCTTGCCACCGGTCAGGGCTTGCGCCTCGCTGCGTGGCGAGCTGTAGATGCGCAGATCCAGATTGGCGGGCAGGGGTGCCAGCTGCCAGTTGTTGTCTGCCGGGGGCTCGAAACCGGCCGGATTCTTCTCTGCCAGATCCTTGAGGTATTCGGAGAGCACTTCGCGGGTTTCGAACTGATCTTCATGGACGATCACCTTGGCGTTGATGCCCGGGAAGTTGCCACCACCGCTGGCGCGGTAGTTGTTGGTCACCACGTAGAACATCTGGGTCGGGTCGATCGCCTTGCCCTGATAGGTGAGGTTGGTGATGCGATAGCTGTCACTCACCTTGTTGCCATCCACATCGTAACGGGCGGGTTTGGTCACATCGACCTGATAGTTCACCCCGTCGATCACGTCGAAGTTGTAGGTGCGGTACTTCTCGTTCACCAACCACTGGGTAGCGGTGCTGGCGGCATCGATCTTGTTGAACTGGACGGCGCTCTTCTCCAGCCACTCCTGTACGGTCGCGCCATTGATGGCGACCACCTGCAGGGTGTTGGGGTAGACATAGAGGTCGGCCACGTTGCGCAGGGAGATATCGCCAGTCGGTACATAGGTGAAGTCGGTCGGACCGTTGCGACCGCCACGGAATGGCGCGGCGGCGGAGAGGATGGGCCATTTCTCCTTGAGCTGACCATCCTGTTGCAGTTTCTTGGCATGCCACAGCTGGGCGTCGCTGACGATCTGGATGGAGGGGTCATCCTGTACCAGCGCGAAGAAGCTGTGGATTGGCTTGGTGATCTTGCTGAGGGGCTCGTCCAGCCACTGGTTGGCCTGCTCGTGCTCGGCAATGACCTGATCGACTACCGCCTGATCTTCGGTGCTGGTGGCGCTACTGTCGATCTTGCGCAGCTGGGACTGGCTGGAGGCCACTTCCCAGCGACCCTCTTTCCAGGTCATGTGCAGGTCGATGATGCCGAGGTGGTTACCCCAGACACCCGGCATCACGGTCGGTACCCCCGCCAGGGTGCCTTTCTCGTTGTCCACGTCGGTCATGTTGGGGTAGTCACCCGGGAAGGTGCGGTGGGCGTGGCCCAGCAGCAGGGCATCGACCCCCTTCACCTTGGCCAGCGGCAGTGCGGCGTTCTCCATCATGGGTTCGCGCGGGTCACCTATGATGCCGGTATGGGCCACGACCACGACGATGTCTGCGCCCTTGGCGCGGATTTCGGGTACATAGTGCTCGGCGGTCTCGACCATATCGGCCACCACCACCTTGCCTTCCAGATTGCGCTTGTCCCACTGGGTGATCTGGGGCGGGGTCAGGCCCAGCACACCGACCTTGATGGTCTGGGTATTGCCGTTGGCATCCTTCACCTGACGATCCAGCACCACATAGGGTTTGAACTTCTGCTTGCTCCAGTCGATGGTGCCCTTGCCATCACGGCTGAAGGCATCGGCCTGGAAGACGTTGGCGTTGATGTAGGGGTAGTTGGCCCCTTTCAGGGTCTCTGAGAGGAAGTCGAGACCGAAGTTGAATTCGTGGTTGCCCAGGTTGCCGACATCATAGCTCATGGTGTTGAGCGCCTTGATGGCGGGGTGGGTCTGCTTGCTCAGCCACTGCTGTTTGACCTGCTGGTCGTGGATATAGTCGGCCAGCGGGGTGCCCTGGATCAGGTCGCCGTTGTCGATCAGCAAGTTGTTGGCGTTCTCTTCGCGGGCCTTGCGGATCAGCACAGCGGTGCGGGCAAAGCCCAGCGAGGCATCCGGCTTGTTCTGGTAGTAGTCGTAGCTCAGCAGGTTGGAGTGGATATCAGAGGTTTCGATCAGCCGCAGGGTGAGATCACCGGGGGCCTGAGAGTTGTTGTCGTCACAGCCGGACAGCAAAAAGATAACTGCCACCGCGCTCAGTTTGAGGGTGGTTTTCATTGTTGAATTCTCTTGTTATGGGTATGCCAGCGTGGTGCATTCTATCGATAGCAAAAGAATCCTATTGTGAGCCGGCTGGCAATTCGGGTTAATTGCCTTCCTGTTAATAGAGTTATGGCTCTGATTTTCATCTGTTTTTTCGGGTCGCTACCCTCGCTGCTTTTCCGCCGTTAGTCACCCTGTCGTTACCGCAGTGCGGTCGGGGCAAGCTGCGCGGCCTGCCGTTCCTGCGAGGCTGTAATGGTTGGTTACAGATCTCCATTCGACTGATAGATGACCTTTCCCTTAAATTCAGCGGCGATTGATTGCATCTAAAAATTACAAAGCGACAGCAAGGAATAAAACCTCATGAAAATGCACAACAAAGCGCTGCTGGCCATCGCCTGCGCTGCGGCCCTGTCTGCCTGTGACAGCGAAAAAGCTGCCAACAGCATCGCCAAGCGGGTGCCACTGGCCCTGCCGGAGGCGGGTCTTTACCAAGCGAATCTGATGAGCCGCGACGGCGACAAGGCGACGCCGCGCATGATCAAGGATCTGGATGGTCTGGCGCTGGTCTACCCGAAGGGTGAAA
The DNA here is from genome assembly GCF_049174455.1 of Aeromonas sp. 601027. Taxonomy (NCBI): domain Bacteria; kingdom Pseudomonadati; phylum Pseudomonadota; class Gammaproteobacteria; order Aeromonadales; family Aeromonadaceae; genus Aeromonas; species Aeromonas sp. 601027. The sequence goes on along the minus strand of NZ_JAAKTN010000011.1, from coordinate 127,807 downwards.
CCGTGCAGTACTGGGGTGTCTGGGTGGATCATCAGGTGGGCAAGGTCGAGACCAACAGCCAGTGGCTGGGTCAGGCTGACCAGAAAGCCGACAAAGACGGGATCTACCCGGTGCAGTTGATCCGCACCAGCGAGCGGCTCGGCACCAGCACGGCGCTCAGCTCGGTGACCAACGACCACAACCTCATCACCTTCCAGGAGCAGCCGGTCATCGATCTGCAGGGCAAGGAGATCAAGCGCTGGGTTTTTGATTTCACCCGAACCGGCACCAAGTTCTCCGACAATTCCCCCATCTATTCCGGTTTCAGCGGTCATGTGGCGGTGACGGCCCTGGCCACCAAAGCGGTGACCACGGCCAGCTGGAGTGCCACGGACAGCGATGGCTTCAGCAGCGACATGGTGGGCAAGGTGGATACCACCAACAACGGCGGCAAGCTGACGGTGGCGATCGAGTTTCCGGCGGCAGGTTGTACGCTGGTGGGCGAGGGGAGTGCCACTGCCGGGTTGAGCAAGCTGACCATGACCGGGTTTGGCAAGTGCAACTTCAAGCAATCCGCTGCCGCCACGCCGATCGAAAACCTCTGGAATGCCGCTCTGGCCCGGGCGATGGATAACAGCGTTGCCTATGTCACCACCTATAACACGGATGCCAAAAAAGAGGCGTTGGTCATCGGCTTCCCCGACACCAATGGCTTGCTGATCACCGCTGACAAGCGATAAGCAGCTAACGGCAGGGGTGGGCAAACGCGCCTGAAACAACAAGGGAGCCAGTGGCTCCCTTGTTGTTTTCAACGCACGGTTTACAGCAGGAAGAGTGTCGCCAGCCCGAGGAAGATAAAGAAGCCGCCGGTGTCGGTGATGGCGGTGATCATCACGCTGGCTCCCACCGCCGGGTCGCGGCCGAGGCGGGTCATGGTCATGGGGATAATCACCCCCATCAGGGCGGCCACCAGCAGGTTGAGCATCATGGCCAGGGTCATCACGGCGCCGAGCGCCGCATCCTGATAGAGCAGGTAGGTGGCAATGCCCATGGTGCCGCCCCACACCAGCCCGTTGATAAAGGCGACCCCGAGTTCCCGCAGCAGCAGGAAGGAGAGGTTGCCCGCCTGAATGTGCTGCAGCGCCAGCGCCCGCACTATCATGGTGATGGTCTGGTTGCCGGTGTTGCCGCCGATACCGGCGACGATGGGCATCAGCGCCGCCAGTGCCACCAGCTGGGAGATGGTGTGCTCGAACAGGCCGATCACCCGCGAGGCGACAAAGGCGGTACAGAGGTTGATGGCAAGCCAGGCCCAGCGGGTCTTGACCGCCTTGGAGACCGGGGCGAACACGTCTTCATCCTCGCTGATACCCCCCATCCGGCGCAGGTCGGTGTCACTCTCCTCATAGACCAGATCCACCACCTCTTCGACGGTGAGGCGGCCCATCAGCTTGCCCTTGCCATCCACCACGGCGGCGGAGAGCAGGTCATCCCGTTCGAAGGTGCGGGCGGCCGCTTCGTCGTTATCCTCCGGATCGAAGGTGACCGGATCACGCTCCATCACGTCGCTCACCAAGGTAGCGGGCTTGTGCAGCAGGACAGTGGTGAGGGCCAGCTCCCCCAGCAGGTGGTTGCGCCGATCGATGACGAACAGCTTGTCGGTGTTGGCGGGGATCTTGCCGCGCAGCCGCAGATAGCGCTGCACCGTGGCCAGACTCACCTCGGGGCGGATGGTGATGATCTCGAAGTCCATCATGGCGCCGACGGTGTGCTTGCCGTAGCGGATCACCTCCCGCACCCGATCCCGGTCGGCGGGGGCCATATAGGTGAGCAGCCGCCCCATCAGGTTGCGGGGCAGGTACTGGCCCAGATAGATCTGGTCGTCGATATCTAGGGTGCGCAGGGCGTGCAGCAGCTCCTTGTCGCTCATCCCGCTGATAAGGCTGTCCCACACCGTCTCTGAGGCCTCGACCAGGATCTGGCCGCGCTTATCCTCCTCCACCAGTGCCCACAGGGCATGACGTTCATCAGGCGGCAGCGACTCCAGCGCATCGGCGACGTCGGCGGCAGGCAGCCCGTTGACCAGTGTGGTGAGTTCGCTGGTCTGATCGCGTTGCTCGGCATCCTGCACCACCTGCGGATCGAGCAGGCTGTCGGTGAGGGCATCATCGCGCAGCAGCAGGGTGAGAATGCGGGATCTGTCATCCGCGCGCTGCCGGGCGCTGTTCTTGATGGGAAGAGACATGGGATGAATTCCTGAGATGGTAGCCAAGGGCTCAATGCCCATAGGATACCAGACTTAAAACAACAGGTTATGACCGTGATGGGAGAAGAGGGGGGTAAAAGTGAGGCCACCTGCTGGTGGCCTCATGGTGAGTTGCCGATGATCCCTCAGGCGAGGGCTCGCTGGCGCTGTGGTGCCTCGCCAAACCAGGCGAGCCGGTCGGCCAGCGTCACCACGGATCCCACCATGATCAGCGCAGGACTCTCGACCCCCACCGCCAGCGCGGGCAGCTCATCGAGGGTGCCGCGAATGACCCGCTGGCAGGGCTGGGTGCCGCGCTCGATCAGCGCCACCGGGGTGTTGCCCGCCTTGCCGTGGGCCAGCAGCTGCTCGCGGATGGTGGCGCAGGATGAGAGCCCCATGTAGAACACCAGCGTCTGCCGATCTTTGGCCAGCAGCGGCCAGTCGAGATCCCGGACGCCCCCCTTGCCGTGAGCAGTGACGAAGCGCACGCTCTGGGCGTGATCGCGGTGGGTCAGCGGAATGCCGGCGTAGGCGGCGCAGCCGCTGGCCGCCGTGATCCCCGGCACCACCTGAAAGCCGATGCCGCTGCCGATCAGCGTCTCCAGCTCCTCGCCGCCACGGCCGAAAATAAAGGGGTCGCCCCCCTTCAGCCGCACCACCCGTTGCCCCTTCTTCGCCTCCTCCAGCAAGAGCAGGTTGATCCCCTCCTGCGGCACGCAGTGGTTGCCCGCCTGCTTGCCGACGAAGATGCGCTTGGCATCGCGGCGCACCAGCGCCATCACTTCGTCAGAGACCAGCCGGTCATAGACCACCACGTCGGCCTGCTGCATCTGGCGTAGGGCGTGCAGGGTGAGCAGACCCGGATCGCCGGGGCCAGCCCCCACCAGCACCACTTCGCCTCCGGTCTGGCTTTCGTCGGCAAGCAGGCTGTCGGCCAGCTGGTGGGCAGAGGCGCAATCGCCCCGCGCCAGCGCCTGACCGAGCCGATCCGCCCCGAGCAGCCGCTCCCAGAAGCGGCGCCGCGCACCCATGCTGGCGAAGCGGGCCTTGACTCGCTCCCGCAGGTTGCCGGCAAAGGCCGCCACGGCACCCAGATGTTGCGGCAGCAGGGCTTCGAGTTTTTCCCGCAGCAGCCGGGCCAGCACCGGCGCCTTGCCACCGGAGGAGATGGCCACCATCAGCGGCGAGCGATCGATGATCGACGGCATGATGAAGCTGGAGCGTTTCGGATCATCCACCACGTTGGCGAAGATCCGCGCCCGGTTGGCGCTCTGGTAAACCAGTGCATTCACCTCGCGCCGATCGGTTGCGGCCACCACCAGCCACTTGCCCGCCAGTTGTTCCGGCACAAATTCACCGGCCAGCCACTCGATGCTGCCGTTGGCTGCCAGTTCCGCCAGCTCGGGGTCGAGCTCGGGCGCGACCACAGTGAGGCGAGCACCGGCATCCAGCAGCAGGCGCGCCTTGCGCTCCGCTACCTCGCCGCCGCCGACCAGCAGTACGGGTTTGTTGTCGAGTCGGCAAAAGATGGGCAAGTAGTCCATGGGGCCTCCGGATCAGGCGGTTCGGGTCTGGTTGGCGGTGCTGGTGGTCTCGCTCATTGCGACCGGGCGCTCCGCCTTGGGGGTGGCATACCAGTAGCCGAGGCCCATAAAGAGGACGCCGGAGACGGTGTTGCCCAGCGTCACCCACAGCAGGTTGTGGCCGATGCCGCCCAGGGTGTAGGCATCTGAGTGGGCACCAAACCAGGAGAGGGCGAACAGGGTCATGTTGGCGATGGAGTGCTCGTAGCCGGAGGCGATAAAGGCCAGCAGGCACCACCAGATGGCGATGAAGCGGGCGGCCCCGTCGGTGCGCAGCGCCATCCAGATGGCGAGGCAGACCAGCCAGTTGCAGAGGATCCCCTTCATAAACAGGGTCAGGGCCGGAGCCTGGGTTTTGGCCAGCGCCACCTTGTGGGCCAGACTGCCCGCATCCGGCAGCAGGCTGCCGCCGTAGGAGTAGATGAGCGCCACCACAACGGAGCCAATCAGGTTGCCGGCCCAGGTCTGCGGCAGGATGCGCAGCAGGTCGGCCATGGTGATCTTGCCCGTCTTCACCCCGAAGGTGAGGAACATGGTGTGGCCGGTAAACAGCTCGGAGCCGGCGATGATCACCAGCGTCAGGGCGATGCCGAAGGTGGCCCCCATCACCAGCGGCCGGATGGCGGGATCCACCAGATTGCCGAGGGTGAAGATGAGGATGATGCCGAGGCCCACATAGGCCCCCGCCATGGCGGAGCTGAGCCAGAAGCCGAGCTTGTCGCTGCGCTCGAAGCGGTTGATGCGGGCCGCGTTGGCGCCGCACTTGTTGATGGTTTCCGTGTACATCTTGTGAGTCCTTGAAAGGGCTGCCCTCTGGCAGCCCGAAAGAGAGTGAATTTGGTTTTAGACGGCGACCCAGACCTGCTGGTCGCGCACTTCAACGGGGTAGCTTTGAACCGACATCGCAGGGTTGTCGAAACAGTGGCCATCGCTCAGGCGAAAGCGCTGCTTCTTGAGCGGGCTGGCGACCCAGAGCTCGCCGTCGTGTTCGCAGATCAGGCCCCGCGACAGCACGTTGGCGGCGAAGAAGGGATCCCGGTTGTCGATGGCGAACACCTCGGCCGCCGCGCTCGGGCGGAACAGAGCGATCTGGCGACCTTCAATGAGTGCACAGACGCCGGTGCCCGGCAGGATGTCGTTGAGTTGGCAGGCAAGTTTCATCATTTGGTTTCCACCTCGATCTGGTAGACGGGGATGCGCTCGGCCGGGGTCGCCGGTCGATGCTGGTCGCGTTCGCTGACGAACTGAACGTCCGGATCGCGCTTGTCGCTGTTGATGAAGTGGCTGAAGCGCTTGAGCGCCTCCTCTTCGTTGAGGGTGCGCGACCATTCGCACTCGTAGCTGTCGATGAGGGTCTGGATATCGCGCTCGAGCGTCTCGGCCAGCCCCAGCTTGTCGTCGACAATCACCTCGCGCAGGTAGTCGACGCCCCCTTCCAGATTGCCGAGCCAGACCGAGGTGCGCTGCAGTTTGTCGGCGCTGGTGACGTAGAACATCATAAAGCGGTCGATCAGCTTGATGAGGGTCTCGCGGTCGAGGTCGGAAGCCAGCAGATCGGCATGGCGCGGCTTCATGCCGCCGTTGCCGCCCACATAGAGGTTCCAGCCCGCGTCGGTGGCGATGATGCCAACGTCCTTGCCCTGCGCTTCCGCACACTCGCGGGTACAGCCGGAGACGCCGAACTTCATCTTGTGCGGGGTGCGAATCCCCTTGTAGCGGTTCTCGAGGAAGACCCCGAGGCCAACGCTGTCCTGCACGCCGAAGCGGCACCAGGTGCTGCCGACACAGGTCTTGGCCATACGCAGCGCCTTGGCGTAGGCCTGACCGGTCTCGAATCCGGCTGCCAGCAGCTTGCGCCAGATGGCGGGCAGATCATCCTTCTGGGCCCCGAACAGGCCGATGCGCTGGGCGCCGGTGATCTTGGTGTAGAGCTTGTAGTCGCGAGCCACTTCGGCCACCGCCAGCAGCCCTTCCGGGGTCACTTCACCACCGGCCATGCGCGGGATGACGGAGTAGCTGCCGTCTTTTTGCATGTTGCCGAGGAAGATGTCGTTGGTGTCCTGCAGCGGGATATTGCGCGGGCTCAGCACATGCTCGTTCCAGCAGGAGGCGAGGATGGAACCGACGGTCGGTTTGCACACCTCGCAGCCATAGCCCTGACCGTGCTTGGCCAGCAGTTCGTCGAAGCTCTTGATCCCCTCCACCTTGACCAGATGGAACAGCTCCTGACGGGAGTGGGGGAAGTGGGCGCAGAGGTGGTTGTTGACCTCGATGCCCTGCTTCACCAGCTCGGCGTTGAGTACCTGACTGATGAGCGGCACGCAGCCGCCGCAGCCGGTGCCGGCCTTGGTGTGCTGTTTGATGGCGGCCAGGGTGGTGTGACCCTCGGCCACCGCCTTGGCGATGTCGCCCTTGGAGACGTCGAAGCAGGAGCAGATCTGGGCGCTTTCCGGCAGGGCATCCACCCCCAGCGTCGGTTTGGCTCCGGCGTAGGCGGGCAGGATCAGGGTATCCGGGTGGCTCGGCAGCGGCAGGGCGTTGAGCATCATCTGCAGCAGGTTGCCGTAATCTTCCACGTCACCCACCAGCACGGCGCCGAGCAGGCGGCTGTTGTCCTCGCTCACCACGATCTTCTTGTAGACGCCAGCTTGGTCATCCTGAAATACATAGCTGTGGCTGCCCGGGGTGCGGCCGTGGGCATCGCCGATGGAGCCGACGGAGACGCCGAGCAGCTTGAGCTTGGCGCTCATGTCTGCCCCTTCGAAACGGCTGTCGCCGCCCTGCAGATGGTCGACGGTGATCTGGGCCATCTTGTAGCCCGGTGCCACCAGCCCGAAGAAGCGGCCTTGCCAGGCGGCGCACTCGCCGATGGCGTAGATGTCGGGGTCGGAGGTGAGGCAGTGATCGTCGATGACGATGCCGCCGCGCTCGGCGATGGCGAGATCACCATAACGGCCCAGAGTATCTTGCGGGCGAATGCCGGTGGAGAAGACCACCACGTCCACTTCCAGCTGGCTGCCGTCGGCAAAGGCGAGGCGGTGCTTCGCCTGTTCGCCGCCATGCATCAGGATCTCGCTGGTGCTCTTGCTGGTGTGTACCTGCACCCCCATGGATTCAATCTTGCGGCGCAGCAGCTGGCCACCCTGACCGTCGAGCTGCTCGGCCATCAGCACCGGAGCAAACTCAACCACGTGGGTCTCGAGACCCAGCGCCTTGAGGGCACCGGCGGCTTCGAGGCCAAGCAGGCCGCCCCCGATCACCACCCCGCTCTTGCCACTCCTGGCGGCGCTGCGGATGGCTTTCAGATCCTCGATGGTGCGATAGACGAAGCACTCGTGGTGCTGACTGCCCGCAATGGGCGGTACCCAGGGGTAGGAGCCGGTGGCCAGCACCAGCTTGTCGTACCCGACCACAGTGCCCTTGTTGGAGTGCACTTCGCGGTTGGTCCTGTCGATTTTTTTCACCGCTTCGCCGAGCAGCAGGTGGATGCCGTGCTTGTCGTAGAAACCGGGTTTGACGAGGGAGAGATCTTCGCTGGTGTGATGGGAGAAGTAGGAGGAGAGATGGACGCGATCGTAGGCGGGACGGGGTTCTGCACCGAAGACGGTGATCTCGTAGCGGCCCGGGTCGGCCCGCTCGATCAACTCTTCGATGAAGCGGTGCCCCACCATGCCGTTGCCCACAACGACCAGTCTGACTTTGCTCATGATTGCCTCTAGTTTGGAGTAATAAAACATCATTCTGGGGCTAGGCTACCCAGTCAGTCGGGGCAGGCAATTGATGCAAATCAAGTGTCTATTTATATATCTCGTCAGGGGTAATTCGATAAAATTCAAATATATACAAAAATAGGTATACCAGTTGATGATTTCTGCGCTGGCTTGGAGTGAGGGATGGTGGAGAGCAAGAGCGCTTTAGCAAAAGCCGGGGAGTGAAAACTTCTGTCGGATAAAGCCGATCTCGCACTGGGCGAGACCGGCATCAGCCGAGCAAGGCTGCACGTCAGGCGATATGGCGGCGGAACATGGCGAGCGCCAGCGACAGGGTGACGCCGGCGATGGCGAGCAGCGGCCAGAGCAGGGGCCAGGCGGCCGACCAGTCGACCCCCTTCAAAAAGACCCCCTTGAGCAGCACGATGAAGTGGGTGAGGGGGTCGATGGCCGCCAGCCACTGGAACACCTGCGGCATGTTCTCCACCGGCGAGATGTAGCCCGAGAGGATCACCGCCGGGACGGTGAAGGAGAAGACCCCGAGAAAGGCCTGCTGCTGGGTCGAGCAGAACGACGAGATGAAGAGCCCGATCCCGGCCAGTGCCAGCCCGTAGCAGACCATGCCCGCCATCAGCAGGCTGAGGCTGCCGGCAAAGGGGAGGTGAAAGACAAAACGGGCGGCCAGCGCGACTATGCACCCTTGCCCCACCGCCACCATGATGCCGGGCACCGCCTTGCCCGCCATGATCCAGCCTGCGGTGAGGGGCGAGACCAGCAGCTGATCGAAGGTGCCCTCCTCCCGCTCCCGCGCGACCGAGAGGGCGGTAACGATCAGGCAACCGGTGGTGGTGATGATGGCCACCAGCGCCGGCAGGATATGCCAGTGGAACTCGACGTTGGGGTTGTAGAGGTTGCGTACCGCCAGCTCGGGTTGCCCCTTGCCCTCACTTTGCCAGCGGGCGATCACCTGACTGATGTAGCCCGCCGCCACCTGACCGCCGTTGGAGCGGCGCCCATCGATAATCAGCTGCACCTTGGCCGGTTCGCCGCGCGCCAGCCGGCGCGAAAAATCCCCCGGAATAATCAGCCCGAGCAGTGCCTGTTGCCCGGTGATGGCCTCGGTCATGCCCGCCTCGCCCTGCACCGGGATGATGGTGGTAAAGGCGGGCATATGGGTGAGGCGCTCCAGCAGCTCGCGGCTCTGGGCTCCGCCATCCTGGTTGTAGATGGCCAGCGTGTTGCCGGTCACCTCCAGAGTGGCGGCGAACGGGAAGAGGGCGGTCTGCAGCAGCACCGGCATGATGAGCAGAAAGCGCCCCTGAGTATTGCCCATCAGGGCCTGCAGCTCTTTTCGGATCAGCCACCAGAGTCGGATCAGCATGAGTTACTCCAGAGTGCGCCGCGTCTTGCGGGCGGTCAGGGCCAGCCAGAAACCGGCCAGCAGCAGCAGACAGAAACCGTTGACCAGCAGGATCGAGAAGACGCTACCCGCCTGATAGAGAGTCTGCAGCGAGCTGGCGAAGTAGCGGGCCGGAATGAGGTGGGTGATGGCCCGCAGCAGCGGTGGCATGCTGGCGATCTCGAACACGAAGCCCGACAGCATCACCGCGGGCAGAAACGCAGCGATCAGCGCCGCCTGTGCGGCATTGAACTGGCTGCGCATCACGGTGGAGAGGAACAGGCCGAGCCCGAGGGCGCTGCCGAGAAAGACGCTGGTGACCAGAAAGAGCAGCAGCAGGGAGCCGCGCCACGGCACGCCCATTACCGCCACCGAGAAGAGCAGGCAGAGCAGCATGGCGATGATGCCAAGGCCATAGTAGGGCAGCAGTTTGGAGAGCAGCAGCTCCCCCTTGGTGACCGGGGTGGCGAGCAGCGCCTCCATGGTGCCGCGCTCCCACTCCCGCGCCACCACCAGCGAGGTGAGCAGGGCGCCAATGATGGTCATCACCACCGCAATGGAGCCCGGCACCAGAAAGTTGCGGCTCACCAGCGCCGGGTTGAACCAGGCGCGGCTCTCTATCGACACCGGCATGGCGACCCCCTCGCCAGCGAGCCACCCCTGCCAGATCCCCTGCACATAGTTGGTGACGAAGTTGGCGGTGTTGGGCTCGGAGCCGTCGGTGAGCAGCAGCGCCTGCGGCGTGCCATTGCCCTGACCGGCCAGCGCGCGGGAGAAGCCGTCGTCGATCACCAGCAGGCCGCGGATCTCGCCACGGGCCAGACTGGCGAGCAGGGACTCCTTGCTCGGCCCGCTGTGGATCTCCAGCGCGGTAGAGCCGCGCAGGGCCTGCTCCAGCCGCACCGCCGGGGCGCCGCTGTCGGTACGCCAGATGCCGAGGCGCAGGTGGTCCACATCCAGATTGATGGCGTAACCCATCACCACCAGCAGCACCACCGGCATGATGAAGGCGATGAGGATGCTGCTCGGATCGCGGACGATTTGCAGCGTCTCCTTGCGGCAGAGGGCCAGCAGTCGCCGACGGTTGATGCTCATGCTTCCTCCTCACTGGCCCGCTCGACCAGGGTGATAAAGGCCTCTTCCATTGTTGGCAAAGAACAGGTCGGCAAGGAGCCGGTTGGCAAAGAGGTCGCCGCCTCTTTGGCGGCCAACCCCTTGAGATCGTCCGGGGTGCCGAGCGCCAGCAGCTTGCCGCGATAGATGAGGGCGATGCGGTCGCAATACTCCGCCTCATCCATAAAGTGGGTGGTGACCAGCACGGTGACGCCGTGGTCGGCCAGCGCGTTGATGTGCGACCAGAACTCGCGCCGGGTCACCGGATCGACCCCGGAGGTGGGCTCGTCGAGGAACAGCAGCGGCGGCTCGTGCAGCAAGGCGCAGGCCAGCGATAAGCGCTGGCGCAGGCCGAGCGGCAGGGATTCCGCCTTCTGATCGAGCCAGGGGGCGAGGGCAAAGGCAGTCACCATGGCGTCGATCCGCGTCTGCTGGTGGCGGCCGAACAGGCCGTAGATACCGGCGAAGAAGGAGAGGTTCTGGGCCACGGTAAGCTGCTTGTAGAGGGAGAACTTCTGCGCCATGTAGCCGAGGCGCTGGCGTGCCGCCGAGGGGCTGTGAGCCAGATCGATGCCGGTTACCAGCGCCTGTCCCTCGCTCGGGCGCAGCAGGCCGCACTCCATCTTGAAGGTGGTGGACTTGCCCGCCCCGTTGGGGCCGAGCAGGCCGAAGATCTCGCCGCGGCGCACCGCAAAGCTGACATCATCGGTGGCGGCGAAATCGCCGAAGCGTTTGGTGAGGTGGCGCGCCTCGATCACCGCCTCGGGGGAGACCCCCTGCGGCAGTTCGGCTTCCCGCATCCCGGCTGCCAGACTCGACTCTCCGCCGGGGCCGCCGCCGAGCAGGTCGATAAAGGCATCCTCCAGCCGGGGCTGGGCCGGTTGAAAGGCGCCGTTGGCGAGATGCAACTCCGCCAGCGGTGGGGGCGTCATGCCCGGGTGCAGCAGCAGGCGAACCCGCTCCCCTGCCACCGCGCCATCCATCACCGCCGGGTGAGCCAGTGCCCGACGCAGCAGGGCGCGCCGCTCGCGGCCATCCAGTTGCCCCGCTTCCAGCAGCCAGCAGCGGCTGGCCATGGCCCCCATCAGATCGGCCGGCGTGCCACTGGTGCGCACCTCGCCATCTGCCATCAGCAGCACGTGGTCGCACAGCTCCGCCTCGTCGAGATAGGCGGTGCTCCAGAGCACCGTCATCCCCCCTTTGGCCAGCTCGCGCACCATTTGCCAGAGGGCGCGGCGGGAGATGGGATCGACCCCGACCCCGGGTTCGTCCAGCAGCAGCACATCCGGGGTGCCGAGCAGGGCGCAGGCCAGCCCGAGCTTCTGCTTCATCCCGCCAGAGAGCTTGCCTGCCGGCCTTGCGGTGAAGCGGGCAAGATCGGTGAAGGCGAGCAGCCGCGCGAAGGTGGGCGTGCGTTCGGGCTCCAGTACGCCGCGCAAGTCAGCGTAGAGGGTGAGGTTCTCCAGCACGCTGAGATCCTCGTAGAGGCCGAACTGCTGGGGCATGTAGCCGAGGCGCTGACGCAGCAGATCTCCCTCGCTCACCGGGTCCAGCCCCAGCACCCGGATGGTGCCTGCTTCCGGGATCAGCAGACCGGCCAGCAGGCGCAGCAAAGTGCTCTTGCCCGCGCCGTCGGGGCCGACCAGCCCGGTGATGCCGCCAGCCGGAATGGTGGCCGAGATGGCATTGAGGGCGACCCGCTCGCCAAAGCGTTTGGTGAGCTCCTCAAGGGAGATGGCGCAGCTCATGGCACCAGCCTGACGGTGACCGGCATCCCCTGGCGCAGGGCCGGGTCGGGGTCCTGCACCACGATGCGCAGCCGGTAGACGAGGTGAGTGCGCAGGTCCGGCGTCTCCACCGATTTCGGGGTGAACTCGGCGGTGGGCGAGACAAATCCCACCACCCCGTGATAGGGCTGATCCGGCCGCGAGTCGGTGGTGAGGGTCACTTTGGCGCCGCTCGGGAAGTGGCCGAGCCAGGGCTCCTCCACATAGGCGCGCACCCAGACTGGCGCGGTCAGGGAGAGGTTGAAGGCGGTCGCTCCGCTCTGCACCATGCTGCCGTTCTCGACGGCGCGGCTGATGATGATGCCGTCGCTGGGGGCGGTCAGGCTGGCATCTGCCAGCGCCAGTTCGGCACTGGCGAGCGCCGCTTTGGCCCCTTCCAGCTGGGCATCGGACTGGGCAATTTCCTCCGGGCGGTAGCCGGTTTCGAGCTGGGCGAGCTGTTCGCGTGCGGAGCGCACCTGCGCCTGGGTCTGATCCCGCTGGGAGCGGGCGGTATCGAGCTGACCGCGTGAGATGGCGCCGGTGGCGGCCAATGCACTCTGGCGGCGCCACTGCTGGTCGGCCTCCAGCGCAGCGGCTTCGGCGGCGGCCAGTGCGGCCCGGGCACGGTCGGTCTCTTCGCTGCGATAGCCTTTGTGGATCAAGGTGTTGGCGGCAGTGAGCGCGGCCAGATTGGCGCGGGCGCTGTCGCGGCTGTGGGTGAGGGGAACCGGATCGAGGCGGGCCAGCAGTTGACCGGCTTTTACCCTATCCCCCTCATCGACCAGTATCTGATCGACGCGGCCGCCGACCCGAAAGGCCAGATTGACGTCGCGAATATCGACGTTGCCGTAGAGGATGGAGCCGTCAGCCGGGCGCCCCTGCCACCAGAGGTAGCCACCGATAACGGTTAGCAGCAGGGCTGCGATGGCAATGCGTTGCTTCATAACGCTTCTCCTTGAGGATGGCGCTGTAACCAGAGGTAACCACTGGGAACCGCCAGCAGCAGAGCTACCATCGCGATGCGTTGTTTCATGCCGCTTCTCCTTCCTTCATGTCGGTGGGGCGCAGGCCGCGTAGGGCCCATACCAGCCGCTGTCTGGCGGCCTCGGGGCTGTCTATCTGGCTGAGAAAGGGGCCGGCCTGTTCGGGCAGCCAGCCGAGCTGACGACCGCTGCCGGCGATCACCAGCGGCAGGCCGACCGACCCCATGATGAAGATCATCAGCTGGAGCGGGTGACCCGCGACCAGCGAACCTTCCGCCTGTGCCATCCGTACCTGTTCGATCAGCAGCAGGGGATGGCGGCGCGGCAGGCTGAGCAGAAAACGCTGGGCTGCCCCTTCGCCCGCCAGCGCATCACCAAACAGGTGGTTGATAAAGCCGCGCTGGCGCGCCACCAGCCCGATCAGCGCCTCCATGGTGGCCTCGAACATGGCGATGGCGGAGGGGTAGGAGCCCTTGGCTGCCACCGCCTTGAGTTCGTCATAGAGGGGGGCGTACCAGAGTTCGACCAGCTCGTCGATAAAGGCGTCGCGGTTGCCGAAGTGGTAGACAAAGGAGCCGAGGTTCACCTCGGCCGCCGCCGCCAGCTCGCGCACCGTCAGGCCGCGCAGCCCCTTCTCGGTGGCGATGGCGAGGCCGGTATCGAGCAGTTTCTGCCGGGTTGGATTCATCTTTCTGGTTCCTGCTGCACAGATTTATACATATGTATAAATCAATCACACAGAAGTTGATAGATCTTTTTTTGAGCAGATATCAGCAGGGATGAAAAACGGCGGGCATTCGAAAGAGATGGTTTGAAAACGTCTTTTGATTTAATGGGTTGCCGCAGATAAGGGCCAGAATCCGTGTAGATGACGGAGGCGGTGGAGAAATAAAAACGCCTCCAAAAGGGAGGCGTTTTCAGATCCATCGATCGCGCTTACAGAATAAAGCGGCTCAGATCCTCATCCTCGACAAGCGCACCGAGATGGGCGTTGACGTAGTCGGTGTCGATGACAAAGGTCTCGCCGGACTTCTCGGAGGCGTCGTAGGAGATGTCTTCCATCAGGCGTTCCATCACGGTGTGCAGACGACGGGCACCGATGTTCTCGGTACGCTCGTTGACCTGCCAGGCCGCTTCGGCCAGACGGCGGATGCCATCCTTGGTGAACTCGATGTTGACCCCTTCGGTGGCCATCAGCGCCTTGTACTGATCGGTCAGGGAGGCATTCGGTTCGGTCAGGATGCGCTCGAAGTCATCGGTGGTCAGCGCGGTCAGCTCGACCCGGATCGGCAGACGGCCCTGCAGCTCGGGGATGAGGTCGGACGGCTTGGCGATCTGGAAGGCACCGGAGGCGACAAACAGGATGTGGTCGGTCTTGACCATGCCGTGCTTGGTGTTGACGGTGCAGCCCTCGACCAGCGGCAGCAGGTCGCGCTGAACCCCTTCACGGGAGACATCGGGGCCGGAGCTCTCGCCGCGCTTGCAGATCTTGTCGATCTCGTCGAGGAAGACGATGCCGTTGTTCTCGACAGCGGCGATGGCTTTCTGCTTCAGCTCTTCAGGATTGACCAGACGGGCCGCTTCCTCTTCGATCAGCGCCTTCATGGCCTCTTTGACCTTGATCTTGCGCTTCTTCTTCTGGTTCTGGCCCAGGTTCTGGAACAGCCCCTGCAGCTGGTTGGCCATCTCTTCCATGCCCGGCGGGGTCATGATTTCGACGCCCATCGGGGAGGCGGAGAGCTCCAGCTCGATCTCCTTGTCATCCAGCTGACCTTCCCGCAGTTTCTTGCGGAAGATCTGGCGGGTGTTGGAGTTGTCGGCTTTCTCTTCCTCACCCCAGGTGTTGCGCGGGTTGGGCAGCAGGGCGTCGAGGATGCGCTCTTCGGCGGCTTCTTCGGCGCGGTATTTCATCTTCTCCATCTCGGTTTCGCGCACCAGCTTGATGGCGGCATCGGTCAGATCGCGGATGATGCTGTCCACTTCCTTGCCGACATAGCCCACTTCGGTGAACTTGGTCGCTTCCACCTTGATGAAGGGGGCGTTGGCCAGCTTGGCCAGACGACGGGCGATCTCGGTCTTGCCGACACCGGTCGGGCCGATCATCAGGATGTTTTTCGGGGTCACTTCATGGCGCATCTCTTCGTTGAGCTGCATCCGGCGCCAGCGGTTGCGCAGGGCAACGGCAACGGCGCGCTTGGCATCGGCCTGACCAATGATGTGACGATCCAGCTCGTGGACGATTTCTCTCGGGGTCATCTCGGACATGATGGTGTTCCTGTATCCGGGGCGGGCAGTGCCCACCCCTTGGGAAATTGGGTTTGGCTGGTGGCCTTATTTGGCGGCGTAGTCCAGCACTTCGATGGTGTGGTTGCCGTTGGTGAAGACGCAGATGTCGCCCGCAATCTTGAGGGACTTCTCGACAATGGTCCTGGCATCCAGCTCGGTGTTTTCCAGCAGCGCGATGGCGGCAGACTGGGCGAAGTTGCCGCCGCTGCCGATGGCGATGAGATCGTGCTCCGGCTGCACCACGTCACCGTTGCCGGTGATGATGAAGGATTTGTGTTCGTCGGCCACGGCCAGCAGCGCTTCGAGGCGGCGCAGGGCGCGATCGGTGCGCCAATCTTTGGCCAGCGCCACGGCGGCGCGCTCCAGATTACCCTGATGGGCCTGCAGTTTTGCTTCGAAACGTTCGAGCAGGGTGAAGGCGTCGGCGGTACCGCCAGCGAAACCGGCCAGCACCTTGCCGTTATAGAGACGATGAACCTTGCGGGCGTTGCCCTTCATGACGGTGTTGCCAAGAGAGACTTGGCCATCGCCACCGATGACGACCTGACCGTTGCGGCGAACTGAAACTATGGTAGTCACTTTACTTACCTCGCTTGAGCCGAATGACGGCCTGACTGTGCATGGCAAGAAAGATGGGGATGGCAAACGGGCTTTTCAACCCTGCCTTTGGTCGGGATAAACGGGGTAGTAAAGAGCGTGGGTGCGAGTGACACCAAAAGAACAGGGCCGGGTGTTGCCACCCGGCCCTGCGTCATCGGTAAGCGTATTACCCTTTCTTGGGAATGCAGCCGCTGATGCCGGAGCTCTGCAGCTTGCTGTTGGCCGCGTCGGCGGCCGCCTTGCCGTTGAAGGGGCCCACCATCACCTTGTAGACGGTGCCGTTGGCGCCATTGATCACCTGCAGGCTGGAAGAGAGGCCGGCGGTGAAGGCGATACGCGCCTTGAGCGACTCTGCGGAATCCTGCGAGCGCAGGGCGGCGCACTGCATCATGTAGCGACCGCTGTCGGCGGCTGCGGTCTGGGCTGGCGGAGTGGCCGCTTTGGCCTTGGCCGCTTCGGCGCGCTCCCGTTCCAGCTCGGCGCGGATCTCCCGCTCCATCCGTTCCCGTTCTGCCTTGCGGTCGATCACCTGCTCTTGCGCGCTGGCAACCGGTGCACCTGAGGTGGAAGGGGTGGTCGCCGGATTGGGCTGATAGGGCTTGGGCTGGCCGATGGGCGTTCCCGGTTGGGGAATGTCGGTCGGCACCGGCTGCGGCAGTTTTTCCGGTTGCAGGGTCACGGTATCTGCCGGTGGTGGCGGCAGCACACCCGGCTGGGTCGGCGGCTCTATGATATCGACCTGCTTGTTCTCAAGCCGTTCGATGTAGCTCCACTTCTCCTGAGGCAGCCCGTTATTCTGCGCTTTTGGCTTGTTGGCCTTTACCTGCTCCTCGATGGTGGGGGCGTCGTTGCCCTTGCCATTGATCATGTAAAGGAAGCCACCAAAGCCTGCCAGCAGTGCCACGACCAGCAGCACTGGAATAACAGGAAAGCGGCGAGGGGCCGCTTTCTTGGTATTGCGGCCACCCGCCCGACGTCGCGGGCGGCTGCCGACATAATCCCGGGTTGCCATCTATTACATGCGCTCCAGGGTATGGATGCCCAGTACGCCGAGGCCCAGTTTCAGCACCTTGGCGGTGGCGGCGCACAGCAGCAGACGGCTCTGACGGGTTGCTTCGTCCACGCCATCCTTGTTGATCGGGCAGGCTTCATAGAAGGTCATGAAGTTGCCGGACAACTCGTACAGGTAGGTACAGAGCAGGTGCGGCATGCCTTTGTCGGCCACGCCGTTGACAGCGTCGGAGAACTGGATCAGCTTCTGGGCCAGCACCTCTTCTGCTTCCTCGTTCAGGGTCACATTGCCGGTCAGGGTAGCGGCATCGACGCCAGCCTTGCGGAAGATGGACTGGATACGGGTGTAGGCATACTGCAGGTAAGGGGCGGTGTTGCCTTCAAACGACAGCATCAGATCCCAGTCGAAGATGTAGTCGGTAGTGCGGTTCTTGGAGAGATCCGCATACTTGACCGCGCCCATGGCGATGGCGTTGACCACCTGGGCTTTCTCTTCGGCAGAGAGGTCGCTGTTGCGGCTCTCCAGCAGCGCAGCGGCGCGCTCTTCCGCTTCGTTGAGCAGGTCAACCAGCTTGACGGTACCACCGGAGCGGGTCTTGTAGGGACGACCATCCTTGCCCAGCATCATGCCGAAGGCGTGGTGCTCGAGGGGGACGGATTCCGGCACATAACCCGCCTTGCGGGTGATGGTCCAGGCCTGCATCAGGTGCTGGTGCTGACGGGAGTCGATGAAGTACATGACACGGTCGGCGCCCAGGGTTTCATAACGGTATTTGGCACAGGCGATGTCGGTGGTGGTGTAGAGGAAACCGCCATCGCTCTTCTGGATGATGACGCCCATGGCCTCGCCATCCTTGTTCTTGAACTCGTCCAGGAAGACAACGGTGGCGCCTTCGCTCTCGACCGCCAGCCCCTTGGCTTTCAGGTCGGCAACGATCTCCGGCAGCATGTCGTTGTACATGGACTCGCCCATGATGTCCTTGTTGGTCAGGGAGACATTCAGGCGGTCGTAGTTGATCTGGTTCTGTTCCATGGTCATGTCGACCAGCTTCTTCCACATGGTACGGCAGTACTCGTCGCCACCCTGCAGCTTGACCACGTAGTTACGGGCGCGCTCGGCGAAGGCTTCGTCTTCGTCGTAGCAACGCTTGGCCTGGGTGTAGAAGGCTTCCAGATCCTTGAGCGCCATGTCGCTGGCGTGCTCGTTGGACATCTTTTCCAGATAGGCGATCAGCATGCCGAACTGGGTGCCCCAGTCACCGATGTGGTTGGCGCGGATCACTTTGTGGCCGAGGAATTCCAGTGCGCGAGCGGCCACGTCACCGAGTACGGTGGAGCGGATGTGGTGCACTGCCATCTCTTTGGCTACGTTGGGGGCGGAGTAGTCCACCACCACGGTTTGTGGCGCGGGCAACCGTACATTGGCGTTGGCAGAGGTCACCATGGCCTCGACCTGACCGGCCAGCCAGCGCTGGTCAAAGAAGAAGTTGATGAAGCCGGGACCGGCGATCTCGACCTTGGCGATCAGGTCGGAGGCAGGCAGGTGCTCGATGATGGCAGCCGCCAGCTCACGGGGATTCTTGCGGGCCGGTTTGGCCAGCAGCATGGCCAGGTTGGTAGCCAGGTCGCCGTGAGCTTTTTCCTTGCATCGGTCTACTTGCACGCGGGCTTCCAGGTCCGCCGGCAGGACGCCTGCTGACTTGAGATTGGCTACCGTTTGTTCAAGTAGATGATGAATATGCTCTTTCATAACTGACCACCAAGGTTGCGCGTCGAAAAATGACTGATATATAAGGGCGTGAATTTTACCCGCATCGGCCCGAGAAAACTATAGGGATGACCCGCCGCTCGCTGTCGGGCGGATATTTCACTGCGTTTGGCGCCATATTCCAGAATATTGGGCGGAAATTACGGTGCTTATCCATTTCTACTGCATATCGAAGCGGCTTGTCCAGGCTATTTTCCCCTGATTGTTAAGGGTTTTTCCTTTCCGCTGACGGGAATGATCTCCTCCCTCTGGCCCGGCGTATCAACAGAGGTTCCCAACCGAGGAGTTTGCGATGCGACTGGCGCTGTTTCCCCTATCTGCCCACCTGCTGCCCGGCGGCGTCATGCCGCTGCGGATCTTCGAACCGAGATACCAGCGGATGATTGCCGAGGCGGGGGAGTCCGGCTTTGCCCTCTGCATGGTGGACCCTCGCCAGCCCGACGCCCTGCGCAACATGCTGCCCATCGCCACCCGGGTTACCATCATCGATTTCGACCGGCTGCCGGACGGCATGCTGGGGATCACAGTGCAGGGGATGGAGCGGGTGCAGATAGAGGATCTGTGGCAGGAGCAGGATGGCCTGCGTATCGGCGAGGTGACGCCGATGACGGCCTGGCCGCCCCGCCGGCTCCATCCCGATCAGCAGCCGCTGGTCGAGGCATTGCGGGAGGTGTTTGCCGACTATCCCGACTATGCCGCCCTCTATCCCGCCCCCCGCTGGGACGATGGCAACTGGGTGGCCCAGCGCTGGCTGGAGGTGTTGCCGATCCCCCCTGAACAGAAGCAGTTGTTGCTGGCCGCTGCCGACAATCAGCCCGCCATCGCCCTGCTCAAGGGGGTACTGGTGGCCAGCCACTGATTTTTTCTGACCCGCTGATCCGCCAGCGCCGCAGCGCCGTATCAGTCATTACCACAGCATGTTCGACAGCACACCAAAGGGATGGCGCAATGGCATATACTGGCCAACCACACTCGACCATACGCAGGACCTCGCCCGTGATGGA
Organism: Aeromonas sp. 601027; assembly: GCF_049174455.1. Classification (NCBI taxonomy): domain Bacteria; kingdom Pseudomonadati; phylum Pseudomonadota; class Gammaproteobacteria; order Aeromonadales; family Aeromonadaceae; genus Aeromonas; species Aeromonas sp. 601027. Next base: position 108,354 of record NZ_JAAKTN010000011.1, on the reverse strand, counting down.
TAACCCGGATGGCGACCTCAAATCTCTGCTGATCAGGGTGGCAGAGCAGGCCGACAAGGCTGCTTTTGCCCGCCTGTTCCAACACTTTGCGCCGCGCATTCGCAGCTATGGGCTGCGTCACCTCGGCAGCGAAGCCAACGCCATGGAGCTGGTGCAGGAGACCATGCTGCTGGTGTGGCAGAAGGCACGCCTCTACCACCCCGAGAAGGGGGCGCCGACCACCTGGATCTACACCGTGATGCGCAACCAGTGCTTCGACATGCTGCGCCGTCGTCGCGCCAGCAAGGAGGATCTCTGTGCCGAGGAGCTGTGGCCGGTGCTGGAGTTTCAGGCCGAAGAGGAGCACCTGAGCGGCGGTGAGGATGCGGTGCTGACCCGTCAGATGGCCCACTATCTGGGCACCCTGCCGGAGCCGCAACAGCAGGTGGTGCGCGGCATCTATCTGCAGGAGTTCTCCCAGCAGGAGCTGGCGGAGCGACTCGGCGTGCCGCTCGGTACCATCAAGTCCCGCCTTAGACTGGCGTTACAGAAATTGAAAGAGCAAGTGGAGCAAGGCCATGATTAAAGCCCATCCGACCGACCTTATGCTGCGTGCCTTCGCCGCCGACGAGCTCCCTCTGCCGCTGGCGGTGGGGCTCTCCGCCCACTGTGAACTCTGCCCCGATTGTGCTGCCCGACTGAAGACATTCGAAGAGGAGTTGGCGCAGCAATATCTTGCCTCGCCAGCAGAGCCCGAGGCGGACTCCCGGGATGAAGTGGGACTGGACGCCGGATTCGACGCCATGCTGGCGGATATTCTGGCCCAGCCGCTGGCAGAGCCCCTCTCCGAGCCAACATATGACCAGCCCCGAACGCAGCACGGCGAGCTGGAGGTGGCCGGTCAGGCCTACCGTTTGCCACGGGTGCTGGCCCGCTACCGCTCGCCCAAGTGGCGCCATATCGGGGTCATTCGTCAGCAGAGTCTGCCGCTGGACGAGATGGGCGCGCGCGCCAGCCTGCTCCATATCGAAGCGGGCGGCCGCATCCCCGAGCACACCCATCAGGGTTATGAGCTGACCCTGCTGCTGGCGGGCAATATTCAGGATGGCGATACCCTTTACAAGGCGGGGGATTTCATCTGGCGTGATGCCAGCCACTCACACAGTCCGCATACGCCCGATGGCTGCCTCTGCTACACGGTGCAGAATGCGCCGGTGCAGTTCACCAAAGGGCTGTCGCGGCTGCTGAACGGCATCAGCCAGCACCTCTATTGAGCACCATGACGCCATAGAAAAAGGGACCAAGTTGGTCCCTTTTTTCATTTGATTGCTGGTTGCCGGTCAGGCGACAAACACCAGATAGACGGCGAATGCCACGATAAAGCGGTAGATAGCGAACGGGATAAAGTCGATGCGGCGGATCAATGTCAGGAAGGTCTTGATCGCAAACATCGCTACCACGAAAGCGGTGATAAAGCCCACGGCAAACATCGGGAAGTCGGCCATCGAGAGAAAATCGCGGCTCTTGTAGAGATCAAGCCCGCTGGCCGCCACCATCATGGGCACCGCCATGATGAAGGAGAACTCGGCGGCGGCGTGACGGCTGATCCCCATCAGCATGCCACCACTGATGGTGGCGCCGGAGCGTGAGAAGCCTGGCCACAGCGCCAGACACTGGAACAGACCGATGCCGAACGCCTGTTTGTAGCTGATGTCATCCAGAGTTTCAGCTGTGACGGCCGGGCGGAACTTCTCGGCGATGATGAGCAGGATGCCCCCCGCGACCAGCGCGTACATTACGGTCTGTGGACCAAACAGGTTGGCCTTGATCCAGCTGTGGATGGCCAGACCGACCACGATGGCGGGCAGCATGCCGAGGATGACGTGGATCAGCGACAGGGTGGCATGATCCCGGGACGGCTTCTGGCCAAAGTGGATGCCAATCAGGCCAAACAGGCGGCGCCAGAAGACGGCGACTACGGCGAGTATGGAGCCAAGCTGGATCACCACTTCGAAAGTGGCAGCCTTGGGCCCTTCAAAGCCCAGCAGATGGCCGACGATAATCATGTGGCCGGTGGAGGAGACGGGGAGGAACTCGGTCAGCCCCTCGACGACGCCCAGAATAAAGGCGACCAGCAGGCTATAGGTGTCAGTCATCGAACAGAATCCTTGCTACGTTGATGCAAAAACGCCCCGGAAGGAGCTCGGGGCGGCTTATCTTGCTCGATAGTGACTGCTGAGGCTATGTAAAAATCATGAAACCTTTAAGTCAGTCGCGGATAAAACGGTAGCGGGTCTGGTGGTGATAACGCCCGCCCGGCAGCAGCCAGGGGTTGCCCAGCTCGGGCCGATTGGGGCTGTCCGGCAGCTGTTGCGTCTCAAGACAGAAGCCGTCGTGATCCCCGAGTGCCAGCCCCAGGTTGTATGAATGCTCATCAGTTCCTTTCGTTACGCAGCTTGAGCATCAGGACGGCGCAGGCCAGAGCGAGAGTGATGCTGTTTGCTATGGTGATGGGCATGTCGTTAGTGCGCAGGCCGTAGATCAACCATAGAAGTACGCCACAGCTGAAGACCAGATACATATTGGTTGAGATGGCCCTGGTTTCTTGGGTCTTTATTATGTGTATAACTTGCAAGGCAAAAGATCCTGTGGTCAGAAAGGCTGCACAGAGACCGAGGTTGGCGGTGTCGAGCCAGAAAACCAGAACGCAGAGAGCGATTGGCACAATAACGATATTGTGCCAGAAATAAACCGACAAATTTGAACTCCTCAAAGACCAATGGAGGCAATGGATATTTATTATCGTGTAATATACTTCAGCAAAAGTTTACCCAGTGGCTTTCGATGATTCATGTAACTTATGTTGATTGCTTTTCCTATGCGCAATGCAACGAAAAAATAATTTATCAATCATTGTAGTTTTCATGTTCTTGAATGGAATTTGCCAGTCAAGTTGAATGGATAGAGGCGCTCAATTCGACTGGCGTATATTTTATGGTAAAGCATTCATTGTTTTTATGTTAAAGAGACGAAATGGAACGCCATTTATTTAGAGCATGACGTACTTTGGCGTGCTTATCTTCGGTGAAATTGTAGCGGGTCATGATCATCACCCGTAATATGCTACCCAATATCGGCACAAGTGATATACAGATAAATAGTCCGTCCATCGTAGCCTGAGTCTGTGCCGCATTCGGTTGATAGCCAAGCCAGATCAGCAGGGTACCGGAAATACCACCTGCGATGGCCCAAGCCAGTTTGCCGGTAAAGGTCTGCCCCGAGAATGCGATGGCAGCGCAACGGCGGCCAGACTTTAGTTCTGCATATTCGATGGTCTCACTCAACATGGCGGAGATAAGCGGATTGGTGATGACGTTGGCCGCATGGATCAAGGCGAGGAAGCCGAACACCATTATCAGATTGTCGTAGCCTGTCGTATAGAAACCGATGCGTAATGCAATCTCCAGCAGAGTGAGTAGCAGGAAGAGATCACGTTTCCTGAGCTTGCTGGTCAATATCGGCATCAGCATACAGGCCATAGAGGTTGCCACACCGATAGAGCCCATCACCGAGAGCAGCCCGACATCACCCATGTTGTAGGTGAAGAAGAAAATGTAGAGCCCGGTGGCCAGATTAAAGAACACGTTACAGAAGAAGGCGCCAAGTACATACGCCAACGGTTTGTTGGAACGCAGGACGCGGAAAGAGTCCCTAATGGTGATCTTGTCATTCGGATTGGGCTTGATGCGCTCTTTCATCTGGCTTGCTCCGAGCACCATCAGCGGCAGGGCGATCAGCATCAGGCAGATGGCACCTTCCATGTAGCCCTTGGTGCTGCTGGTTGCAGCAAACAGTTCGGTGAGCTTCGGGAATATGATGGAAGCACTGCCAATGCCGATATTGACGCCCAACATGGCGACGGTTACGGCCTTGGCTCGCTCCTGTGGCTCTTGGCTCATGACCGATGACATGGTCCAGAAAGGTACATCAGACAAGGTGTATATCATCCCCCACGCGATATAGGTGACTGCTGCATAAGCTACCTTGGTGGTCATGGGTAAATCCATGCCAATGAAGCTGAGAGAGGTGATCCCGGCAATCAAGAAGGGAACGAAAAGCATATATGGCGTGAATTTGCCACGTTTGAAATTAAGAGTGTCCATATAACCAGCGATAATAGGATCGTTGATGGCATCCCATACTCTGGCAATGAGGAAAATAGCCCCAGCTGCAGCGGGCGATATTCCAAGGATATCGGTGTAAAAATAGAGGATAAATGATCCCACCAGGCCGAAACTGAGGCATTGCCCGACGGCATAGCTGAAATATCCCACCAGCTCTCTATTGTGTATCTTTTGATCTGTCATCTGCCAACCTTTCCCAACATGAATGTGTTGTGAGGGGCGCCACTAGGGTGGCGTCCTCTTTTGCGTTATGAACGGGTCAATGTGCGGAGCAGTTCTATTTCACTGGCAGAGTAGGGGGTACCATCCTCCTCCAGCAGGTCGTGAAACCAGACCCTGCGGAAATCGGGGTCGATATTGCGAACGAAAGGCCATGGCAGGTGAGTTTGCGTCTTCCCTTTTACCAGACCCCATTGATAGGCACCTATTTTTAACTCTTTGAAGAGTGGCAGTTGTTGTTCCATCACGCTGCCGACATGCCTGGCCAGCCACTCTGTGCAGAGGAGCGGACGGCGATATTTGCTGACCACATCCAGAGAGATTTTCAGCCCCTCCATACGCTGATAGGAGTGGAAAGTGATGACATCCGATAGCTCCATAGCGCGCAGGTCGGTCGGATGAGTAAAGGTGTTTTCCGGAGTAAATTCCGAATCCCCCTGACCGATGCTGTAGGGTGCATGCCACGCGCCGACGGTGAGTGGCTGGGAGGGGTTCTCTTCTCGGGCCCAGACAAAAGCCAACTCCATCAGATAGTGGGCATATGTCTCCAGCGACTCATCGAAACGCACCTCGACATCGCCTTCCGAAAAGATGCCCCTGTTGGTCGGCTCATTGTACAGATCCCAGATAAAGATCCGCTCATCCTGTGCAAATGTACGTATCAGGTCGCGAATATAGTGTTCCACTTCGCGCCATTGGGTCGGGTCAATGACGACATTCCGACCGGGACTGGCCGCCGCCTGGCTATTGTGTACATCTTCCCGAGGTGGTTGCTGGCGGCCCAGATAGGGGTGATCGCCGGAGAAGCCACAGTCATCCATCAAGGTCATCATCACGCGGATATTGTGCTTGCTACACAGGCCAAGGAACTGCTCAATGCGCGCGAGCAGGCCATCCCGATCATGCTGCCAGACGATAAAGGGCAGATTGGTTCGCAGGGTGTTGTAGCCCAGTTTGTTGGCCCAACCCAGTTCCTGGTCAATGATGACTGGGTCGAAGGTTTCTCCCTGCCACATTTCGGTCCAGTTGACCGCTGTGCGGGGGAGATAGTTGAAGCCCAATAGCCAAGGTTGTTTGTTCCACCATTGCCAAGCTCGTTCTGTTGACCACTGTTGTATCGCCATCGGATATCCTTGCAACTAATTATTTAAACCTACAGCAATTAATATTAGCTAATATCTTTAGTTGCAAATCATGAAGGATAGAATTCAGGTATTAGTCACAAAATGAACAAATTTAGGGGGTTAACAGGCATGGCTGGCGAGCCATCTGTACTCGGGACGATAACCGAAAACCCTCTATCGTCCTTGTGGGCTGTTGTGCTGCTTGCTCATGTCCGTAATCATGAGTCATGATAAAAGATAAATAATTAATATTATTATCTGGGCGGTACTGCTCAAACTATGGCCATATCAATGAATAGTAAACGCATCACCATGAGCGCCATCGCTGCAGCTGCAGGTGTTTCCCAATCAACGGTTTCACTGGTGCTCAATGGTTCAACCACCATCAAACTGGCGGAGGAAACGCGGCGTAGAGTGCTTGAAAAAGCGGCCGAACTGGGTTACCAGCATAAGCGAGCTGAATATCTATCCAAGGGACCATCTGCTAGAAAAATAGCTTTTGTTTTCAATGGCCTGACTCCATATGACCCTTTTCTAGATGCGATCAATGCCTGCAATGAACGCGCTTGGGAGGCAGATCGCATGCTGGTTACATTCGATTATCGCAACAGCGCGGAGCTCACCAAGTTGATCGAGCAGGAGATCAATCAGGGGGATTATCTGGGGATGATTTTTGCCTCTTCCATGACACGACAACTTGCCGAGATGGAGCTCTCCCCACAGGTGCCTACCGTTTTGCTCAACTGCTACCTGGAGGGCAGTGGCTCGTCCGAAAGTTATTCCATCCTGCCTGCCGATAAGCTGGCGGGTTACAAGGTGACGGCGCACCTGTTGGAGCAAGGCTGCAAACGAGTGGCTCTTATTCAGGGGGAGCCATGGATGGAGGCAAATAGTCTGCGGCTGGAGGGGTATCGTCAGGCGTTGATCAACCACGATTTGATACCGGATCCACAATGGGTGCGCGTGGGCAACTGGTCGCTACATGAGGCTTATGAACAGACTCGGCAACTGCTGGCGCTGCCTCAGCCGCCTGATGGTATCTTCTGTTGCAGTGATTACATGGCTCAGGGTTGTTACCAGGCGATAGCCGAGGCGGGATTGCGCATCCCGGAAGACATTCTGGTGGCGGGCCATGATAACCAGATGCTGGCCTGCGAAATGGAGCCCCCTTTGAGTTCTATCGAACTACCTTACGACGAGATGGGTAAACTGGCGGTGGACACCTTGTTGCAACTGGCCCAAGGAGAGAAGCCCATCGCTTTACTGATGAAGCTGGAAGGGGAGTTGCTGATCCGTGCCTCGACCAAGGGTCAGCCAGTTAACAAAATTTGATCCTCTCTCGAAAACCTGTTGCGTAGTGGTTCCTTATGCCACAGGGCGTGCCGATATGTTCCCGTCATGCCTGCCAAGTTGTGTGGTTGGCGGTAAGAATGTAAAGCACATAATGGGTACTCAATGACTTTACCCGACACGAGCAGGTTAACGTCACTCTGAAAGCCATACACCCATCAGCACTGCACGCGGTGGCTGATATCGTAATGATGCCAAGCCGTAGCATGCTTCTTTCTTGGTTGTGTTGAATAAGCCGGGCGGGAGAGATGCGACAAAGGGGCGCCTTGACGCGCCCCTTCAGTGGGTCAAGCCATAACCGGAATAAGCCGATAACGGGTTATGTGCTGATAGCGTTCTCCTGGCTCCAACCATGGGTTACCTAATTCTGGACGGTTCGGACTATCTGGCACTTGCTGTGCTTCCAGGCAGAGCCCCTGATAGTTGCCCCAATGTCCCCCCCCGCGTTTTGGGGTGCCAGCCAACCAGTTGCCGGTGTAGAGCTGGACGCCTGGCTGATTGGTGTACATCTCCATACACAGGCTGCCATCCCCTGCCATCAGGGTGGCTTGTGGTGAGGGCGAGGCATCAACAAACAAGAAACAGTGGTCGAATCCCAGACATTTTTTTTGCTGCGCATGGGCCATCCACTGTTCTCCGACCCGCTTGCCATGGCGTAGATCGAATACTCCTTCGACCGGCGCAATACCAAGCGGCAACGAGTGTTCATCGGTTGGCAGATAGCGGTCTGCATTAATGATGATGTGGTGATCACGCACATCACCACCATCCAGGTTGAAATAGGCATGGCTGGTGAGATTGACCGGGGTCGGAGCATCTGTGGTGGCGCTCAGCTCGATCACCAGATCGGTCTGCTCCAGCCGGTATTCTACGGTGACGTCCAGATTACCAGGGAAACCCTGTTCGCCATCGGCCAGCCGAGTTTGCAGACGGATGCGATCTTCCGCCAGCCCGTCCAGTTGCCACTCCCGGTTGTGCAGAGAGTCACTGCCCCCGTGCAGGCAGGTGGTGCCCTCGTTGGCGTCTAGTTGCCACTCTTGCCCTGCTCGCTCTAGGCGGGCGCTGCCGATACGATTGGCAAAACGTCCTACTATCGCCCCCAAATAAGAGCGTTGATTGGGGTAATCCAGCGGATCACAAGCCAGCAGCACATTGCGATAGATGCCATTGACCGGGATCTCGAGGGCGGTGAGCGTAGCCCCGAAATCGAGTACGCTCAACCGCAGGCCGGCTGCATTCTGCAGATGGAACTCTTTCATGTGATGCCCCCTGCCCCCGCACTGGCGCGGCAGACGTAGCAGTCGGCCTTGAGGCCCGAGAGGGCCGGATACTCCGCCTCGACCGCGGCGATCACCTCGGCCACTTTCTCCGGGCGCAGCAGGGCGACCACGCAGCCGCCGAAGCCGCCGCCGGTCATCCGCACGCCTCCATTTGTGCCGATCCTGGCCTTGATGATCTCCACCAGACCGTCGATGGCGGGCACTGTGATCTCGAAGTCATCGCGCATGGCGGCGTGCGACTGGGCCATCAGCTCGCCGAGGCGGGTCAGATCGTGGCTCGCCAGTGCATCGGCGGCCGCCAGGGTGCGGGCATTTTCACCGACGATATGGCGGGCACGGCGATAGCAAGCATCATCCAGCCCGGCCTTGCCCGCTTCCAGTCCGGCCAGATCGAGGTCGCGCAGCGCCTTGACCCCGTAGTGACGGGCGGCGGCCTCGCACTGCTGGCGACGGGTGTTGTATTCGCTGTCTACCAGACCGCGGCGCACGTTGGAGTTGACGATCAGCACCGCCAGATCGCTGGGCATTGGGATGAGACGGGTCTCCAGCGAGCGGCAGTCGAGCAGCAGGGCGTGGTCAGTTTTGCCGCTGGCGGAGATCATCTGATCCATGATGCCGCAGTTGCAGCCGACGAACTTGTTCTCCGCCTGCTGGCCGTTGAGGGCGATCTCGGCCTGAGTGATGGCGAGCCCCAGTGCCTCCTTGAAGGCCTGACCGATGGCCACTTCCAGTGAGGCGGAGGAGGAGAGCCCCGCCCCCTGCGGCACGTTGCCGGAGACCACCAGATCGAGGCCGCGCAGGGCATAGCCGCGCTCCTGCAGATATTTCACCACGCCGCGGATGTAGTCGCTCCAGCGCTGGCTGGGGTGGTGCTCGATGGGCTGGTCGAGGTCGAACTGGTCGCGCTGGTTGTCGTAGTCGGCGGCGATCACCTGTACTTGCCGGTCATCGCGCAGGCCGATGGCGACGCATGTCTCGTAGTCGATGGCGCAGGGCAGCACGAAGCCGTCGTTGTAGTCGGTATGTTCACCGATGAGGTTGACGCGGCCGGGGGCGCGCACCAGCAGATCGGGCGCTTTGGCAAATTGCTCGGCAAAAACGGTGCTGACGCGTTGGCTCGGGGTCATAGGGCCTCCTCATTGGTTTGATTGGTCTGGTTGTAGTGAATGGGGCTCAGCGCGCGCAGCCGCTCGGCGGCCTGCTCCGGAGTCAGGTCGCGCTGGGTTTCGGCCAGCATCTCGAAGCCCACCATGAATTTGCGTACGGTGGCGGAGCGCAGCAGGGGCGGATAGAAGTGGGCATGCAGCTGCCACGCCTCGGGGCAATCCGATTTGGGCGGCGCAAAGTGCCAGCCCATGGAGTAGGGGAAGCTGCACTCGAACAGGTTGTCGTAGCGGCTGGTGAGCTCCTTGAGCGCCACCGCCAGATCCTGTTGCTGGGCCTTGGTCAGGTTGAGCATGGAGGGGACGTGCGCCTTGGGCAGCAGCAGGGTTTCGAACGGCCAGGCGGCCCAGAAGGGAACTACGGCGAGCCAGTGCTCGGTCTCCACCACGATGCGCGAGCGATCCGCCAGCTCCCGCTCCACATACTCCAGCAGCATGGGACGGCCATGCTCGGCCAGCCAGTGACGCTGGTGCTGCTCTTCGCGGGCGATCTCGTTGGGCAGGAAGTCGCTGCCCCAGATCTGGCCGTGGGGGTGTGGGTTGGAGCAGCCCATGACGGCGCCTTTGTTTTCAAATACCTGCACCCACTCCCACTGGGCCGACAACTCGGCGACCTGATCCATCCAGGTGGTGATCACCCCCTCGATGGCGGGCAGCGGCAGCTCGGGCAGGGTCTTGCCGTGATCTGGCGAGAAGCAGATGACCCGGCTGGTGCCACGGGCAGCTTCCAGCTTCAGCAGGGGATCGCTGGCGCTATCGGCGGCCGGGGTATCCTGCATCAGAGCAGCGAAGTCGTTGGTAAAGACGAAGGTGCCCTGATAGTCGGGGTTGATGTCGCCGGTGACCCGGGTGTTACCGGCGCAGAGGAAGCAGTCGGGATCGTGGGCCTGTTTGGGGGCCTGGCTTACCTTCTCCACTTGCCCCTGCCAGGGGCGCTTGGCCCGGTGGGGGGAGACCAGCACATACTGGCCGGTCAGCGGGTTGAAGCGGCGATGGGGATGATCGACGGGGTTGAACATCATCTCTCCTGAATAAGGTATTGAAAAATAAGGTTGTCTATTAACAGGGAGCAGGCAGGCCTACTCCTCGTAACCGTTCGGGTTGGCGGATTGCCAGCGCCAGCTGTCGGCGCACATGGCGTCTATGTCCCGGGTTGCCTGCCAGCCCAGCTCGCGCTCGGCCTTGGCCGGATCGGCCCAGCAGGCGGCGATGTCGCCCGGGCGGCGCGGTTCGATGCGAAACGGCAGCGGCTTGCCGCAGGCATTGGAGAAGGCGGCGACCAGCTGCAATACGCTCTGGCCCTGGCCTGTGCCCAGGTTGTAGCTGTGCACGCCACCCTTGCCGGCGCAGTGTTGCAGTGCCTTGACGTGCCCCTCGGCGAGATCCATCACGTGGATGTAGTCGCGCACGCCGGTGCCATCAACAGTTGGGTAATCGTTTCCAAAGACCGACAGGCAGTCGCGACGGCCGATGGCGACCTGAGTGATATAGGGCATCAGATTGTTGGGAATGCCTTGTGGATCTTCCCCCATAGTGCCCGACTCGTGGGCGCCGACCGGGTTGAAGTAGCGCAGCAGGATCATGCTCCAGTGCGGCTCGGCCAGCTGCAGATCCTCGAGGATCTCCTCGATGATCAGCTTGGAGCGACCGTAGGGGTTGGTAGCGCTGCGGGGGAAATCCTCACGGATCGGCAGAGTGGCGGGATCGCCGTAGACGGTCGCCGAGGAGCTGAACACCAGATTGTGCACCCCGGCCCGTTTCATCGCCTGCAGCAGGGTGAGGGTGCCGCCGAGGTTGTTCTCGTAGTAATCCAGTGGAATGCGGGTCGACTCGCCGACCGCCTTGAGGGCGGCAAAGTGGATTACTGCGTCGATCTGCTGCTCGGCGAAGATCCGGTCCAGCAGGGTGGCATCGCGAATATCCCCTTGATAGAACACGGGTTGCTGGCCGCTGATAGCGGCGACTCGAGTCAACACGCTGCGCTTGCTGTTGCAGAGGTTGTCCACCACGACCGGGGTCATGCCTGCGGCTTGCAGGGCCAGAGAGGTGTGGCTGCCGATATATCCGCAGCCGCCGGTGACCAGAACGTTCATCTTGCTCTCCACTGAAAAAGTGTCTGGAAGGAGTCTAGCCGAGGGTGTGGCGACCAAACTGTGAGCTTGCTTGCAAAACATTGTAAACGATTACACTGTTTTGTGATTATCCTGACGGCAGATATTTATTTCACCCCTGTTTTCAATGGGTTTGCTGGGTATAATGGCGCTCTATCGCACAGTGAAAGAAGTGAAAACAGCATGAGCACCATCAAGGATGTCGCCCGTTTGGCCAATGTGTCGGTGGCAACGGTTTCACGGGTGATGAACAACTCCCCCAAGGCCAGCGCCGCATCTCGCGAAGTGGTGCAGAAGGCCATGGCCGAACTGGGCTACACCCCCAACGCCAACGCGCGGGCACTGGTCAGCCAGACCTGCGACACCATGGGGGTAGTGGTCGGTGACGTGGCGGATCCCTTCTTCGGCGCACTGGTGAAGGGGGTCTCCGGCATCGCCGTCGAGCAGAACCTTCACCTGCTGATGGGTAACGGTTTTCACAAGGCGCGTCAGGAGCGTGAAGCGATCGAGCTGCTGATCGGCAAGCGTTGCGAGGCGCTGGTGGTGCACAGCAAGGCGCTGAGCGACGAGGAACTGTGCGATTACGCCATGCGGGTGCCCGGCATGGTGTTGATCAACCGCGATATTCCTGCCCTCAAGGGGCGCTGCATCGCCCTCAACAACCGGCTTGGTGCGGCCACGGCAACTCGCCACCTGATCGAACTGGGTCACCGCCATATTGCCTTTATCAGCTCGGATCACGCCATTGAGGATGCCACCTTGCGCCTGCAGGGTTATCAGGATGGACTGATGGAAGCGGGTCTGGCAGCCGATCCCGAGCTTATCGAGAGCGGCACGCCGAACGAGGAGGGGGGCGAGCGCGCCATGCTCAACCTGCTGGCCAAGGGGCTCAAGGTGACCGCCGTGGTAGCCTATAACGATGCCATGGCGGCGGGCGCCATCTCAGTGCTGGCGGATAACGGCCTGCGAGTGCCGGAGGAGGTCTCGGTAGTGGGCTTCGATGACATCATCTATGCCAGATATTTGCGCCCCAAGCTCTCCACCATGCGCTATCCCATCGAGCTGATGGCGGCCCAGGCGGCCAAGCTGGCCATTCAGCTGGCGGCGGGGGAGAGTGACGCGACCCAGAGCCGGATCTATACACCCACCCTGATCAATCGCCACTCGGTGGCACCGGTTCGGGCCGGATAGCTCCCTTTTGCGGCCCTGTTCGGGGCCGTTTCTTGCACGGTTATTGTTTTACCTATTTTTAATCATTTTTACTCCGCTTTACTTAACAAAACAAGTGTAATCGTTTACATCTGTGTGAGCGAGATCGCCGTTCCCTGCGTCATACTTCTCTAGACTGAATACGTGTTCCAATCAGCAGGGAGAGAGTGAATGCTCAGGGAGATAGTGGCGCGTCAGGATTGGCAGACTCAGGCCATTACGTCGGTAAACCGGCTGGCAGCCCATACCCCCATGTTCAGCTGGCGCAGCGAAGCGGATGCCAGGGGTGATCTGGCCTCTTCCTCCCGTCTCTTGCTCGATGGCGAGTGGCGCTTCTCCTTCTTTGCCGCCCCCGAGCGGGTGCCCGAGAGCTGGCTGGCGCAGGATCTGGCGGATGCCTGCCCCATTACAGTGCCGGGTAACTGGCAGCTGGATGCCGCCTATCCGGCTACGCGGCCGCTCACCGATGGCCCCATCTACACCAATATCAAGTACCCCTTTCCTTGCGATCCACCGCGAGTGCCAGCAGAGAATCCTACTGGCTGCTACTCCCGCGAGTTCGAACTGCCCGCCGACTGGCTGGCAAGCGGCCAGAGCCGGATCATCTTCGACGGGGTGAGCAGCGCCTTCCACCTCTTTTGCAACGGCCGCTGGGTCGGTTACTCCCAGGACAGCCGCCTGCCCGCCGAGTTCGATCTGACTCCTTATCTGCACACCGGTCGCAACCGGTTGGCGGTGCTGGTACTGCGCTGGTCCGACGGCTCCTATCTGGAAGATCAGGATATGTGGTGGCTGTCGGGGATCTTCCGCTCCGTCAGCCTGCTGCACAAACCGTCCCGCCATCTGATGGATATGCGGGTGGCCCCCGAGCTGGACGCCTGCTATCGGGATGGTCGTCTCAAGATTGCACTGCAGGTGGCCAATGGGGCCGGTCTGTCGGTGGAGGCCAATCTTTATGACGGCAGCGAGCGGGTCGCGGCCCTGCACCAGCCGATCGGCACCCAAACCATTGATGAAAAAGGGGCGTATGACGATCGCGCCGAGTGCTGGCTCGACGTGGTTGCGCCGCGCAAGTGGAGCGCCGAGACGCCCCATCTCTATCGCCTGACCCTGACCCTGCTGGACGAACAGGGCCAGGTTATCGAGAGCGAGGCATGTGATGTGGGCTTTCGGGTGGTGGAGATCCGTGGCGGCCTGCTGCGGGTCAACGGTCAGCCGCTGCTTGTTCGCGGTGCCAACCGTCACGAGCATCACCCCGCCAAAGGCTATGCCATCGATCGCGCCACCATGGAGCGGGATCTGCTGCTGATGAAGCGCCACAACTTCAATGCGGTGCGCTGCTCCCACTATCCCAACCACCCCGACTTCTATCGCCTCTGCGATCGGCTCGGTCTCTATGTGGTGGACGAGGCGAATCTGGAGACCCACGGCATGACCCCCATGGGGCGGCTGGCGCGGGATCCCGCCTGGAGCAATGCCTTTCTGGAGCGGGCGACCCGCATGGTGGCGCGGGATTTCAACCACCCCTCCATCATCATCTGGTCGCTGGGCAACGAGTCGGGTTACGGCCCGGCCCACGATGCCATGTATGGCTGGATCAAGCGCAGCGATCCGAGCCGTCCGGTGCAGTACGAGGGGGGCGGGGCCGATACCCCGGCCACCGACATCATCTGCCCCATGTATGCCAGAACCCATCAGGATCAGCCCTTCCCGGCGGTGCCCAAGTGGGCGCTGGCCAAGTGGATCGGCCTGCCCGGCGAGCACCGGCCGCTGATCCTCTGCGAATATGCCCACGCCATGGGCAACAGTCTCGGGGGCTACGCCCACTACTGGCAGGCGTTTCGCGATCATCCACGTCTGCAAGGCGGGTTTGTCTGGGATTGGGTCGATCAGGGGCTCGACAAATACACCGCCGATGGTCGCCACTACTGGGGCTATGGCGGCGACTTTGGTGATGTGCAAAATGATCGCCAGTTCTGCTGCAACGGCCTGCTGTTCCCGGATCGCACCCCCCATCCCGCCCTGTTCGAAGCAAAACGTGCCCAGCAGCCGTTCCGCTTCACCCTGCTCGAGCACACCCCGCTGCGGGTGCGGATCGAGAGCGAATACCTGTTTCGGGAAACCGACAACGAGCGGCTTTGCTGGCAGCTGTGCGAGAACGGCCATGTGCAGCTGCAGGGGGAGATCTCCCTTGAGCTGGCGCCACAGGGGGTGATCGAGTTGACTCTGAGCGAGGCGCTGCCCCCTTTTGCGGCAGGCTCACTGGCTTGGCTCGATCTGGCCATCGTTCAGCCCCAGGCCACCCTATGGTCGCAGGCGGATCACAAGGTCGCCCGTCAGCAGTTCACCCTGCCGACCCCCCTTGCCCTGCCTGCGCCGGTCGCTGCCGCCACCCTGAGCGAGCAGCCGGATGGCTGGCGGATCACCGCCGCAAACAGCCAGTGGTGGCTCGACAAGCAGAGCGGCCGCATCACCAGTTGGCAAAAATCGGGGCAGGAGCAGTTGCTGGCGCCGATCATGGATCACTTCTACCGGGCGCCGCTCGACAACGACATTGGCACCAGCGAAGCGGATCACGCCGACCCCAACTCCTGGATTGCTCGCTGGCAGGTGTGTGGCCTCGGCCAGTGGCAGCACCGCTGTCTGGGGATCGCGGTCGCCGGAGGGGATATCCGGGTCAGCCATGGCTACTTCCATCACGATGAGCTGCTGCTGGTGAGTTACTGGCATCACCGCTTTACCGACGATGGCGCCATGAGCCTGGAGATAGAGACCGAGCTGGCGCAGGCGCTGCCTTCACTGCCGCGGATTGGCCTGTTGCTTCATCTGGCCGAGGTACCGGCGCGAGCCGAATGGCTGGGGCGTGGCCCTCACGAGAACTATCCGGATCGCCTGCTGGGTGCCGATCTGGGGCGCTGGAGTTTGCCGCTGGAGGCCATGCACACCCCTTACATCTTCCCGAGCGACAACGGCTTGCGCTGCGATACTCGTCAGCTGCAGCTGGGCAGCACGACGGTGAACGGCAGCTTCCATTTCAGTGCCAGCCGCTTCAGTCAGCAGCAGCTGGCCGCCGCCCGTCACCAGAGCGATCTGGTGGCCGAAGAGGGGCTGTGGGTCTGCCTCGATGGCGCCCATATGGGGGTGGGCGGGGATGACTCCTGGAGTCAGAGCGTGCGTCCCGAATATCAACTGCTCGAGCGTCGTTACCGTTGGGGCTGCACTCTCCGTTAATCCAGCTATTGAAGCGACTGTCGAGCCAGTGCGCCATTTTGACAACAGACCAGTAACGACTAGCCTCAATGCTGTGGGAAAGATTGAGTCTCAAATCTGATTTTAATTTATATGTATTTGAAAAATAAAAACAAAGTTTCAATGTAACAGAGTGTAATCGTTTTCATTTTGTCGTCATGATCACAGAAGAAATGACAACAAACTGATTACATTGATTGGCGCTTGCTCAATTGCTCGCCACCCTACAACACAGATAGACACATCGGAGCACACATAATGAAAAAACTGACCACAGTTGCCGCCCTGCTGATGGGCATGATGGCTGGAGCCAACGCCCAGGCTGACACCCGTATCGGGGTAACCGTCTACAAATACGACGACAACTTCATGGCGGTCGTGCGCAAGGCCATCGAGAAGGAGGCGGCAGCCACTCCGGGGGTGGAACTGCTGATGAACGACTCCCAGAACGACCAGTCCAAGCAGAACGACCAGATCGACGTGCTGCTGGCCAAAGGGGTGAAGGCGCTGGCCATCAACCTGGTTGACCCGGCTGCGGCACCGGTGGTGATTGAGAAAGCCCGTGGCGAAGATATCCCGGTGGTCTTCTACAACAAGGAGCCGAGCGCTACCGATCTGGCCAGCTACGACAAGGCCTACTACGTGGGCACCGACTCCAAGGAGTCAGGGATCATCCAGGGTCAGCTGATTGCCAAACACTGGAAAGCCCATCCGGAGTGGGATCTGAACAAGGATGGCGTGATCCAGTTCGTGCTGCTGAAAGGGGAGCCGGGCCACCCGGATGCTGAAGCGCGCACCTCCTACGTGGTCAAGACCCTGAACGATGGCGGCGTCAAGACTGAACAACTGCACATGGATACCGGTATGTGGGATACCGCGATGGCGAAAGACAAGATGGACGCCTGGATCTCCGGCCCCAACGCCAACAAGATCGAAGTGGTCATCGCCAACAACGACGGCATGGCAATGGGTGCAGTCGAGTCACTGAAAGCCCAGGGCAAGACTGCCATTCCGGTATTCGGCGTCGATGCGCTGCCGGAAGCGCTGGCCATGGTCAAGAGCGGTGCCATGGCGGGTACCGTGCTGAACGATGCGGCCAACCAGGCCAAAGCTACCTTCGAGCTGACCAAGAACCTGGCTGAAGGCAAACCGGCCGGTGAAGGCACCAAGTGGAATATCGTCGACAAGGTAGTACGTGTTGCCTACGTCGGTGTGGATAAAGACAACCTGTCCCAATTCGAGTAATTCCCTCCTCCAGGGCAAGGGAGATCCCCTTGCCCTTTTTTCAACCAGATGTGATGGCTGATATGACAACACAGCAACAATCAGAATGGCTGTTGGAGATGATTGACGTCAGTAAGAGCTTTCCCGGCGTCAAGGCACTCGATAATGTCAATTTACGGGTCCGTCCTCATTCTGTGCATGCGTTGATGGGCGAGAACGGAGCGGGAAAATCCACACTGCTCAAGTGCCTGTTCGGCATTTACGAGAAGGATCAGGGCAAGATCTTCTTCAAGGGGCAGGAGATCAACTTCACCTCCTCGAAAGAGGCGCTGGAAAATGGCGTCTCCATGGTGCATCAGGAGCTCAACCTGGTGCTGCAGCGTACCGTGATGGACAACATGTGGCTCGGCCGCTACCCCACCAAGGGGTGGTTTATCGACCACGGCAAGATGTATGACGACACCAAGCGCATCTTCGATGAGCTGGATATCGACATCGACCCCAAGGTGAAGGTCGCGACCCTGTCGGTCTCCCAGATGCAGATGATCGAGATCGCCAAGGCGTTCTCCTACGACGCCAAGATCGTCATCATGGATGAACCCACCTCCTCCCTGACCGAGAAAGAGGTGAACCACCTCTTCAAGATCATCAACAAGTTGAAGGAGAAGGGGTGCGGCATCGTCTACATCTCTCACAAGATGGAGGAGATCTTCCAGCTCTGTGACGAGATCACCATATTGCGGGATGGCCAGTGGGTGGCAACCCAGCCGCTCAAGGGCATGACCATGGATCAGATCATCGGGATGATGGTCGGCCGTGAACTGACCCAGCGTTTCCCGGAAAAGACCAACCAGCCGAAAGAGGTGATCCTCGAGATCGAACACCTGACGGCGAAAAACCAGCCCTCCATTCAGGATGTGACCTTCAACCTGCACAAGGGGGAGATCCTCGGCATCGCCGGACTGGTGGGGGCCAAGCGCACCGATATCGTCGAGACCCTGTTCGGTATTCGCGATCGCAGTCAGGGCAGCATCAAGCTGCACGGCAAAGAGGTGGCCAACCACAACGCCCACGAAGCGATCCGCAACGGCTTTGCGCTGGTGACGGAAGAGCGCCGCTCCACCGGTATCTACTCCCGGCTCGATATCGCCTTCAACTCCCTGATCGCCAACATGGACAGCTACAAGGGCTCCATGGGGCTGCTCAGCGACAACAAGATGAAGAGCGATACCCAGTGGGTGATCGACTCCATGCGGGTCAAGACGCCGACCCAGCAGACCCAGATAGGTTCCCTCTCCGGGGGCAACCAGCAGAAGGTGATCATCGGTCGCTGGCTGCTGACCCAGCCGGAGATCCTGATGCTCGACGAGCCCACCCGCGGCATAGACGTCGGGGCCAAGTTCGAGATCTACCAGCTCATCCTGGAGCTGGCGAAGAAGGACAAGGGGATCATCATCATCTCGTCAGAGATGCCGGAATTGCTGGGGATCACCGACCGCATCATGGTGATGAGCAATGGCCGGGTCGCCGGGATCGTCAATACCAAAGAAACTGACCAGAGCGAGATACTGCGCCTGGCATCTCTGTACCTCTAGAGACAGGAAGACATTTATGGAGTCGGCTAAAAATTTCAATCTGATGCAGGCGCTCAAGGAAAACGCCATCTATCTGGTGCTGCTGGTGCTGCTCATGGTCATCGTGATCCAGGAGCCTTCCTTCCTGAGCCTCACCAACTTCAGCAACATCCTGACCCAGTCCTCGGTGCGGGTCATCATAGCGCTGGGGGTGGCGGGCATCATCATCACTCAGGGGACGGATCTCTCGGCCGGTCGTCAGGTCGGTCTGGCGGCACTCATCGCGGCAACCATGTTGCAGGCGCTGACCAACGTCAACAAGGTGTTCCCGACGTTGGGGGAGGTGCCCATTCCTGCGGTGATCCTGCTGGTCTGTGTGGTGGGGGCGCTGATTGGTCTGGTCAACGGTCTGATCGTGGCCTACCTGAACGTTACCCCGTTCATTACCACCCTGGGCACCATGATCATCGTCTACGGTATCAACTCCCTCTACTTTGACTCGGTAGGGGCTTCGCCGGTGGCCGGGTTTGACCCCCGCTTCTCCAGCTTCGCCCAAGGGTTTATCCGGATAGGAGGATTCAAACTCTCCTATCTCACCTTCTATGCGGCCATCGCCAGCGTCTTTGTCTGGGTGCTGTGGAACAAGACCCGCTTTGGCAAAAACATCTTCGCCATCGGCGGCAACCCCGAGGCAGCCAAGGTCTCCGGCGTCAATGTGGCGGTCAATCTGGTAATGATCTATGCGCTGGCGGGGGTCTTCTACGCCTTCGGCGGCATGCTGGAAGCAGGCCGTATCGGTAGCGCCACCAACAACCTCGGCTTCATGTACGAGCTGGATGCCATCGCGGCGTGCGTGGTGGGCGGCGTGTCGTTTGCCGGCGGGGTGGGAACGGTCGCGGGTGTGATCACCGGCGTACTTATCTTCACCCTGATCAACTATGGTTTGACCTATATCGGGGTCAGCCCTTACTGGCAGTTCATCATCAAGGGCGGCATCATCATTCTGGCGGTGGCATTGGATTCCATGAAGTACGCCAAGAAGAAATAACGATTGGCAGGGAGGGTTGGCGCTGCCAGCCCTCTCTTCTGGAGGGAACCCATGCCATTCAAGGTCAAGATTTACCTCTTGCTGCTACTGGCCATTCTGGTCACCATCGGCACCGCCGGGCTCAGCGTCAACCACTTCATCAGTGGCTACATTCGCACTCAGGCCACCCACAACATCAACGAACAGATCACCCTGGTCAAAGAGAAGCTGGCCAGCGACATCAATCAGAAGATCCTGTTGGCCGCCAACCTCAACTTCGGGGTGACCAACGTCAAGAAGACCCTGCAAGAGACCGGTTTTCACAACATCGTCAAGGTGATCGGCGACATGGCCTTCGACGTGAGCGGGGTCATCAACGACAGCGCCAAAGTCGATGCGCTGCGCAAGCTGATCCCCGCCGCCAATAACCAGATCACCGTCAGCCCGCTGCAACAGGTGGATGGCAAGCCGGTCATCACCATTCTGGTGCCGCGCGGTGCCGATTCCGCATATCTCTACTACCTCGACATGAGCGAGTTCAAAAGCCTGCTGGAGAAGATGAGTGGTGATGGCCGCTACTTCTCGCTGGCCGACAGTCAGGGCAACAGCCTCTATAACAGCAAGCCGCAGGGGGAGAGCGAAGCGCGCCCCAACCAGCTGGATATTCGCGGCAGCAGCTGGACGCTGACTGGCTACATCGACCTCGACTACATCCAGGCGATGACCCGTGCACTCAACGGCCAGATCATCATGGCGCTGCTCGGTGTCGCCGTGGTGGTGATGGTGCTTGCCATACTGGTACTCAACGTGGCTTATCGCCCTATCCTCTCGCTGCGGGATCTGGTGCTGGAGCTCTCTCGCGGCAGTGGCGATCTCACCCGCCGGCTGGCGGTGACCAGCAAGGATGACCTTGGCCAGATCTCGGCCGGTATCAACCGCTTTATCGAGCGGCTGCAGGAGATGATGGGGGAGGTGCGGCAGGCGAGCGGCCAGCTCAACAGCGGCATCGAGGGGCTGGCCAACCAGACCGGCGCCGTCCAGTCTCTGCTGGCGGACCATGTACGCGAGACCGAGCAGGTGGTGACCGCCATCAACGAGATGAGCCGCACCGCGGTCTCCGTCTCCGAGAGTGCGGCCAGCACCGCCCAACTCACCGGCCAGAGCCAGCAGCTGGCGAGCCAGTCTCGTCAGGTGGTGGATCAGGCGATGGCCAGCGTGATGGCGCTTGTGGATGAAGTGGAAGCCACTGCCCGCTCCATCGAGGCGATGCAGCAGGATGTGCAGCAGATTGGCTCAGTGCTGGGGGTGATCGGCAGCATTGCCGAACAGACCAACCTGCTGGCCCTCAACGCCGCCATCGAGGCAGCCCGCGCCGGTGAACAGGGGCGCGGTTTTGCGGTGGTGGCAGACGAGGTGCGCTCCCTCGCTGCCCGCACCCAGCAGAGCACAGCCGAGATCCAGACCATGCTGGCTAGTCTGCAGCGGGGCACCCGAACTGTGGTGGATGCCATGGGCAATACCAAGCAGAGCTGTCAGGGGGCGGCCGAGAACACCACCAGGGTCAACGAGTCGCTGGATCTGATGGCAGGGGAAGTGGTGGAGATCAACGGTCTCATCAGCCATATCGCCACGGCGGCGGAGCAGCAGAGCGCGGTGGCCGAAGAGATCAATCGCAACATGAGCGCCATCGCCGAGGTGATCCGCCAGCTGACCCACAATGGCGAAGCGACGGTCGCCAGCTCCGCGGCGATGCAGCAGACCTACGACCGGCTGCGGGAGATCGTGGGTCACTTCCGGCTGGAGTGAGGCCGGTGTTCAGCCAATAACAAAACAGGGCCATCCGGCCCTGTTGTTGTTTTCCCGTCTGCCTGAATCAACCGGCCTTGCGGCGCAGATAGACCCCGGCTTCCATATGATGGGTCCAGGGGAACTGGTCGAACAGGGCGAAACGGGCGATTTCGTGGGTTTCGCCCAGCACGGCCATGTTGGCCTGCAGTGTCTCGGGATTGCAGGAGATGTAGAGGATGTTGTCGTACTCCTGCACCAGCTTGACGGTGGCATCGTCGAGACCGGCGCGGGGCGGGTCGACGAAGATGGTGTTGCACTGGTAGCTCTTGAGATCGATCCCCTTGAGGCGGTTGAACTCCCGTTCACCACGCATCGCCATGGTGAACTCCTCGGCCGACATACGCAGGATGATCAGGTTTTCGACGCCGTTGGCGGCGATGTTGAACTGGGCGGAGTCGACGCTCGGCTTGGCGATTTCGGTGGCCAGCACCTTGCGGAAGTTCTGCGCCAGCGCGATGGAGAAGTTGCCATTGCCGCAATAGAGCTCCAGCAGGTCCCCTTCGCTCTCTTTGGTCACATCCAGCGCCCAGGCCAGCATCTGCTCGTTGATGGCGGCGTTGGGCTGGGTGAAGCTGTTCTCCACCTGTTTGTAGGTGAGCTGGCGACCCGCCACGTTGAGCTGTTCGATGACGAAGTCATCCCCCAGACAGATCTTCTGCTTGTGGGCGCGGCCAATCAGCTGCAGCTCGAACCCTTTGGCGCGCAGGTCGGCCTGCAGCGCTTCGGCGGCTTGTTGCCATTCGGCCTCCAGCTTGCGGTGATAGAGCAGGCTGACAATGATCTGGCCGGACTGGGTGGAGAGGTAGTCGATCTGGAACAGCTTGCGGCGCAGCACCGGGTGTGGGCGCAGCCCCTCCAGCAGCAGCGGCATCAACTGGTTGATGAGGCGGCTGGCGGTAGGGAAGTGGTCTATCTTGATGATCTCTTTGGTCGCCGGGGCATACATGCAGTGGAAGAGGTCATCCCCTTCGTGCCAGATGCGAAATTCGGCGCGCATCCGGTAGTACTCCGCCGGTGAGCTGTGCACTTCCAGCGCCGGGAGGGTGAAGCCGGCAAACAGCTCGGTGAGGCGAGCGCGCTTTTCGTCGAGTTGGGCCTGATAGTCGGCCGCGGTTCTAGGCGCCGGAGCGTTCGCGGAAGGCTGTTGGGATTGGGTCATAAATACCTCACATGCACACCGGCCGGGCCGGGTCGAAATCGGGGGAAGGCAACAGGCCACCCAAAGGGGCCCGATTTTAAAAGCCAGCCGCAGATTGTCCAGCATTTTGTGGTCAAGAAGTGTTCAGTCAGGCCGATAGCTGATCTACAGGCATGGTGGGAGGACACATTATGCAGATCGAAGGCGTGGGCGCAGCCCAACCCAAGGGAGTGGGTGTTTCTCCCAAATCGCCCCAACAGGCGGAGCAGAAACAGGTCAAGAGCGAGGAGGAGGTCTCCTTGCACAAGCCGCCCAAGTGGGCGCAGGTGCTGATCCAGCAGGCGTTGCAGTTCTCGCTGGAGATCAACGGCCAGGGTTATCAGGCGCCGAAGGTGAAAGAGCCCGAAGAGATCACCCCGGAAACCCTGTTTGACTTCCAGTCGGTGGCGGACAACGTGCTGCAGTTCGTGACCGGGCGGCTTGGTGCCGCACGGGCCGATGGCAAATCTGACGACGACCTGACCGGGATGATGGAGCAGGCCCGCAAGGGGGTCGACAAGGGCTTTGAGGAGGCGAAGAAGCAGCTCGGCAAGTGGGCGACTGACAACGACGATATCAAAACCGGTATCGATCAGAGCTACAAGCTGATCCAGAAAGGGCTCGAGGAGTTCGAGAAGGAGTTCTTCGGCAAGGTCTCCCCGACCGACATGGGACAGGCCGAGATGGCCAGTCGCCAGCAGGGGTATCTGGAGATCCAGACCAAGGATGGCGACAAGGTGGTGCTGCGATTCAACGACAGCTGGCAGACCAAGTCCCAGAAGGATGATAGCGGTAGTCAGTTCAGCCTCAAGTCGAGCCAGAGCTTCAGTTTCTCGCTGGAGGGGGATCTCAGCAGTGAGGAGATGGAGTCCATCGGCAAGCTGGTCAAGGGGATCGACGAGCTGGCGGGGAACTTCTTCTCCGGCAACTTCGAGGATCTGCTGGATAAGGCGAACGAACTGAAACTGGACGACAGTCAGCTGGCCTCCTACTCCCTCAAGCTCAAGCAGAGCGTCAAGCTGAGTCAGACCTATCAGGGAGCGCACTCCCTGCAGGATCTGCTCAAGCCGTTTGCCGACTACCTGCCCAAGCTGGAGCAGGTGCAGAAACAGGCAGATACCCTGCTGCCACCATCCCAGCAACAGGCGCTGACCCCGGCCGTGTTGGCGGCGAGAGGGGAAGGGGAACCGGCACAGGTCGATCGCTTCACCAGCTTCAACCAGCGCATGCTGGAGGCGCTGCGGATGATCGGCCAGTTCCAGCCCTCCACCGAGCCCGCCGGCAGGAGCGTCTGAGCCGCCAGCGCGCAGCCCAAGCCATAACCTGCCGTTTGCCAGCTCCTGTGGGGGCTGGCAAACTGGCCTTTTTTCCAATCCGGTTGCCCCATGAACCCCAAGAAGCCAAGAGACAAGCGCGAGCTCTGCTACCCCTTTATCTTCGAAACCTCGCTCAAATGTGATTTTGAGATCGCTACTGACGAGCTCTGTTGTCAGGTTGGGGCCGTGCTGTCACGCCTTGCGCCGGATGCGGATACCGAGCCCATGCTGGCGGATCTCGCGGCGTTGCAGCGACTTATCTACAACCTAAACGGCTCGGTACGCGGCAAGCTGGGGATCTTCGACGCAGATCTTGAGTGGCTCAAGGCCCGTTACGACCACTACAACGAGGCGAGTCGCGGCAGCGTCACCGGTTTTGTGCTGCCACAGGGGCCACAGCCCATTCCCACCCTCCATCTGTGCCGCTGCGGCAGCAAGAAGGTGGTGCGGCTGCTGGTCAGGCTGGAAGAGAGCGGGGTGGCCTTCGATCCCATTCTCTATCGCTTCGCCAACCTGCTGGCCAACTTCTTCTTCGTGCTCACCGTCTACCTCAAGCAGCGCTGGCAGGTGCCGGAAGTGCCCTACGTCAGCATCAACTACTGATGGCGGCTGGTTAGGGGCCAGACGTCATGGTGGATTGAACGGAATAAAAAAAACCGGAGCCTTGGGCTCCGGTTTTGTTTTTCAGCGCGTCAGTTGCCCGCTCAGCTGGAGATCAGCACCCGGGCCGAGTTGGCCGGAATGGTCAGCTGCACCTCGCCCTGCACCACTTCAAACTTCTCGCCGTTGAAGGCGTCGGTGAAGCGGCTGGCGGGGCTGGCGGTCTGCCACAGGGGCAGGCTGATGGTGCGCGGCTCGCTCGGGTGGCGGTTGCAAGCCACTACCACCTGATCGCTTTGCAGGGTTCGGGCGAACACATAGCTGTGGGGCCCGGCGTAGAGGGTCTGGATATCACCGCGGCGCAGGGAGGGGCGCTGGCGGCGGATCTGGATCAGCCGACGATAGTGGTCGTGCAGCACATGATCCCAGTCTGTGGTATCCCACGGGAAGCAGCGGCGGCAGTCCGGGTCGTTGCCGCCGGAGAGCCCCACTTCATCGCCGTAGTAGATGGACGGCACACCGATATAGGTGAGCAGCAGTGTGGCGGCCAGCTGCATCCGCTGTTTGTCCTCTCCCAGCAGATGGAGGAAGCGGGCGGTATCGTGGCTGTCCAGCAGGTTGAACTGGGCCAGCTGGTTCTTGAACGGGATATGGGCCCGCGCCAGTTTGAGCCAGCGATCCAGCTCTTCGGCGCTGATCTTGATGGGGTGGTAGGCGATATCCTTGCCAGCCAGGAAGGCACGGATCGGGTGGGCGAAGCCGTAGTAGTTCATGGCGCCGTCCTCCTGATCCCCTTGCAGCCACTGGCTCGCCTCGAAGAAGTGTTCGCCGAGCACATAGGCGTCCGGGTTCTCCTGCTTCACTGCCCCGCGAATGGCGCGCACGTGACCACTGTTGCCCTCGGCGGTGCCGCGCTCGCCCAACATGTGGATGACGTCAAAGCGCCAGCCATCGATCTGGTAGGGGGCGCGCATCCAGTAACGGAGGATGGCGTCATCGGCCCGATAGACGGCGTCCTGTACCTTCTCGCAGGAGAAGTCGAGCTTGGGCAGGCTGCGAATGCCCTTCCAGCTGACGTAATCCCCTTCTTTATCAAAGGTGTAGAAGCTGCGCCACGGGGAGTCCGGGTTGCTCTGGGCTCCCAGTGGCGGGCAGAACCAGGGGTGCTCGGTAGAGGTGTGGTTGACCACCGCATCGAGGATGATCTTCATGCCGCGCTGGTGCAGGTTGCGGGTCAGCTCGGCGAACTGCGCGTTGCTGCCGAGGTGGGCATCGACCTTGAAGTAGTCCTGGGTGTCGTACTTGTGGTTGCTCGGCGAATCGAAGATGGGGTTGAGGTAGAGCGCCGTCACCCCGAGAGATTGCAGATAGTGCAGCTTGGCATCGATCCCCGCCAGATCGCCACCGTAAAACTCGCAGGCGCCGTGGCCCTCTTCATGGCGACTGACCGGTTCGCCCCACGCCTTGCTGATGACCGCTTTGCCGCGATATTCGTACTCGTGATGCTTGACGCTCAGCGACGGGTCGCCGTTGCAGAAGCGGTCGGGGAAGATCTGGTAGAACACCTGATCCTGCACCCAGGCCGGTGGCTGGTGCAGGCTGTTGAAGCGAAAATGTTGCTCCCGTGGCGGCATGGACGCGCTGACGCCCGCCCCGTGCAGCCACCACTGCTCCTCGTCGGTGAGGCACTTGAAGCTGTAGAGGTGGATATCCTGTCCCTTGATGAGCGGCAGGGTCGCCTGCCACACCTGCAGCCGATCGCGGGTGGAGACCGCCGTCATCGGGATCAGGTACTCCTCGTTATCCGGCTCGTGGCGTAGCCACACCTCGCGGATCGGTGCATCCAGATCGCTAAAGAGGGTCAATTGCAGTGCGTCGGCGCTCTCTTTGAACCAGGGCGCCACCTGGGGATGAAACAGAAACGGATGGGTCATGATGCTTATTGAGTCAGAAGATCGGCAAGGGCATTACCCTGTTCATGCAGTGTTTCGAGCTGGCCTGCCAGCGACTTGGGATCCAGTCCCAACTGGTCGGCGAGCGGTTTGGGGAAGCGGGCGATGATGGCCTGGGCAGGCACGCCCGCGTTCCAGGCGAAGGAGATAAACACGGCGAGGCGGATCAGCACCGCCTCCTTGCTGACCGGATCGTGGGAGAGGGGATCCAGCTGTTGGGAGATGGCATCGACGAAGGCCTCGGAGAGGTTCCAGCGCCGCGCCAGCTCGGCACCGAGCTGGGCGTAGTCGTAACCCAGCATCTCCCGCTGGGCCTCGACCCGGCTGCTCCCCTTCTGGATCGCCAGATTGATGAGCTCCGCCTCTTCCGGCAAGGTACTCTGGATCAGTAGTTCGCCGATGTTGTGGATAAGAGCACAGGTGAAGGCGGTCTCGGGGTCGAGCACCTTGGCCTCCTGCGCCAGGGTCCGGGCTATGGTGGCGACCTGGAAGGTCTCGGTCCAGAACTTGTTCTTGTCGAAGCTGGGCGGGGCCTTGAAGGTGCCGATGATGCCGGAAGCGACCACCACAGAGCGCAGTCGGTTGAAGCCGAGGCGGATCACCGCCTGTTCGATGGAGGTCACTTCGTTGCCACGGCGCAGGGCGGCCGAGTTGGCCATCTTTAGCACCTTGACGCTGATCACCTGGTCCATGGCGATCTTGGCCGCAATCTGGTCGATGCGGGCATTCTCGTCGTTGAAGCTCTGCATCAACTCGTGCAGCAGCTTGGGAATAGTGGGGAGTTGTTTGATCTTGTCAAACAGGCGATCCATCGACATGGCTGAGGCAGCCTCCGTTGCGAACTCTGCCTCATATTGTGCCACAGCCGGACAACATGTTCCTGTTTGTGATGCGGCTTTGTGAGCGCTAGAACACCCAGTCGCGCAAGGTGTATTCCAAACGGTGCCGTTTGCCCTGCAGGATCAGGTTCTGACTGGTGCCGCTCAAGGTCGCCCCCTCGGTAAGGGTGGTCAGTACTGCCTGTTCGATAGTGTCGAGCGGCGGCATGCAGGCCATTTCGGTGCTGCCCAGACTGGTGATCCACAGTTTGTCATCTTCCAGATGGCCCTGACCGAAGTAGCGGTTGCAACCGGCGATGCCGTTGACGGTGAAGTGCTCGCCGATCTCGAAATCGGGAGGATTGTCGCGGGGGGCCTTGATCGGTTCGCCATCCAGTTTGCTCAGTACCCAGTGGTGGTGTTGCAGATCTTGCTGAACAAAGGCGGTCGAGCTGCAGCCAGCGAGCAGTAACAGGGGGATCAGCAAAAAGGGCAATCTGGGCATGAGGGGGCTCCGGTTGGGGGAGCGTCAAGAATACCCTTTTTGGGCAGTCGGGAGCAGGGCGGGAGAGGGGACGACCGACCGCTTCTGTCGCCCCTTGTCCCGCGAGACTGTCGCTTAATAGCAACACCTTGGTTATGTTGCCATCGATTTACGCTATCTCAGGGCTCAGTTGGCGAACAGCCGCTCGGCATAACGGGCAAGACCGGCAGCCACCGAGCCGAAGTCATCGCCACCCTCAAGCGGGATGGAGGGGAGCTTCTGGCGGATAAAGCTGGCGATCAGCGGCGAGCGGGCGCTACCGCCGGTGACGAAGATGCGATCCGGCTGCACACCGGCGGCGGCAATCGCTTCGTCCATCAGCTCGCCAATCTTCTCCAGCAGCAGGGCCGAGGCGTTGGCCAGCTGTTCGCGGGTCAGTTCCGCTTCCAGCCCTTTTTCCAGCTCGGCCAGCGACTGGCGATTGAGTTCCTGCTCCGAGAGGGCGATCTTGCCCTGCTCGGCACGCCACACCAGCTGGTGGCTCAGCTTGTGGGCCCGCAGGCTGGCCAGACGACCCAGCTTGCTGCCAGGCTGGCTGTCGAGCTGCAGCTCCTGCAGTTGGCGGGCGGTGTCGAGGCTGTAGAAGCGGCTCTGGGCGCTGACGTCGTTGATGGCGGCCGCATCCCAGAACAGCGGGTGGGGCAGCGGCTTGCCGGTCTTGAGGGTCTCGTGCATGCCGAGCAGCGGCATCATCCCTTCCACCGTCAGGCGGATATCGAAGTCGTTGCCGCCGATCCGCTGGCCGCTGTGGCCGAGCAGATCGCCGCTGCGATCCAGCTGATCGCGGTAGCTCGGGCCCATCCGCAGCATGGAGCAGTCGGTGGTACCGCCGCCGATATCCACCACCAGCACCACGGCGTCTTCGGTGAGGCGCGCCTCGAATTCAAACCCGGCGGCCACCGGTTCATAGAGGAACTCTACCTGCTCGAAACCGGCCAGACGGGCCGCCTCGGTCAGGATGGCGATAGCTTGCTGGTTGCTCTCTTCCCCCGCCAGACCCTGGAAGTTGACCGGACGGCCGATCACCGCCTGGCGGATCGGGGCGCCGAGCTGCTGCTCCGCCTGCTGGCGGACATGGAGCATCATGGCGCAGACGATGTCTTCAAACAGGGCGATCTGGGGGGCCTTGAGGCCATAGGCGCCGAGAAAGGATTTCGGCGATTTGATGTAGTAGCCGTCGTCCGGCTCTTCCAGATAGCGCTCCAGCGCGGCACCGCCAAAGCTCAGCTCGTCGATCAGCCCCTCTTCCCGCATCTGGCGGCGAACCGTCTGGGCGCGGGTGACCACGGGGCCACGTAGCTTGAGGTACTCCGCCTGCTGGGCGGGTGCCAGCCCTTCGGCCAACAGACCGGCGATAGCATCCCGGTGGGGCGCATGCAGGGTGGAAGGGAGATAGCGGGATGCGCCAAGATTCAGCAGCCTGGGGCTACCTTGTTCCATCACGGCCACGGCACAGTTGGAGGTGCCGTAATCAAATCCGATAAACATGGGCGCCAGACTCCTGAATAAAAAAGGGGGGCTAGCCTACCCGAAGGCGCCGGGTCTCACAACCCGGCGCGTGACGAAGAGAGGGCGAGCCCTTATTCCACTTCGTTGTCGCAGCGGCCCTGGATCTCGATGGCGCGGATATTGCCGAGGGTGGTATCGGCGATGGCGTGCAGCGCCTCGCGGGTCAGGAACGCCTGATGGCCGGTGAACAGCACGTTGTGGCAGGCAGACAGGCGGCGGAACACGTCATCGGTGATCACCTCGTTGGACTTGTCGGAGAAGAAGAGATCCTCTTCCTCCTCGTAGACGTCCAGCCCCAGTGCGCCGATACGGGAGGTCTTGAGCGCCTCGATGGCGGCGTTGGAGTCGAGCAGACCGCCACGGCTGGTGTTGATGATCATCACCCCGTCCTTCATCTTGGCGAACGCCTCCTTGTTCAACAGGTGGTAGTTCTCTTTGAACAGCGGGCAGTGCAGGCTGATGATGTCGGATTGGCGGAACAGGGTATCGAGATCCACGTACTCGGCACCCAGCTCGATGGCTGCCGGATTCTGGTAAGGATCGTTGACCAGCAGGCGAACCCCGAAGCCCTTAAGGATGCGCAGGGCGGCCAGACCGATCTTGCCGGTGCCGATGACGCCAACGGTCTTGCCATGCATGTTGAAGCCGACCAGCCCCTCCAGCGAGAAGTTGGCGTCGCGGGTGCGCTGATAGGCTTTGTGGATGCGGCGGTTGAGGCACATCATCATGCCGACCGCGTGTTCTGCGGTCGCCTCGGGGGAGTAGGCGGGCACCCGCACCACTTTCAGCCCCAGCTCTTTGGCCGCGGCCAGGTCCACGTTGTTGTAACCGGCGCAGCGCAGGGCGATCACCTGGGTGCCGTTGGCAGCCAGTTCGGTCAATACCTCGCGGTCGGCATCGTCATTGACGAACAGACACACCACTGGGAAGCCGTGAGCCAGTCGGGCCGTTTTGGCCTCCAGCCGCACATCGAAAAACTCTAGGTCGAAGCCGTACTGGCTGTTGGCCTGGTTGAAATGCTCTTTGTCATAGCTCTTGGTACTGAATACGGCGACTTTCATGGTATGTGCTCCGCAGCGTGTGTGTCGTCAAATTACAACAAAATGGGTCAGCTATCACCGGACAAACCGGCTGGTTATTGTCCCCACGGCATGATGGGAACGGCGCTGACTGCACTTTTGTACGAACCATCCACCAGTTTGGTGCTGTAGGTCAGGTAAACCAGTGCATTGCGTTTCTTGTCGTAAAAACGCACCACTTTCTGCTCCTTGAACACCAGCGAAGTGCTGACATCGAACACCTCTTCCCCCGCTTTCAGCTTTTCGGGCAGGGTGATGGGGCCGATCTGGTGGCACGACAGGGAGGCGTGGGAGGGATCTTCCGCCAGTCCCAGCCCACCTTTGACGCCACCTGTCTTGGGGCGCGCCAGATAGCAGGCGACACCGTCGATGCGCGGGTCGTCGAATGCCTCCACCAGGATCTTGTGGTTGGGGCCAAACAGCTTGAAGGCTGTGCTCACTTCACCGACCGGGTCGGCCTTGTCGGCCAGCGCCGGGCCGGCAAACAGGGCCCCCAGCAGCAGGGGCAGGGCGCGGCGCAGGGCATTATGTCGCGTGTGGTTATGTGTCATGGTCTCTCCTGTTGGCCCGGCACTCCTCAATAGGGAATGCCCAGGCGACGATAGAGGCTGGCGAGCACCCAGGCGGGGCCTATCAGCAGAAATTGCAGGTCGGCGAGGAAGGAGGGGCGTTTGCCCTCGATCTTGTGGCCGACAAACTGGGCTATCCAGAGAATCACGAACGCCGCCACCGCGGGCCACAGCAGCGGCCCCTGCCATTGGTGGCAGATCCACAGTCCCAGTGCGGTTAGCCCGGCCATCCCCGCGAACAGCGAAAACGACAGCTGCAGATAGAACAGCAGCACCGGAATAGCCGCCACTGCCGCCCAGTTGAGGATCTCTGGCAAGGGCCCGTGTGGCAGACACCAGAGCAGCGCCAGCGAGCAGAAATAGATGCCCGGCACCGCCAGCTTATGGATGGCGACGTTGACCGGATGGCGATGGCTCTGGCCGTACTCCTCAAACCACTCCTGGATTCCCTTCATGGCACCTCCCTGGCGCACTGTGTTCTCGCAGCCTGACCTTCGTGGTCAGGCGTTCGTGATGCTTATCCTTGCGGTGGATACTCCCAATATTGGGCCGGAATGGATTTTAGCAACGGGGTCATATCCGGATTGGGCAGGGCGATGGTGACCCGCTGATCGAGGTTGGCGCTGGCGAGCGCTTCGCGGATCTTGGGGTTGTCATTGAAGAACTTCATGAAGCTACCATCGGCATAGGCCCGCTCCAGCCCGGTCTGAATCGCCTTGGCCAGCTTGGGGTATTCGGGGCTGACGAAGAAGAATTGGGCGAAGGGGTAGCGGATCAGCAGATGCTGCTCGATGGCGAGGTTGGGATACTGCGCCACCAGCTCGCTGCGCTCGGCGAAGATCTCCACCAAGGCGCGCGGGAAGAAGTCGATCTTGTCGCCGTCGTTGATAAGGCGAAACAGGCTGCTGTATCGGCCGGAGAAGGTCGGGATGCCCGCATTTTCCAGAATTTTGTTATCGGCCCAACCGACCCCTTGCGCCGCCTTCAGCTGTTTGAGATCGGCCAGGGTATTGATCTGGTTGAACTTCTCCTGAGCGTCCGCGTGGATGAACGACAACCGCAATCCTTCCAGCCCGCGAAACAGCGGAATGGGGACGGCAATCAGGGAGGATTCGAGTGCGCTGGAGGTGCCCATCCAGAAGACGTTGATGGTCTTGCCCTTGCTCAGCTGCTGCTGGAGGGTGAACTGGTTGAGGTCGAGTTCGACAGGCTGGATGCGAAAGGGTTGCCCGGAGCGGGTCAGGGCCAGTTCCAGCAGCTTGTACTGGTACTCCTGGTCAAGATTGTTGACGGGACGGCTGGGGACCTTGACCGTCAGAACCTGTGCTTGTGCCAGCAGTGGCAGGCACAAACACAGCTTGATGAGCCATTTCACTCTCTGTTCTCCTGTAGATTCCGGAAGGTGTCCGGAGTCTAACAGAACTTGTCACCATCTTGCTGCGAGGCGTTGTGCAAGGTTTGAGCGCAGGGCCCTGCCTTGCTGGCGTCTGTTGCACCTGAATGGTGACGGTTCTTCGAAGAATCAGGCGACGCGGCGGAACACGTGGGTATCGTTAAATTCCTTGGTGCTCTGGCATTCGACGCAGAAACGGGACTCTGGACGAGCTTGCAGCCGCTTGAGAGAGATCTCGTCACCACAAGATTCACAGTAACCGAAATCTCCATCGTTCATTCGCTTCAATGCGCCCCTCAGCTTGCGCAGGTGCAGCTTGTCGTGCTCGATGCGGTTCAGCTCCAGACGGCGGGCTTCCTCGATACTGGCACGGTCAATTTCATCGGCCATCTCGTTGGTGTCGGTGGCGATGGCCTGGCTGGCCTGGGAGTTCAGGCGCTCTTCGAGCTCGGCGATCTGCCGCTCGATCTGCCCCTTGTAAAAGGCCAGTTGGTCTTCAGTCATGAAATCACACATACGATTTACTACCAGTCAGTTTACTAACCCAATTATCCCTGTTTATGGGGGCTGTCTGCCTGCAGACCAAGCCCTTCTCGTCTGATTTGCACCGTTTTCATGCAAGAGAGTGCAAATCAGGGCGGGCCTTGTACCAAAAAAAAGCAGCCAAGCAAAGCAAATAGGACAGGGATTGTGCGCCTTTGCAAAAAAATGGCCCCTTTAGCGGCTGATCTGACGGGATCTGACATCTGGTTTTGGCCGGTTGGCACCGGCTTTGCACTGGGGAGAGGCGAGGCCACGAGTGTTTAGTATTTGGTGCCGACTTGGTCATTATATGCGCCGTTATTTATAGTTTTTTAAACACCACTGCTTGACATTACCCCTGATAGCGGGCTTTTATGGTGGTGTTGATTACAATTTGATAACAAGGGTGTTCCATATATTAGACACCCTTGCCAATGGCAACCGTAGAGTCGGGGTTTAACATGGACAGTATCAAGGGCTGGATGGAGAGCAATCGCATCACGGAAGTGGAGTGTCTCTTCCCTGATTTCACCGGCAACGCCCGGGGCAAGATCATCCCAGCCAACAAGTTTTTGCGAGAAGGGGGCATGCGTCTGCCCGAGGTGATCTTCACCCAGACAGTGACCGGCGAATATCCGGATGACGACAGCATGATCGATCCGCTGGAGCGGGACATGCAGCTCTATCCTGACCCCAACACCATCCGTTTCGTCCCTTGGGCGCTGGAACCTACCGCTCAGGTTATCCATGACTGTTACGACGTCAACGGCAAGCTGATCGACATTGCACCTCGCTCCGTACTGCGTCGGGTTCTGTCATTTTACGAGGCTCAGGGCTGGAAGCCGGTGGTGGCGCCCGAGCTGGAGTTCTATCTGGTCACCCGCAACGAAGACCCCGACTATCCGCTGATGCCGCCGGTAGGGCGCAACGGCCGTCCCGAGACAGCTCGCCAGTCCTTCAGTATCGATGCGGTCAACGAGTTCGATCCCATCTTCGAAGACATGTATGACTACTGCGAAGCGCAGGAGCTGGAGGTGGATACCCTGATCCACGAGTCCGGTGCTGCCCAGATGGAGATCAACTTCCTGCACGGGGATGCCATCGATCTGGCGGATCAGGTGTTCCTTTTCAAGCGCACCATGCGTGAGGCGGCCCATCGCCACGGCATCTACGCCACCTTTATGGCCAAGCCGATGAGCAACGAGCCGGGCTCCGCCATGCACATCCACCAGAGTCTGGAGGATATGAACGGTCGAAATCTGTTCGGTACCCCGGATGGCGGCAACTCCGAACTCTTCATGCATTTCATCGCAGGTCTGCAGAAGTACACCCCGGCGGTGACAGCCCTGCTGGCTCCCAATGTCAACTCCTACCGCCGCCTCACCTTCGGTGAGAGCGCGCCACGCAACGTCCAGTGGGGTGTCGAGAACCGCACCTGTGGTCTGCGGGTACCCTTCTCCGACCCGAGTGCCCGCCGGGTGGAGAACCGCTTCGCCGGTGCCGATGCCAACCCCTATCTGGCGCTGGCCGCCACCCTGGCGTGCGGCTATCTCGGCATGATGGAGAAGCTGGAGCCCATGCAGGAGATGAAATCCAGCGCCTACGACCTGCCCTACAGTCTGCCCCGCTCGCTGGAGGAGGCGCTCAGCCATCTCGAACAGTGCGATCCCATCAAGGAGATGTTGGGGGAGCGCTTTACACGCGCCTTTGTCGCGGTCAAACGCAAAGAGTACGAGACCTACTTCGGGGTGATCAGCCGCTGGGAGCGAGAGTTCCTGCTGCTGAACGTCTGACCCGGATGCGTGCCGGCCACGCATCGTCCGAATCGGGGAGGCAGGCTGCCTCCCCTGCCTGTAACCGGTAATACGGGATGGAGGAGTGCCTCCGCCTGCGGATGGTTGTGAGCGGAAGTTGGCTCGCCACCGCTCTGGTTGCATGGTTGATAACAGTTTTTGGCTCGAATTGAAGGATGTGAGGAGCAGGCCATGCCGCAGTCCACGCGAAAGTGGCGGTGATTGCGGGAGTGGCAGCCTTCCTGATGATTGACGAACAGAACCAGCTAAATCGAAGGAACCGAGGAGCTAACAATGCAACAGACTACCCGTGAGTGGCAGCAGCAGGATGCCAGCCACCACCTGCACCCCTTTACCGACTTTCAGGCTCTGAACAAGAAGGGCAGCCGTATCATCACCAAAGCCAGTGGCGTCTATCTGGAAGACTCCGAAGGCAAGCGCATTCTGGACGGCATGGCGGGGCTCTGGTGCGTCAACATGGGTTATGGCCGGCAGGAGCTGGTGGATGCCGCGGCCAGACAGATGGAGCAGCTCCCCTACTACAACCTCTTTTTCCAGACCGCTCACCCGCCGGTGATCGAGCTGGCCACCCTGCTGGCCGAAGTGACGCCATCCCATCTCAACCATGTCTTCTTTACCGGCTCCGGCTCCGAGTGCAACGACACCGTGCTGCGGATGGTGCGCCACTACTGGGCCAGCAAGGGGCAACCGGAAAAACAGGTGATCATCAGCCGCCACAACGCCTATCACGGCTCCACCGTGGCGGGGGCGAGTCTGGGTGGCATGAAAGGGATGCATGCCCAGGGTGGTCTGCCCATTCCCGGCATAGTGCACATCGACCAGCCCTACCACTTCGGTGAGGGGCAGGGGATGAGTGCCCACGAGTTTGGGCTGGAGAGGGCCCGTCAGCTGGAGCAGAAGATTCTGGAGCTGGGGGTGGACAAGGTGGCCGCCTTTATCGGCGAGCCGATCCAGGGGGCGGGCGGTGTCATCATTCCGCCTGACAGCTACTGGCCGGAGATCCAGCGCATCTGCGATCACTACGGCATTTTGCTGATAGCCGACGAGGTGATCTGCGGCTTTGGCCGTACCGGCCACTGGTTTGCCAGCGAAGGGTTTGGCATCAAGCCGGATCTGATGTGTCTGGCCAAGGGGATTACCTCCGGTTATCTGCCGCTCGGCGCTGTGATGGTGAGTGACCGGGTTGCCAAGGGGCTGGTGGAAGAGGGGGGCGAGTTCAACCACGGCTTCACCTACTCAGGCCATCCGGTCTCTTGCGCGGTGGCGGTGGCCAATATCCAGCTTATGCAAAAGGAGAGCATAGTTAAGCGAGTGCATGATACCATCGGCCCCTATTTGCAGCGCCGCTGGGCAGAGCTGGCTGACCACCCGCTGGTGGGTGAAACTCGTGGCCGCGGGCTGGTCGCAGCTCTGGAAATCGTCCAGGACAAGCAGACCAACCGGCGTTTCCCGGCCCATGCCAATGCCGGGATGACTTGCCGGGAATTCTGTTTTAACAATGGCTTGGTGATGAGGGCGGTAGGCGATACCATGATCATATCGCCCCCCTTGGTGATCACCGAGGAACAGGTTGATGAATTGGTCAAGCTAGCCAGGCTCAGTCTGGATCTGACGGCTGCAAAGCTGAAGGGATAGCTGCCGCCAGGCAGGTTGGCATGCGCATACAATTTGCTTAGGAGACAAGGATGATGTCTTTCAAAACGGGAGTGATCGCTGCCTCTGTGGCTCTGGTCATGGCAAGTGCCGGAGCAATGGCTGAAGAGAAGGTGTTGCACGTCTACAACTGGAGCGACTATATCGCCCCGGATACCCTGGAAAACTTCCAGAAGGAGACGGGCATCAAGGTGGTTTATGACGTGTTTGACAGCAACGAGGTACTGGAAGCCAAGTTGCTGGCTGGTAAATCCGGCTACGACATCGTGGTGCCGTCCAACCCCTTCCTGGCCAAACAGATCAGGGCTGGCGTGTTCCAGAAGCTGGACAAGTCCAAGCTCTCCAACTGGCAAAATATGGATACCGACCTGCTCAAGGCGCTCGACCCGAGCGATCCGGGCAACCAGTACTCCATCCCCTATCTGTGGGGCACCATCGGTTATGCCTACAATGCCGAGAAGGTGAAGGCCGTACTGGGGGCCGATGCGCCGCTCAACTCCTGGGATCTGGTGTTCAAGCCGGAGAACATGGCCAAGCTGAAGGAGTGCGGCGTCTCCTTCCTCGACTCGCCGACCGAAATGTTACCGGCCGCCCTGCAATATCTGGGCTTCAAACCGGATAGCCAGAAGCCGGACGAGCTGAAGAAGGCCGAGGAGCTGTTCCTCTCCATTCGTCCCTATACCGCCTATTTCCACTCCTCCAAGTACATCTCGGATCTGGCCAACGGCAACTTGTGTGTTGCTGTCGGTTACTCCATGGATTTGCAGCAGTCCAAGGCGCGGGCGGCGGAAGCCAAAAATGGCGTGGCACTTACCTACACCATTCCGAAAGAGGGGGCAGGCAGCTTCTTTGACATGATCGCCATCCCGGCGGATGCCAAGAACGTCGAGGCGGCCCACACCTTCATCAACTATCTGATGAAGCCCGACGTGATCGCCAACATCACCAATCAGGTGCAGGCGCCTAACGGCAACAAGGCTGCGACCCCGCTGGTTGACGAGGCGATCCGTACCGATCCGGGGGTTTATCCGGACTCTGCAACCTTGCAGAAGATCTACACCTTCCCGGATCTGCCGGCCAAGGTGCAGCGTCTGATGACCCGCAGCTGGACCAAGATCAAGTCCGGTAAGTAACGAATACCCCTCCCGGTCCGCAGTTCGGCCGGGAGGGTAGTGATGCCATCCATCCGGATGGGCCGCGCGAATGGATGCGCAGACGGTCAACCACTGAACAGGAGAACTGACACCGTGAATACAACCAGATTGCTAACCATAGCGCTGACCATGGGATTGGCGAATGCAGTCCAGGCAGCCCCTGTGCTCCATTTCTACAACTGGTCTGACTATATCGGCGAGACCACCCTCAGCGATTTCCAGCAGGAGACCGGGATCAAGACCGTCTATGACGTATTTGACTCCAACGAAACCCTGGAAGGCAAGTTGCTGACCGGACGGACCGGTTACGATCTGGTGGTGCCCTCAAATAATTTCCTCTCCAAGCAGATCAAGGCGGGGGCTTTCCAGAAGCTGGACAAGAGCTTGCTGCCCAATCTGGCCAACCTGGATCCCGTGCTGCTCAAGCAGCTCGAGAAGGTGGATCCGGGCCATCAGTACGCGGTGCCCTATCTGTGGGGAACCAACGGCATCGGCTATAACGTCGACAAAATCAAGGCGGTGCTGGGGGTCGACAAGATCGACTCCTGGGCGGCCATCTTCGAGCCGGAAAACATGGAGAAGCTCTCCCGTTGCGGCGTCGCCTTCCTCGACTCGGCAGACGAGATGATCCCGGCTGCCCTCAACTACCTTGGACTGAACCCCAACAGCCAGGACGCGGCCGATATCAAGCGCGCCGAGGCGCAGTTGCTCAAGGTGCGCCCCTATGTGGCCTACTTCCACTCCTCCAAATACATAGGTGATCTCGCCAACGGCGATATCTGTGTGGCAGCGGGCTTTTCCGGCGACATCTTGCAGGCGGCAGCCCGTGCCGACGAGGCCGGCAAGGGGGTGAAGATTGCCTACAGCATTCCTAAAGAGGGGGGCAATCTCTGGTTCGACATGATGGCGATCCCGTCTGATGCCACCAATGTCAAAGAGGCACATGCTCTCATCAACTATGTTCTGCAGCCCGAGGTGATCGCCAAGGTCAGTAATTATGTGGGCTATGCGAACCCCAATGCCAAGGCTGGCGAGTTCATGGATGAGACGGTGCGCAATGATGAGGGGGTTTATCCGCCTCAGGCTGTGTTGGAGCGGCTCTATGTGCAGGAGGCACATTCCCGCGCGGTACAGCGTCAAATCACCCGGAGTTGGAGCAAGATCAAGTCCGGTACCTGACCTTGGTGCCCGCTCTGGGGCGCCAAATCGCTTTTATGGATTGGCCGTGAGGCCAGTATCACGTTAGGGAGTTTGGTAATGGCGATAGCCTCCAGTGCCTACAAGAAAGCCCTTGAGGGCAGCCAGCAACGCAAAGAAGTGCTGGTAAAAATAGACAGGGTTAGCAAGCAGTTCGATGAAACCCTGGCGGTCGATAATGTTTCCCTGAATATTCACAAGGGGGAGATCTTCGCCCTGCTGGGAGGATCCGGTTCCGGTAAATCGACCTTGCTGCGGATGCTGGCCGGGTTCGAGCGCCCGACCGAAGGGCGTCTGTTCCTCGACGGGGTGGATATCACCGACATGCCCCCCTATGAACGCCCCATCAACATGATGTTCCAGTCCTACGCCCTGTTTCCCCATATGACGGTGGCACAGAATATTGCTTTCGGTCTCAAGCAGGATGGCCTGCCCAAGGCCGAGATCGACGCCCGTGTCGAAGAGATGCTCAAGCTGGTACAGATGACCCAGTATGCCCGTCGCAAGCCGCACCAGCTCTCCGGTGGCCAGCGCCAGCGGGTAGCGCTGGCCCGTTCGCTGGCGAAACGTCCCAAGTTGCTGCTGCTTGATGAGCCGATGGGGGCGCTCGACAAGAAGCTGCGCTCCAAGATGCAGCTGGAGCTGGTGGAGATCATCGAGCGGGTCGGGGTTACCTGTGTCATGGTGACCCACGATCAAGAAGAGGCCATGACCATGGCGGAGCGGATCGCCATCATGCATCACGGTTGTATCGAGCAGATCGGTAGCCCGATGGATATCTACGAAACCCCGGCCAGTCGGCTGGTGTGCGAGTTCATCGGCAACGTCAACCTGTTCGACGGCCTGCTGGTGGAGGATGAGCAGGACCACGCCATCATCGCCTGTGCCGATCTGGAGCAGCCCATCTATGTGGGCCACGGGATCAGCTCCCGTGCCGAGAACAAGAAGGTGACCTACGCCCTGCGGCCGGAGAAGCTGCTGATGAGCCTGCAAAAGCCGGCCGAAATCGAGCATCCGGACTTCAACTGGACCAAGGGCGAGGTCTATGACATCGCTTATCTGGGCGGACACTCGGTGTACCACATCCAGCTGCCCTCGGGCAAAATCGTTCAGGCTTTCATCGCCAATGCCGAACGCCACGGCAAGCGGCCAACCTGGGATGACCAGGTGTTCCTCTACTGGGAAGATGACAGCGGCGTGGTGCTGCAATCATGAAGATCTTGCAACGACTGAAGCGGGGCGGAGGGCGCCGGCTGGTGATCGGCATCCCCTTCTTCTGGCTGTTCCTCTTCTTCCTGCTGCCCTTTGTCATAGTGGTAAAGATCAGTTTTGCGGAAGCGGATGTGGCGATCCCGCCCTACACCGACGTGGTGAGCTGGGCCGACAATCAGCTCACCATCCTGCTCAATATGGGGAACTACCTGCTGCTGCAGGAGGATGAGCTCTATATCGCAGCCTATCTGGGCTCCCTCAAGATGGCCTTCGTCAGCACTTTGCTCTGCCTGCTGATTGGCTATCCGATGGCCTACTCCATCGCCCGGGCCAACAAGGAGACCCAGACCGTTCTGCTGCTGCTTATCATGATGCCGACCTGGACCGCCATTCTGATCCGGGTCTATGCATGGATGGGGATCCTCAGCAACAACGGCCTGCTCAACAGCGTCTTGCTGGGGATCGGGGTGATCGACGAGCCGCTGCAGATCCTCAACACCAACCTGGCGGTCTATATCGGCATCGTTTACTCCTACCTGCCTTTCATGGTGCTGCCGCTTTACGCCAATCTGGTCAAACACGATCAGAGCCTGCTGGAGGCTGCTTCCGACCTGGGGGCCCGCAACCTGACCCGGTTCTGGCAGATCACGGTACCGCTCTCCAAGAACGGCATCATCGCCGGCTGCATGCTGGTGTTCATTCCGGTGGTGGGGGAGTTCGTTATCCCGGAAATGCTGGGCGGCCCGGAGACCCTGATGATCGGCAAGGTGCTGTGGCAGGAGTTCTTCAACAACCGCGACTGGCCGGTCGCCTCTGCACTGGCGGTGGTGATGCTGGCGGTGCTGATCATTCCGATCATCCTCTTCAACCGTAACCAGGCCAAAGAGCTGGAGGGCAAGGCATGATGAGACGTTTCGGTTTTGCCAAGCTGATGCTCTGGCTGGGGCTGCTGTTTATCTACCTGCCCATGATCATCATGGTGATCTACTCCTTCAACGCCTCCAAGCTGGTGACGGTGTGGGGCGGTTGGTCGCTCAAGTGGTACTTCGGCCTGCTCGACAACACGCAGCTGATTGGATCCGTGTTCCGCTCGCTGGAGATCGCTTTTTACACCGCGATCGCCGCGGTGGCGCTGGGGACGGTGGCGGCATTCGTGCTGACCCGAATTCCCCACTTCCGTGGTCGCACCCTGTTCGGTGGCATGGTGACGGCACCGCTGGTGATGCCCGAGGTGATCACCGGTCTGTCGCTGCTGCTGCTGTTCGTGGCGATGGCCCAGCTGGTGGGATGGCCCGCCGAGCGGGGCATGTTGACCATCTGGATCGCCCACACTACCTTCTGTACCGCCTACGTAGCCATCGTTGTGTCGGCGCGGTTGCGGGAGCTGGATCTCTCCATAGAGGAGGCGGCCATGGATCTTGGCGCCAAGCCGTGGAAGGTGTTCTTCCTGATCACCATCCCGATGATCGCCCCCTCGCTGGCAGCAGGCGGCATGATGTCGTTCGCCCTGTCGCTGGATGATCTGGTGCTGGCGAGCTTCGTCTCCGGCCCGGGCTCCACTACCTTGCCGATGGAGGTCTTCTCGGCGGTACGGCTCGGGGTGAAACCCGAGATCAACGCGGTAGCCAGCCTGATCCTGCTGTCGGTATCGCTCTTTACCTTCGGCAGCTGGTATCTGATGGCCAAGGCGGAGAAGCGCCGTCGCGCCGAGATCGCCATGAGCAACCAGATGCAGGCAGTCGCCTGACTCGTCAGATGATAAGATCCGCCTACTCTCGTCAATCCGGAGGATGAGTATGCGGATCTCCTTTTTCAGTGGTCGTGGCACCGAGCTGGTGCCCGGCCTCACCAGCGCCATTCACAAGCAACCGATCTCTGCACCAGTTCGCTGTACCTTTGCCGGTCTGGAAGGGGATGAGCAGTGTGACACGCGCCACCACGGTGGTCCGGATCGGGCGCTCCACTACTATCCGGCCGATCACTATCTCTGGTGGCAGACCTGGCAAACCGCGCTGGGCTTGCCTGCGCCACGTACACCCTGGCAACCTGCCGCCTTTGGCGAGAACCTCTCCGGTCTCGGGCTGACCGAGGCGCAAGCCTGCATCGGCGATGTCTATCGGCTCGGTGAGGCGCTGATCCAGATCAGCCAGCCGAGATCCCCCTGTTTCAAGCTCAACCAGCGCTTTGGCTATGGCCAGATGTCGCAGGTGATGCAACTGAATGGCCGTTGTGGCTGGCTGCTGCGGGTGCTGGAGGAGGGGATTGTGTCGCCGGAGTCGGCCATGGAGCTGCTAGACAGACCCTATCCCGAACTGACGGTGAAGCGCACGGTGGATATCCTGTTCAATCAGGTGCGCAATGAAGCTGATCTGCTGATGTTGCTGGAGAATCCGGCCCTTTCCCCCAACTGGCGCCAGCATGCAGCCGACTGGCTGGAGCATGGCACTGTGGCTGACTGGCAGCGCCGTCTGCTGGGGCCCGCATCCCTGCGCCTGGCCTGACGGCCGGTTGCCGGAATGTCACCAGCTGGCTGCAGCCCGGTAAACGGATGAAAAGAGTGCTGAATAGTTGAGCGAACGGCACTTTTTTTCCTGCCAAATGCAAAAAAGGCTTGTGTCGGGTCTGGGCTTTCGGTAAATTCCCGTCCCGCAGACATCGGTGTGTAGCGCAGCTTGGTAGCGCACTTCGTTCGGGACGAAGGGGTCGGAGGTTCGAATCCTCTCACACCGACCAAATTCAAAAAGGGCTTAGCTTCGGCTAGGCCCTTGTGCATTTCTGGCCTTCCAGTTCTGTGGGGCATTTTGATTTCCTGCCCTGTTTACTATATCTGCAATTGCTAGCTATTGACTCCTCATCAGTTGTTTCCCCCTTCTTGGAAACGTGTTAACTATTTCCTTCCATACAGATTGCCAGACTCGTTGTGGGCCTTAAATGAACAGCTGATTTTAATCTCTTTGAATATCAAGGTTCGACTGCAGGAAAAGGATGACCAGATATGCAAGGCCAGGAACGGCAATGCCAGGAATTTTACCAGACTCTCTTTGCTGGATATGCTCAGCAGCTTGCCCCATTCGCCGCACTTGATGAGTGCCTTCACGACTTTCTAGATCAACGCCCGAGCGGCAAATATACCGCGCGCAATCGTGCTGCTGGACTGGCTGCCGCGACCTTCTGGTGGGAGCCCGCCAACTTGGACGGTGCTCAACTGGCAAGCTTGGCACTGGGACGTATTTTGCATTCTGAGGATGCTATTAGCACTGCGCTGCTGGATCATCTGGCCGCTCGTCATCCAGATGTATTGCGTTGGGCGATTCGTTACTCGAAGCTGTTTACACGCAGCGATTCACCGCTCTGGCGGCATCTCCGAGACAATCTCGGTAGCGGAGATTGGTACGAATTTTTCGGCGTCTGTGATCGTCTACTTGAGCAACTTGAACCATTCGACGAAGCAATTGCACTGGCTGAGACCCACCTGAAGTCGCTTTCGTTACTAGAGCTGCTTTCCTATTTGAGCGTGATCGCATATGGGCAACTTGGCGCCTCTCAGGGTAAGGACAGTTCTGCGGAAGATTGGGATGTCTATGATCGGTTAATAGCGCGCAAGCTGTCGAATTGCTCTGAGTGTGATTTTCAGCTGACAGAGGAAGCTATTGGCCGCTCTATTAAGCGTCATTTGTCGCCAATCCTGTTTCCACAGTCAGGTTTGGGGCGAGAGAATGTTGCCAACCTCGGATCGGTCGCCTTGCTTACTGTCGCCATGCGTGAGCGAATCGACTACGAGAATTCCATCAATTGGTTCTGTTTTGACCATGATTGTGGTTACCAGCTCAAACCGGGACAACCGGTCATATTCAACAAAACAGATACGGGCTCACAGCGCTGGCAGCGTACCGGGCGCAAAAGCAAGTTGCTTTGGCACTACTGGATGTACCGTGCAATTGACCAATTCGCAGCTTCGGATATGGCTGGCAAAATCATCGGGAGACCGGAAAACCACGAATCGAATCAGCTAGCTTACATAAAAACCATCCGCAGTCAGCTTTACCTGCAGACGATATTCGGCCTGGGTGAGCGCGTCAGACTGAACGACGGAGCGGAGGTAATCCTGCACCACGCGATATTAGCCAGTGAGCTGACGACAGTGTTTTTTGAGCAGGCGTTTCTTCAGCCTTTTCTTCGCTATATGGGCGACTCCGGTGTAGCAGCAAAAGCACTTGGTCAATTAGCTTTGGAAGGGCTTGTACAAGGCGAGAATCGCTTTCCCATCACTTGGTCGGAACCGAAAGATAAGATCCGTCGTATCTGTGGTTGGACCGTCAGCCCCGAACATCCCAAGGGCGACCCCGAAGCGGCCGAGGCCATCCTGAAGTTCTGGACCAGTGACCTGCAGGCACTGTCCGTGCAGATGAGGCT
Source organism: Aeromonas sp. 601027 (assembly GCF_049174455.1). Classification (NCBI taxonomy): domain Bacteria; kingdom Pseudomonadati; phylum Pseudomonadota; class Gammaproteobacteria; order Aeromonadales; family Aeromonadaceae; genus Aeromonas; species Aeromonas sp. 601027. The sequence continues at coordinate 63,891 of NZ_JAAKTN010000011.1, read as the reverse complement.
GACACCTAACATGCCATTTCCACGTCTGTACGAGCGGCCGTTCTACAAGATTGGCTGCTACAGCTTTCAGTTCCCCTGGGTTGCCGGTCAACAGAACAATCTGACCGCTGCGGTGAATAACCTGCGACGTGTTGAGCAACGCAGGCCTGCTTTGCGCAGCGAAACGGAACGTATTGAACATACCCTTGCCGAAGCACTAAGGCAGAGGGGGTTTCGCGTTGTCGTGGGCTACCAACCACCATTGAGTGATGAGCGTGATGCTGGTGAAGTGGACCTGATCTGTCACTTGGATGGGGTAGTGTTGCTGCTGGAGGTCAAGTCGGGCTTCATCCGTTCAACTCGTCATGAAGTCTGGCTGCATCGAACCAATACCCTGCGCAAGGCGGCAAGGCAGTTAAAGCGCAAGCAACCGGTTGTGCTTCAAGCCCTGCAAAATGACCAAGGGTTGCGTTCAGCTCTATTGCTGAGTGATTTCAATCCTCTGCCAGCTTTGCATGCTTGGGTTGTAGATACTTCGATTGAATTTGATGGTGAGGTCATCGATGGTTTTCACGTCGTCTCCCGCGAGATCATGGAGATCGCTTTGCGCGATGAACCGCATTATCTGCGCGCGTTTGAACAGATGGGCGATGCTGAGGTTGGGAATGAGGAAGAGACACTGTATGCCGACGGATTCAGTGCACAAGCTCTTGTTAGGTTGATCGAGTCCGATGGGGTCTGGCGTGATGTGCTGTAGAACGTGACAAGTAGGTTTGCGGGATTCATGAGGTGTGGGGCGCCACATTATGGCTATCTGCTTGGCAATAAAGCAGTAGCCGTGGGCATTAAAAGGGCCACCGCTCGGTGGCCCATCGGTGGAGTCTGATCCTGACTCCGGCACTCTAGATTGTGGCAATCTCGCTATGGGTCTTGTCTATGGTGCCCTCCTTGCGCGCTAGGCGTTTTCAGATATGCCAGTGCTGATGCCGCAAAGCCTTCAAGCTGTGTTGAGGTTGCAAGGCCGCGTGCTTGGGGTACTCACAAATGAAATGTTCGATTCCCTCCATCAGTTGTTCACGTAGTGACATCACGGGCTCATGCCAGGCTTGCAGGCATAAATGGCCGGGGATCAACTGCTCCTGATAATCTTCCAGCAGCTGTTCTGGCCAGGGTTCAATACCGGAATTGCGTTGCAGCAAATAGTGGGCGGCGGGTTCACGGGCATAAATGAACTGAATTTGGGCCAGATCGCGTTGGCATAGCGTTTGACTGTTGATATGACAGGTCAAATATTTTCCCGTTTTCAGATCCAGAAAGTGACCGCGTTGCCGACAGGGAACGATGCGATACCAAGGCAGGGGTGAGGAGAGAGAATACCCCTCAAGCTCCTGTTCCAACCAGTGGCGACACTCGGGTGTCTGCACCTCGTCGAGCATGGACTCGAGCTGTGTCAACAAGGCTCTGGATGGTTTGATGGCCAGTTTCGCACTCATCGCCTGCAATCCTCCCTCTGCACACAATCCCGACTCTCAGTATGGACCTTGTTCGGCTAGAGGGGGTAAGGAATCTAATGATTAAAAGTGGATTAGCCGCGTGGTTTTTATGCACTAACTTGGTTCAACCCACCAGATAGGTACCGGTGCCGAAGGCGATGTGGGTGCCCTCTTCGTTGTGCAGCTCCATCCGGGCGACGGCCACCTTGCTGCCAGCCCGGATGATGTGGGCGGTGGCGATAAACTCGTTGCCGCGCCCTGGGCGCAGGTAATCCACCCGCAGATCTATGGTGCCGAGGCGGGCGAAGCGCTCCTTGAGATAGCTGGGGGAGAACTCCTCCAGCTCGTCGATGCAGGAGGCGGCGACTATCATACCGCCTGCCACATCCAGCAGCGTGGCGGTGACGCCGCCATGCAGGATGTTGTGGAAAGGGTTGCCGATCAGCTTCTCATCCATCTTGATGCGCAGCTCCACCTTGTCGAAGTCGTAGTGGGTCACCTGCATGCCAATCAGCTTGTTGAAGGGCATCTTCTCGGCAAACAGGTTGGCAATGCCACTGAGCGCCATCTTCTTGAGCATCTGTTTCATTCTCTGATCCCAATCCTTGTCATCAAAGCCGAGTAAAAACTCCAGCCAGTCTGCAACAGTTCATTAACAGTCGCAATGGCAGGTTTATTGTGGGCGGCGGCTGCTTTAGAATGGCGACCCCAAAGGAGAGCCCATGACCGCGATTGCCGAAACCCTGCCAGATCCTCAGCCAGAGAGTCCGCTTGCCCTGCTGCAGGCAGTCTTCGGCTATCAGCAGTTTCGGCCGGGTCAGCTCGAGATCATCGAGCAGATCGTCGCGGGGCGCGATGCGCTGGTGCTCAAGCCCACCGGTGGCGGCAAGTCGCTCTGCTACCAGATCCCGGCACTGCTGCGGCCCGGGCTCGGTGTGGTGGTCTCTCCCCTTATTTCGCTGATGAAGGATCAGGTCGACAGCCTGCGCGCCAACGGCGTAGCGGCGGTCTACATCAACTCGGCCCTCAGTCGGGAGGAGATGATCCAGAACTTCGCCGCCATGCGCCGCGGCGAGATCAAGTTGGTCTATGTCTCCCCCGAGCGCTTGCTGCAGCACGAGTTTATGGATCGGCTGGCCGAGCTGCCGCTCGGGCTGTTCGCCATCGACGAGGCGCACTGTGTCTCCCAGTGGGGCCACGATTTCCGGCCTGAGTATGCGGCACTGGGGCGACTCAAGCAGTGGTTCCCGCAGGTGCCGGTGGTAGCGCTTACCGCCACCGCCGACGAGGCGACCCGCAGCGACATGCTGCACCGCCTAGAGCTGAACGATCCCTTCATCCACACCGCCAGCTTCGATCGTCCCAATATCCGCTACAGCCTGGTGGAGAAGTTCAAGGCGGCTGAGCAGCTGCTGCGCTACGTGCAGAGCCAGAAGGGCAACTGCGGCATCGTCTACTGCTCCAGTCGCAACCGGGTGGAGGAGGTGGCCGAGCGGTTATCCCGCCACGGCTGCAAGGCGGCGCCCTATCATGCGGGGCTGCCGCTCGAGCTGCGCCAGCAGACCCAGGATGCCTTCCTCAAGGATGACATCGAGATAGTGGTGGCGACGGTGGCGTTCGGTATGGGTATCGACAAGCCCAACGTACGCTTCGTGGTGCACTACGACATTCCGAAGAACATCGAATCCTACTATCAGGAGACCGGTCGCGCCGGGCGCGATGGCACTCCCGCCGAGGCGCTGCTGCTCTACGATCCTGCCGACATCGGTCGGGTGCGCCGCCTGCTCGACAACATCGAGAACCCGCAGCAGCTGCAGGTGGAGCAGTACAAGCTCAACGTGATGGCCGCTTTTGCCGAGGCGCAGACCTGCCGCCGTCAGGTGCTGCTCAACTACTTCGGCGAGTACAACGACAAGCCGTGCGGCAACTGCGATATCTGCCTCGATCCGCCCAAAAGTTATGACGGCACCGAAGATGCCCAGAAGGCGCTCTCCTGCGTCTGGCGGGTGGGGCAGAATTTCGGGGTGGGTTATGTGGTGGAGGTGCTGCGCGGGTCGCTGAACCAGCGCATAAAGGATCATGGCCACGACAAGCTCTCGACCTACGGTATCGGCAAGGATCAGAGCCACGAATACTGGATGAGCGTGATCCGCCAGCTGATCCACAAGGGGCTGCTGACCCAGAACATCACCCGCAATCTGGTGCTGCAGCTGACCGAAGCGGCTCGCCCCGTGCTGCGTGGCGAGGTGAAGCTGGAACTGGCGGTACCCCGCCTGCAGCCTATCTCCAGCCGCAAGGAGAAGCGCAACGGTCTGCTCGACAATGCCAACTATGACAAGCGGTTGTTCAAGGAGCTGCGCGGCCTGCGCAAGCAGATTGCCGAGGATGAGGAGGTGCCGCCCTACGTGGTGTTCAACGATGCGACCCTGGTGGAGATGGCTCAGCTGATGCCGATGACCGAAGACGAGATGCTGGCCATCAACGGCGTCGGTCACCGTAAGTTGGAGCGCTTCGGCGAAGCCTTTATGGATCTGATCATCGACTACTGCCGGCGGTAGGGTCGATTAGGCAGCCTAATCGACCACGGTAAGCGCGGCTCGGAAGAACCAAGGGTTAGACGCGAGGTTATTTCAGGCTGGCGTAGAAGGCCGCCAGATTGTCGATATCCGCATCGGTCAGCGGCGCCATGAAGGGGTCCATCAAGGGCTCTTTGCGAGTGCCATCCTTGAACGCTTTCAACTGTTTCACCAGATAGGCGGCATTCTGACCCGCCAGATGGGGATAGTTGGGGATCATCGCCTTGCCTTCCACGCCGTGACAGGCGGCACAGACCGCCGCTTTGGCTTTGCCGGCTTCAATATCGGCAGCCTTGGCCTGATGACCCCACGCCAGTGCCAGCAAGGGCATGGCATATACCCATTTTTGCATCTTCTTCTCCTTGAATTGAAAAATGATGGTTGCCAGTGAGCGCAAGCATGGCTGACGGCAGTATAAAGAGTGACACGAGCATACGCAGGGACGAATGGCACAACCATGAAGTTGATCAACACTTTTGCGACCGAGTTGCCTTGGGCCTGTGAACCCGTGGTCCCCCAGCCGCTGCAGCAACCCCGGTTGCTTCATCTCAACCGGGCTTTACTGGATGAGTTGGGGCTGGGAGGCGTCAGTGAGGCTGACTGGATCGCCTGTTGTGGCGAGGGAAAAGTGCTGCCCGGTATGCAGCCGGTAGCGCAGGTCTATGCCGGCCATCAGTTCGGGGGTTATAGCCCCCGGCTTGGGGATGGCCGCGCGCTGCTATTGGGTGAGCAGCAGGCGCCGGATGGCCAGCGCTGGGATCTGCACCTGAAGGGGGCAGGAAAGACGCCGTTTTCCCGTTTTGGTGACGGTCGCGCCGTGCTGCGCTCCAGCATCCGAGAATATCTCGCCTCCGAGGCGCTCCATGCCCTCGGCATCCCGACCACCCGGGCGCTGGTATTGGTGGGGAGTCAGGAGCCCGTTTATCGCGAGCAGGTTGAGACCGGGGCGACCGTGCTGCGCACCGCCCCCAGCCATCTGCGCTTCGGCCATATCGAGTATTTCGCCTGGAGCGGGCAGGGGGAGAAGATCCCGCCACTCATCAACTATCTGCTGCGCCACCACTTCCCCGAACTGGAGAGTGGTGCCGAACTGTTTGCCGAGGTAGTGCGCCGCACCGCGCGGTTGATTGCCAAATGGCAGGCTGCGGGCTTCTGTCACGGGGTAATGAATACCGACAACATGTCGCTGCTCGGCCTGACGCTGGATTATGGCCCCTACGGCTTTATCGATGCCTACGTGCCCGATTTTGTCTGCAATCACTCGGATCCGGCGGGTCGTTACGCACTGGATCAGCAGCCCGCGGTCGGTTATTGGAATCTGCAAAAACTGGCGCAGGCGCTGGCTGGCCATGTAAACGGTGATGCGCTGGCTGCAGCGTTGGCCCAGTACGAGCAGCAGCTGATGTTGCACTACTCCGAGTTGATGCGGGCCAAGCTCGGACTGGCGGTGTGGGAGGAGGATGACCCGGCGCTGTTCCGCGAGCTGTTCCGGTTGCTGGCGGCCCACGAGGTGGATTACCACCTGTTCCTTCGCCGTCTCGGTGAGGTGACGCAAGAGGGGTCGTGGCCTGCATCTCTGCTGGCCCTGTTGCCTGAACCACTGGGTTGGCAGGCGTGGCTGGAGCGCTATCGGGCGCGGCTAATGCGCGAAGGCAGCGAGGATGCCGTGCGCAAGGTGCAGATGGATGCCATCAACCCCAAGTATGTGCTGCGCAATACGCTGGCCCAGCAGGTGATCGACGCCGCCGACACAGGGGATATGCGGCCGTTCGAGCGGCTGTTCGCCGCCTTGCACCGTCCCTTTGATGAACAACCCGAATATGAGGATCTCGCCACCCCGACTCCGGCATGGTATTGCGGTGGTGAGCTCTCCTGCAGTAGCTGAGAGACACGGAATGAGTTGGCAAATCAAACAGGTAGATAGCGAAGCTGGCGTGGTGACGCTGGATTGCCCAGCACTCGACTGGGACACGTTTCCGCTGTTGGCGCAGGTCTTGCTGCGAGAGTGGGAGCTGCAGCCGCTCGAGCAGGATGCGGGGGCTGACCGCCATAGCTGGTTGCTGGAGTTTGAAGGGAGCCAGTTTCGGCTGGAGTACGAACACTACAGCGGCTGCTGGCTGGAGGCGGTGTGCCCGGCGGATCGGGAGGCGCTGCTCTGGCTCGCCAGACAGCACAAGCTGTGACTATCGCCCACAAGGCTTGCTCTGCCGCTGGCCAACCTGGACAAGCGTAATCGCATAAAGATTGAACTATCGGTTTGGGGGCGTATAATCTCGCCCCTCGATTATCGCCAATGGTGGCGATATGGGTTCCCTAACCCCATTAACCAAAAAGGTCACAAGATGAATCTGACCCCTGCGCAGTACCAAACGGCGCTCGTTCGCCTGTCGTTGTTCCACATTCTGATCATTGCCAGCAGCAACTATCTGGTGCAGCTGCCGATCACCGTGTTTGGCTTCCATACCACCTGGGGGGCGTTCAGCTTCCCGTTTATCTTCCTGGCGACCGACCTGACAGTGCGGATCTTCGGTGCCGGTCTGGCGCGCAAGATTATCCAGACCGTGATGTTGCCAGCACTGGCGGTCTCCTATGCGCTCTCCGTACTCTTCTTTGAAGGGAGCTTCCAGGGCGTTGGTCATCTGGCCGAGTTCAACCTGTTCGTGGCGCGTATCGCGCTGGCCAGCTTTATGGCCTATCTGGTGGGGCAGTTCATGGATGTGGTGGTGTTCAACCGCCTGCGTCTGCTCAAGCAGTGGTGGATTGCACCTGCGGCCTCCACCCTGTTCGGTAATCTGGTTGATACCATCGCTTTCTTCAGTGTGGCCTTCTGGCGCACCACAGATCCTTTCATGGCAGAGCACTGGGTCGAGATCGCAACCGTCGATTACGTATTCAAGTTGCTGATAAGCCTTGGTTTGTTCGTGCCGCTCTACGGTGTCTTGTTGCGCTACCTCAGCCGCAAGCTGGTGGGCGAGGCCGGATTATCCAGCCTGCAAACAGCCACCCGGCAAGCCTGACCAGATTGACCACCCTTCGCGGTGGTCAATTTTTTTGCACTTTCTGCAAATAGCGCTTGCCTAGTTAAATGAGAATGATTATTGTTAACTTGTTTTCCGGGAAAGACTTCATTCGTTCCAACGTGATGGACTTCTTGTGAAGGCACGACATTGCTCACATTGCTTCCAGTTAAGGGCCAGTTTATCTGGCCCTCTTTTTTTGTCATTTTTCAGCAAGTTGCAGGCATAAAAAACGGGAGCCAAGGCTCCCGTCGTCACTCTGCCTGTGGCTTACTCGATATCGAGTGCCTCGGGGGAGAGGATCACCCCTGTGGTATCGGCGTAGAGGTGGTCGTCGGGCAGGAAGGTCACCCCACCGAAGTTGACCGGCAGATCGGTCTCCCCTACATCCTTGCTGTCGGCACCGACCGGAATGGCAGCCAGTGCCTGAATACCGATATCCAGATCTTCCAGAATATCGACTTCGCGGACGCAGCCGTAGCAGACAATCCCTTCCCAATCATTCTCGGCCGCCGTGGTGGCGATGTCGCTGTCAATCAGGGCACGGCGCATGGAGCCACCGCCATCGATCAGCAAGACACGTCCCAGTCCGTTCTCTTTTACGAGTTCACGGATAAGACCATTCGATTCGAAGCATTTGACGGTGGTGATGACGCCGCCGAAAGAGGCGCGGCCGCCGAAGGAGCAGAGCATGGGTTCAAGCACATCCACCATGTCCTGATAGATGTCGCACAGTTCAGAAGTATTGTATTCCATAGTGTCAAATCCACGGCTGGAAACAGGTGCAACCAGTATAAGGAGTGGGTGTGGCATTTCAATGAATATTCCTTGCACAGATCACCTGTCGCCGCTTTTCTGCATAAGCTCAATGCAGTTCACTGCCAGTTTGCGAGAGGTCCATCGTGCTTATCCGTCATAAGTTGATCCTGAATACCGTGCTGGTTGCCGTTGCCATGCTGGTACTGAGCGGCCTGTTTATCTACTCCAGCCAGGTGCACCGTCACCTGACCGAAGCCCAGCGCAATATCGACCAGCTGGAGATCGCCATGCTCAACCTGCGGCGGGCCGAGAAGGATTTTCTGATCCGTAAGGATATGACCTTCGTCGAGCGCTTCAATCAGGGGTTGTCAGACTTTCACCAGCACAATCGGGAGCTGGTGACCGATGACAATCTGGCTGCCGTCGAGGGGGAGCTGACCAGACTGGATCAGCAGATCAGCGGTTATGGCAAAGCCTTCAACGATCTGGTGGCTCAGCAGCAGAAGATTGGTCTGGGGCCGGAGGAGGGGCTCTATGGCAAGCTGCGGGCGGCGGTGCATGAGGTGGAGAATGGGCTCAAGCAGCTGGATCAGCAGGGGCTGCTCATCACCATGTTGCAGCTGAGACGGGCGGAGAAAGACTTCATGCTGCGCTCCGATATCCAGTATCTGGAGCGTTTCGAAACCTTGCACAAGAGTTTTCAGGATAGTCTTGCCACTTTGCCGGAGGCGGATCGCGGCAAGTTGGAGCAGGCCAGCAAGCAGTACCGGCAGGACTTTGTGGCGCTGGTGCAGGGGATGCAGGTACTGGGGCTGAAAGAGGATGAGGGGCTGCGCAACCAGATGCGGGATCTGGTGCATCAGACCGAACAGGGATTTGCTGCTGTAGATCAGCACATTGTCGCTGAACTGGAGCGGCAGAGCGCTCGCCTCAACAGCCTGATGCTGGTCTGTGGCGGGGTGATTGTGGTGCTGATCGGCATCATGAGCGTGTTGCTGGGGCGCAGCATCGACCGTCCCATTACTCAGGTGAATGATACCGTCAACCGCATTCGTAAGGATAATGACCTGCGCCTGAAGATAGATCTGCGCGGGGCAGATGAAATGGCCCAGCTGGCAGGCAATCTCGACGTGATGCTGGGCGGGTTTCGTAACCTGATTGGCGATGTGAAGCATAGCGTGCACACCCTGACCGAAGCGGCGGATCACCTTTCGGCCAACGTCAAACGCACCAGTGAAGGGGCGGCGCGCCAGCTGCAGGAGACCGATATGGTGGCGACCGCGTCCACCGAGATGGGCTCCACCATCGAAGAGATCGCCCGCAACACCGAGCAGGCGGCCAACAATGCACAGGCGACCAACAACAAGGCGATGGAGGGGCGGGCTGCGGTCGAGAATACTGTCGAGCAGATCCGCTCGCTGGCGGGCAATCTGGAGAGCTCATCTCGCGAGGTGAGCCAGCTGCAAAAAGAGAGCGAGACCATCGGCTCCGTGCTCGACGTGATCCGCGGCATTGCCGAGCAGACCAACCTGCTGGCCCTCAACGCAGCCATCGAAGCAGCCAGGGCAGGGGATCAGGGACGTGGTTTTGCGGTGGTGGCCGATGAGGTGCGCAATCTGGCCATCCGTACCCAGAAATCGACCCAGGAGATCGCCGGCATCATCAGCTCCCTACAGAAACAGACCGGCAGCATCGTCGAGGTGATGGCGACCTGCCGCGAGCAGGGCAACCGCAGCTCGGATCAGGCCAGTACCGCAGGGGAGTTGCTGGGGCAGATCACTCAGGATGTTACCCACATCATGGATATGAGCACCCAGATTGCCGCCGCCATCGAACAGCAGAGTCTGGTGGCCAACGAGGTGAACCGCAACGTCAACAACATCCGCGACATCGCCCAGGAGTCGAGCATCATGGCGGAGGAAAATGCGAGATCCAGCGAGGGCCTCAACGAGCAGGCCCAGCTGCTCAACAAGGCGGTGGCAAAATATCGGGTTTAGTGAGCGGACTGGCATCCTTGTGAGGTTTTTGCACCAGAGTGGCAATGATTTGATCGTAATGGCTGTTATTGGGGTAATTCGCTCATATAATCGCCGCCACTATGATGATTCGGAAGGATTCGATGGCAAAGTTGCTGGTGGCCGTATTCGGGCTGCTCTGTTCCTGTCTGGTGTTGGCAGGTTCGGCGCCTCAGGCTACCCCACTAAAGCCCCGCATGGAGCCGCTACTCAGCTGGTTCAATGGGGCATTTACGAGCCGGGAGCAGGCCAGTTACGACAGCCGCTTTACCAGTGCTGAGCTGCGCCTGATGGAGATCTGGCCTGGCTATCAGGGCTATCGCTGGGTCTATGCCGAGCAGTACCTGAGTCTGCGCTCCGTCCGTCCCTTCCGCCAGCGCATCTATCGCTTCTCACCCGCCCCTGACGGGCGGATCCTGATGGCAGAGCTGACTATGCCCCGAGCCACCGATTTTGCCGGTGCCTGGCATGATCCCGCCCTGCTCGACAGTCTGACCCCACAGCAGCTCTCCTTGCGCCACGGTTGCGAGATCTGGCTGACACGCACTCCCTCCGGCGAATATGCCGGCCACACCCGGGTGGGCCATTGCTCCACCGATTTTGGTGGTGCCACTACGCTGGTGCAGCATATCTGGATTGGCCCCGACAGTGTCAGATTGCTGGATCGCGCCTATGACAATGCCGGGAGTCCGCGCTGGGGCAGCCCGGGTGAGGGGTATGTCTATTTGCGTCGTTCCAAAGGATTTGGCCAGTAGGGGCGAATGCGTCTGGCTGCGGGAACATGAAGGATGAAAAACAGGAATCGTAAAAAAGGCGCCCATTGGGCGCCTTTTTCAGAATTCTTCAGAAGTAAAATTACTTCTTGGTGGTCATCGCACCGAAACGCTTGTTGAACTTGTCTACGCGGCCGCCGCTAGAAACTTCTTTCTGCTTGCCGGTGTAGAACGGGTGGCACTCGGAGCACACGTCCAGGTTCAGATCTTTACCGATGGTAGAGAAAGTGTTGATGACGTTACCGCAAGAGCACTTGGCGGTGATGGCTACGTAGTCAGGATGGATACCAGCTTTCATGGACAACCTCAATTAATAGGCCGTGTCGCCATCCGATCTCTTGTCGGACACCACACGATTGTTGAACACAGTTTCAAAGGCTGCGAATAATATAGGAAATGCCTGAGATCAGGCAAGTGGCTTCGCAGAAAAAATAGGCAACCCCTGGTGAATTCTTCCCAAACGCTGGATCTGGTTCGTGTCGCTGTCCCGGTACCGTTACGCCGTCACTTCGACTATCTCTCTCCCCTGCCGTTACCTGCCCCCGGTTGCCGGGTCGAGATCCCTTTCGGTCCCCAGACCCTGGTCGGGCTGGTGGTGGATCATCCGGCCGACAGCCAGGTGCCCCGCAACAAGCTCAAGCCCATCAAGCGCGTACTCGATGCGACGCCGGTGCTGGGGCCGGATATTCTGGCGCTGATGAACTGGAGCGCCAGCTACTACCAGCATCCGCTGGGGGAAGTGCTGCCCCACGCCCTGCCGGTGCTGGTGCGCAAGGGGGAGCCTGCCGCTTATCGTGAACTGGAGTTCTGGTTTGCTACCGAGGCAGGGATGGCCATCGACCTTAACGAGCTCAAGCGGGCGGCCAAGCAGCAGCAAGCGCTCGCCTTGCTGCGCAAGGGGCCGCAGACCCCCTCCGCTCTCAAGCAGGAGGAGATCCAGAGCGCAGCTCTCACCGCGCTGGAGAAGAAGGGGCTACTGGAGAAGCGTTCGCTGGAGCCGAGCCACGATGGCGATTGGGCTGCCCGCTTCGAGCCGGGGGAGGGGCTGCGCCTCAACGGCGAGCAGGCTCTGGCCGTCTCCGCCGTTACCAGCCAGAGCGACAAGTTCGGCGCCTTCCTGCTGGATGGCATCACAGGTTCCGGCAAGACCGAGGTCTATCTGAGCATCCTCGAACCCCTGCTCAAGGCGGGCAAGCAGGCGCTGGTGATGGTGCCGGAGATCGGCCTCACCCCGCAAACCATCAATCGATTCCGCCGCCGCTTCAACGTGCCAGTGGTAGCGATGAACTCCGCCATGAACGACAGGGAGCGGCTCGACGCCTGGCTCGCCTGTCGCGACGGCGGCGCCGCCATCCTGATCGGTACCCGCTCCGCGGTGTTCACCCCGTTTCACAACATCGGCATCATCATCATCGACGAAGAGCACGACGGCTCCTTCAAGCAGCAGGACGGTTTTCGCTACCACGCGCGGGATCTGGCGGTGATGCGGGCCCATCGTGCCGGTATTCCCATTTTGCTTGGCTCTGCTACCCCGTCCCTGGAGACATTGCACAACGCCCGCACCGGCAAGTATCACCATCTCACCCTGACCCGTCGCGCCGGTAACGCCCAGACTGCACGCCAGGTGATCCTGGACATCAAGAACGTGCGGCTGCAGGCCGGACTCTCTCCCCAGCTGGAGCAGTTGATGGCGGAGCATCTGGCGGCGGGCAACCAGGTGATGCTGTTTCTCAACCGCCGTGGCTATGCCCCGGCCCTCATCTGCCACCAGTGTGGCTGGAGCGCCGCCTGCGAGCGCTGCGATGCTTGGTACACCTGGCACCAGGCCGGGCGGCGGCTGCACTGCCACCACTGCGACAGCGTGCGCCCGCTGCCCCACCACTGCCCCGAGTGTGGCAGCAACGAACTGATCGGATCGGGAGTGGGCACCGAGCAGCTGGAACAGCTGCTTACCACGGTTTTCCCACAATATCCGGTGGTGCGCATCGATCGGGACAACACCCGTCGCAAGGGGGAGCTGGAGACCCATCTCGGCGACATCAAGGCGGGCAAGTACAAGATCCTGATCGGCACCCAGATGCTGGCCAAGGGCCACCACTTCCCGGATGTGACGCTGGTGGGTCTGCTGGATGTGGATGGTGCCCTGTTCAGCGCCGATTTTCGCGCCGCCGAGAAACTGGCCCAGCTCTACACCCAGGTGGCGGGCCGTGCCGGTCGCGCCAGCAAACCCGGGTTGGTAGTGCTGCAGAGCCACCATCCGGAGCACGCCCTGCTGCAGGATCTGACCCAGAATGGCTACGGCCACTTCGCCGATACGGCGTTGAAAGAGCGCCGCCTGCTGGGGCTGCCACCCTTCAGCTATCAGGGGCTGTTCCGCGCCGAGGCCAACGGCCGCGACGAGGTGCAGCTGTTCCTCGCCCGCCTCGCCGATACCCTGCGCAGCGCCCGCTATCCCAACGTTCAGGTGCTGGGGCCCATCAGCGGCTTTATGGAGCGCAAGGCGGGCAAATTTCGCATGCAGTTGCTGGTGCAGGGGCCGAGCCGGGCACCGCTGGCCCAACTGCTGGACTGGGTGGTGAAGGAGCTGGAAGGCTGGCCCGAGACCAAAAAGGTGCGCTGGAGTCTGGATATCGACCCCACCGAGCTGAGTTGATGGTGGCACCGGAGCCGGTCGCTGGCAGTTATCGTCAGCGACCGATGGGTGATTTCATTTCAAGGCTCAGACCCGCAGATCGATCTGCTGCACCCAGCCTCCTTTACCCTGTTCGGTGAGATAGAGGCCGGATTGGCGCAGCACCCCCTGATTGCCGCTCTCCCCCAGATGGTTGAAGGGGGTGTCGAGGGGGCGCAGCAGGATGGCGCCGATCCCCAGCTCCACCAGAGCGATGGGGGCGTGATCCGGATGCCAGAACTGCAGGGCTGAAAACTGGCTATCCCCCTCATCCAGCACCCCGTTGCCATCCTCATCCAGGGTGGCCAGCTCGCCGAAGCCATTGCCGGAGCGAGCACCAAACAGCTCGCCCCCATCGTCTATGGTGCCGTTGCCATTGCGATCCAGCGCCACAAAGCCGCTGCCTTCACTCAAGCCCGGCAGGCTATCCTCCTTGCCATCCTGATCAATATCGAAAGTGACCCGTGCCTCGGTCAGATCGGCAATCTTGCCATCCAGACTCAGCACCAGCGGATCTTTGAGGGCATTGAGGGTGGTGCGCCGCTGGCTCACCTCCAGCTGGCGCCAGTCGAGCACAAAGCCGAGATCGAGCTGAATAGTCTGACCATCCCGAGTCGCTACGCTGGCCGATGCCACCACGTTGAGCTGCTCCTGTTGCAGCAGGGTGTCAGTCACCTCCACCAGTTGATCCGGCTCGGCGGCCTGAGCTGCGGCATCTCCTTGGGTCACTCCATCGCCTCCCTCTTCGGAGGGGTTGATCGGCTTGGGCAGCTCGATTTCGTGGCCCAGCATCGCCTCGATCATCAGCTTGATCAGCCGCTGGCGGTTATCCAGTCCATCGTCGGGAATGCCATCCTGCTCTTTGCCGACTTCCGCTGCGGGCGGTGTGGGAGGCGTTGAAGCTTGCTGACTGGCGGCGGATTGCCTCGGGGTTTGCAGCGTCAGGGCGCTGGCGAGGGTCAGGGTGCTGCTGCGTTCGCCGGCCGCTGCCGTATTGTTGCCTTCCGGTGGATTAACTACGGGTGGCACTGGCCCAAGATTGCGCACCTTGCGGCTCTGGGCCTGTTGTTGCCGGTATTGCACCTCCCCCTGGAGGTCGTAGTGGTCGATGCGCATACGTTCGCCCTCGGCGCTATACATCTGGTCAGTTATCGACCGATAAATAAACCGGGATTAACACTAAATCGGACTAACAGGCAGAATTGTTAGTTCCATGTTGCAAAGTGACGGTGAGGCTGGATGATGGGCATTCAGGTTGCCAGCCCGGTGGCCGGGACGACAATGGAAAGGGGAGAGAGGATGAGAAACTGTCTGGTGATGGGGGCGGCGGGCTATATAGGCTCCTATCTGGTGCCCCACCTGCAAACCCTAGGCTACAAGGTGATTGCCGGGGCGCGCCGTCCCTGCCGCTTGCCTGAGGGGGTCGAGTTTCGCCTCGCCGACAGCCTCAAGCCGATCACACTGCTGCCTGCGCTGGCGAACATAGACACAGTCTTCTATCTGGTGCATGCCATGGGGGCGGGGGCCGATTTTCACCGGCTGGAGCAGCAGGGGGTAAAGAATTTTGCTGCCGCCGCCCGTGCTGCCGGGGTGCGCCGTATCATCTATCTCGGGGCAATCCAGCCTGAACAGTGCAACAGCCGCCATCTCAACTCCCGCCGCTACTGTGGCGAGTTGTTTCGCGAATCTGGCGTACCGACGGTGGAGCTGCGCGCCGGCATCATCATCGGGCCCGGTTCGGCGGCGTTCGAGGTGATGCGGGATCTGGTGTTCAACCTGCCGATGATGGTGACGCCCAAATGGGTGCGCTCGCGCACGCCGCCGATTGCGCTGTCCAACCTGTTGCACTATCTGGGCGGGCTGGTAGAGGCAGACGAGGTGGATGGGCGCATCTTCAACGCGGTCGGCCCCGAGCTGCTCAGCTATCAGCAGCAGTTGCAGAAGTTCGCCGCCCATATCGGCAAGCGCTGCCCCATCATTCCCATCCCGTTTCTGAGCCCGCGCCTCTCCGCCTGGTGGCTGCAGTTTGTTACCTCGGTGCCGCAACCGGTAGCCAAGGCGCTGGTGGGCGGTCTCAAGCACGACATCCCGGCCGATGACGGCCCGCTGCGCGCCTTGCTGCCGCAGACCCTGCTCAGCTTCGACGAGGCGCTGGCGGAGAGTCTGGCGCTGGAGCAGAAGCTGGGTGCCGAGCAGCAGGGGCAGGAGACCCCCCTCGGCCTGCGCTGGCGCCATCCCGAATATGGTTTCTATGACCGTACCGCCAGCGGCGAGGCCATCTGCCTCGCCTCCCCCGAGGTGGTGTGGCAGGTGTTGCAGCAGCTGGGGGGGGAGCAGCGCTACTTCTACATGAACGAGCTGTGGGTGGTGCGCGAATGGATGGATCACCTGATCGGCGGTCCGGCCCGCCCCCGTGGACGCACCAATCCGGATCGTTTCGTGAAGGGGGATATGCTCGACTCCTGGCAGATCCTCGGGGTGGATGAGGGGCGCAGGCTCGATCTCTTGTTCAACATGAAGGCCCCGGGCGTCGGGCGGTTGGAGTTCAATATCCTGCCGGAGGAGTCCGGGTTGACCCGCATCCGGGTCACCGCTCACTGGCACCCGCAGGGCGCCTGGGGGCTGGCCTACTGGCTCGCCATGCTGCCGTTTCACCTCTTCATTTTTCAGGGGATGACCGAAGCCATCGCCCGTCAGGCCGAAGCGAGAGCGGGTATCCCGGTGATGGATTAACCCCTCTTCACACCATTCCCGCTGATAGAGTGCCCCGTTCGGGGCACTTTTTATGCCGCGGCCATGCCCGGTTATGGCAGATAGTGGTAGGCGTCTCATGGCAAAGGCTGGCATCATGCCGCGGTCTTGTTTACCGCGGATAGATAATCAGTCAGAAAAAGAAGGGATTATGAAGAAAAAACCGTCAATTTTGGGGGGCGCCTGCATCATTGCCAGCGTCTGCGTGGGAGCCGGCATGCTCGGTCTGCCGAGTTCGGGGGCGGGGGCCTGGACCCTCTGGTCGGTGCTGGCGCTGACCGTCACCATGGTGATGATGACCCTCTCCGGCTGGATGCTGCTGGAATCCTTCCAGCACCACGACATGCGGGTCTCCTTCAATACCGTGACTCGCGAGCTGCTGGGGGAGAAGCTCAATCTCCTCAACAACCTCTCGGTCTACTTTGTTGGCGGCATTCTGCTCTACGCCTATATCACCTCCTCCGGTGCCATCCTGCAGGGGATACTGGGGATCGACAGCAAGCTCGCGTCCGTGCTGTTCGTGGCGCTCTTCTCTGCGGTGGTGTGGCACTCGACTCGCGCTGTTGACCGTATTTCGGTGGTACTGATCGCCTTCATGATCCTCAGTTTCGCCCTCGGGGTGGCCGGGCTGCTCGGTAGTATCAAGCTGCCGACCCTGCTCGATCTGGCGGGCAGCGAGAGTCGCTACGCCCCCTATGCCATGGCGATGCTGCCGGTGGCGCTCACCTCGTTTGGTTATCACCACTCGGTGGCCTCCCTGCGTGCCTACTACCAGAACGAGCAGCAGGCCAGATGGGCCATTCTGGGGGGAACCCTGATCGCGCTGGCGCTCTACGTACTCTGGCTGTTGGGGATCTTCGGCAACCTGCCCCGTCAGGATTTTGCTCCCGTGATTGCCAAGGGGGGTGACGTGAGTGTGCTGCTATCCGCGCTTTCAGGGGTGATCGAATCGGAGAAGGTGGCCAGCGCCATCAACGGCTTCTCCATGGCGGCCATTCTCTCCTCCTTTATCGGGGTGGGGCTCGGGGTGTTCGACTATCTGGCTGATCTGTTCAAGTTCGACAACAGCCGCGCCGGTCGCTGCAAGACCTGGGCGGTCACCTTCCTGCCGCCGTTGGTGCTCTCCCTGCTCTTCCCGTTCGGCTTCCTGCTGGCCATCGGCTATGCCGGTGCCGCCGCCACCATCTGGACCTGCATCATCCCGGCATTGCTGGTGCTGCGCACCCGGGCGCGGGCCGAGCGGGGCGAAGTGACACCCCACTTCGTCACCCCCGGCGGCAAGCTGATGGCCTGGCTGCTGATCCTGTTCGGATTGGCGACCGCGCTGTTCCACTTCCTGTCGATGGCAAATCTGTTGCCGGTCTATCTGGGCAACTGAGTCAGGTCTACAGCACTGACAGAAAGGGCGGCAAGGCCAACTTGCCGCCCTTTTTGCTCCATTTTCATCCCATGCGGCAGAATCTATAACTAAAGTGGTATGTGTGGGTGGGGTAAGGTGCTGAAATAACTGGTCTGATCTGGCTGATGGCAGCATGATCTGCTGGGCATGCCCACCGCTTTCTTTTATGATCCCCGCCCTTCTGCGTGCCCCCTGTCGGCACCTCATTTGCACCAACCACATCGGGGTCCCCCATGTCCGATCTGCGTCAAGAAGCACTCGATTACCACGCCCAGCCCGTACCGGGCAAAATTGCCATCGCCCTGACCAAGCCTGCCGAAACCGCCCGTGATCTGGCGCTGGCCTACAGCCCGGGTGTTGCCGAGCCGGTGCGCGAGATCGCCGCCAACCCGGCCGATGCCTATCGCTATACCGGCAAGGGCAATCTGGTGGCCGTCATCTCCAACGGCACCGCTATTCTGGGGCTGGGTAATCTGGGGCCGCTGGCCTCCAAGCCGGTGATGGAGGGCAAGGCCCTGTTGTTCAAGCGCTTCGCCGGTATCGACGCCATCGACATCGAGGTGAAGCACGAGACCAGCCAGCAGTTCATCGACACGGTGGCGGCTATCGCCGATACCTTCGGCGGCATCAATCTGGAAGATATCAAGGCACCTGAGTGCTTCGAGATCGAGCAGGCGTTGATCGAGCGCTGCGATATTCCGGTGTTCCATGATGACCAGCACGGCACCGCCATCGTCACCGCCGCCGGGCTGCTCAACGCGCTGGAAGTGCAGGGCAAGCAGATCAGCGACAGCCGCATCGTCTGCATGGGAGCGGGGGCTGCCGCCACCGCCTGCATGGATCTGCTGATCAAGTGTGGCGCCAGGGCGCACAACATCTTCATGCTGGATCGTCAGGGTGTCATCCATACCGGCCGCAGCGATCTCAACAAGTACAAGCAGCGCTTCGCCAACGAGACCCCGCTGCGCACCTTGATGGATGTCATCGAAGGGGCGGATGTGTTTGTCGGTGTTTCCGGCCCCGATGTGCTGCCCGCCGAGGCGGTCGCCCTGATGGCGCCCAATCCGGTGATCTTCGCCTGCTCCAACCCGGACCCGGAGATCAAGCCGGCGCTGGCCCACGGGGTGCGCAGCGACCTCATCATGGGCACCGGTCGCTCCGACTACCCGAACCAGATCAACAACGTGCTCTGCTTCCCCTTCATCTTCCGCGGTGCCCTCGACGCCCGTGCCAGCCGCATCAACGATGCCATGAAGATTGCTGCGGTCGAGGCGATCCGCGCGCTGGCCAAGGAGCCGGTGCCAGCCGAGGTGCTGACCGCCGCCGGGGTTAGCGAGCTCGCCTTCGGCAAGGATTACGTCATTCCCAAGCCGATGGATGCCCGTCTGCTGCCGCGGGTTGCCCGCGCCGTGGCGCTGGCGGCGGTGGCCTCCGGCGTCGCCCGCATCGAGCTGCCTGCGGACTACATGCTGTAATCCGGCATTGCAAACGGCCCCTTTATCGGGGCCGTTTTTATCTCTGCTTCTGGCGACAGTCGGAGGCGTAACCCGGGTAACAGGTTGGGGCATATGGAGGCAAATCGGGTTCAAAGGTGGTCAAACAGCGCTCTCCTCTGACACAATATTGCCACTATGACGCTAACGAGAATCAAGATGCAGCAGCCTGTCAGCGGCCGTTTGGCCCACGCCCTCTCCTTCTTGCGCCATGATGGTCGCCACTTTGCCCAGTTTGTCTGGGGCCGTTTCCAGCAGGACAGATTGACGGTTACCGCCGGTTATCTGGCCTATGTCACCCTGCTTTCACTGGTGCCGATGATCGCCGTGGTCTTTGGCATGATGTCCGCCTTCCCGGTGTTCCAGAGCCTCAAGCAGGCGATGGAGCAGTTCGTCTACCACAACTTCGTGCCGACCGCGGGCGATATGCTCAAGGAGTACATCGACGGCTTCGTCGCCAATGCCACCAACACCACTGCTGTGGGGATTGGGGCGCTGGTGGTGGTGGCGTTGATGCTGATCTCCGCCATCGACAAGAACCTCAACTACATCTGGCGCTCGACCCAGGGCCGCCCGCTGGCGCAGGCCTTTGCCATGTACTGGATGATCCTGACCCTGGGGCCTGTGCTTATCGGGGCCAGTATCGCCATCTCCTCCTATATCTTCTCGCTGCGGCTGTTTGGCGCCGAGAGCCTGTTCGGCATCGGTTATCTGCTGTTGCGCGGTTTGCCGTTCCTCTTCTCGGTGCTCACCTTCCTGCTGGTCTATACCGTGGTGCCGAACTGCAAGGTGCGGCTGATCCACGCCTTTATCGGTGCGCTGGTAGCGGCGACCCTGTTCGAGCTGGCCAAGCGCGGCTTTGCCATCTATATCACCAACTTCCCCTCCTATCAGGCCATCTACGGTGCGCTGGCCACCATCCCGATTCTGTTTGTCTGGGTCTATTTAAGTTGGCTGGTGGTGCTGCTCGGTGCGGAGACCACCGCCTGCCTCGGTGAGTACGAGAAGCCGGCGAGCGAGGAGCTTGGCTAAGCCATCGCCTTGGCCACCGGTTTATTGGTAGCATCGACGACCGCCCCTGCAATCGAGCCGGGGCGGTCGTTCTGTTTTGAGAGGAGAGGGATGTGATTGCACTGATTCAGCGGGTCAGCGAGGCCAGCGTGACTGTCGAGGGGGAGGTGACCGGCGCCATCGGTCAGGGATTGCTGGTACTGCTCGGAGTAGAGCAGGGGGATGACGAGGCCAAGGCCGACAAACTGCTGCACAAGGTGAGCGGCTATCGGGTCTTCAGTGACGAGAATGGCAAGATGAACCTCAATGTCGGTCAGGTCGGCGGCAGCCTGCTGGTGGTCTCCCAGTTTACCCTGGCGGCCGATACCAAGAGCGGGATGCGCCCCAGCTTCTCCTGCGGTGCCCACCCGAGCGAGGCCGAACGCCTCTATGACTACTTCGTGGCGAAGGCTGCTGCCAGCGGCATCCCGACCGCAACCGGGCGTTTTGCCGCCGACATGAAGGTGGCGCTGGTCAACGACGGCCCGGTTACCTTCTGGCTACAGGTCTGAGGATGTCTCGTCCCGCGGTGTGACGTGGACGATCACGTTGATAAGCCCCGCAACCGGATAGGGGGTAGCGGGGCCAATCCACTGTTCTATCAGTGTCAGGGCGTGGGTTAGCTCCAGTTCTGTTCGCGGCAGCAGGTTGATCACCAGGGTGCCGCAGAGGCGGGGAGCCAGCGCCCGGTAGAGCCGCTCCTGAAACAGCAGCAGCGGGTTGCCATCCTGACTGAAGAGATCGAGCAGGATGAGGTCGTACTGCTGCTCGCTCTGCTCGAGAAAGGCGAGGGCATCGGCCTGATGGAGTGTCGGAACGGCTTGCCCATCGTGCGCCTGATGCTGGAAAAACTGCTGATAAACGGTCAGCACCTCTTCGTCGAGGTCAACGCACTCGTGGCGAGCATCGGGCCAGCGCTGACTCAGATGGCGGGTGAGATCGCCGCCACCCAGCCCCAGTTCGAGGATTTGCTCAGCCCGCTCCGGTAGCAGGCAGGCGATGACCCGCTGATGGGGCAGACAGAGGGTCGCGGGGTCGGCGAGCGACATGGCGGATTGCACCACGCCATCTATCTCCAGCCAGCGGTGCTGGTCATTTTCCTGTACCGTGAGGCGGCGCTGGGGTTTGACGCTGAGGTGCAACAAGTGATCGGCTTGGTACGCTTGCAGATTGAAGTCCATGAATTTGCACGGCAAGATGGTTTCCGACCAGTGTAACTCAAGGATGAAACTATGTACCGGGTAGTCACCCCTCAGACAGTCGCCGAGCTGGATGCCTACTACCAGTTGCGCTGGGAACTTCTGCGTAAACCCTTCAATCTGCCGGTCGGTTCCGAGCGGGACGAATACGATACGGTCGCCATTCACCGGCTGATGCTGGCTCCCGATGGTACTCCCATCGCTGTGGGCCGCCTCTTTATCGGCGGTGACGAGGCGCAGATCCGCTTCATGGCGCTGCGTCCCGAATATCGCGGCCAGGGGCTGGGCGCCAAAATGGTGGAGGATCTCGAGCAGCTGGCCCGCAGCGAGAAGGTGAAACGGCTGGTGATGAACGCCCGTCAGGAGGCGGTGGAGTTCTATCGCAAGTGCGGTTTTCTCGAAGTGGGGGGCGGCCCCGTCTCCTTTGGTCGGATTCCCCATCGCCAGATGATCAAATCCCTGAGCCCGTTGCAGACTATCCAGTACCGGCCGGAGTGGTGTCAGGATCTCACCACCCGCTGGTCGCGCGGGGTACCCATCAGCGAGAAGATGGGGATGCATATCAGCCACTACGATGGCCAGACTTTCCACCTCAAGGCCAATTTGGCGGCCAACTTCAACGTGCATGGCAGCATGTTCGCCGGTAGTGTCTACAGCCAGTGCGTGCTGGCGGGCTGGGGGCTGATCTGGCTGCAGCTTAAAGAGGAGGGGCTGGTGGGCGAGCCGGTGCTGGCCGAGAGCACCATCAAATATCATGGCCCGGTCGATGAGGAGCCCGAGGCGCGAGTGGCCCGCGAGGGGATGCCCGCCGTGCTGCAGCCGCTCAAACGGGGGGAGCCTGCCACCTTCAGCCTCAAGATCCAGCTGTTCAGCGGCAGTAAACTGGCGGCGGAGTTCTGCGGCCACTACGTGGTGCAGCCGCCCCGCCGTCCGGGCCAGTAACCGCGTCGTTTCCCCATCAAACAACAAGGCCTCATTATGAGGCCTTGTCTGTTTTTACCCTTGCCGGCTGTCGCTTGCCTGCCCGGCTTGGGTCTGCACTTGGGCCTGGTTTTGGGCTTTCGGCGCGGGAGCCGGTCGCCAGAGCGGGGCACTGTTGCCTTGCGGAGGATAGCGTACTCCCACTTCCCAGCCGCAGGCGTCCTGCTTCTGAGGGAAGCTCCAAGCCAGCGTGGGTTCCGTCAACGGCCCGCGCCACTGGCCGAGCAGCTCGGCGCAGCGGTTGCCATTGAGGATCCCCAGATCCAGCTGCCACTGCTCGTTGACCAGATCGATCCCCCCTTGCAGCGCCAGCAGATGGGTGATGGTGGAGGCGCCAGCCTGCTCGACTTGTAGTTGCCCCTTGTCGATCTTGCCCTGCAGCTTGATGCGGTAGAAGGGGGTGTCACCCTCCTGCATCGCCTGCCACAGCTGTTCCGGCGTCAGGGTGGGCGGGGTCGCGCCCTTGAACCACTCATCCAGCAGCGGATCTATCTTTACCTTGTCCCAGAACGGCTCGTCGGCATCGAGGGCAAAGCTCCCCTGCAGGCTCTGGCGCCACTCGCCCGCCGTTTTGCCATGTTCGGCTTGCAGATCGGCGCTCACGTCCGCCTTGCCGGCAAAGGAGACCGGGGAGTGGAATATCTTGCCCCACTGCACCAGGTCCAGCTTGGTCGCCTGCAGTTGCAGGCGGCTGCTCTGGCCCGGCTCGCGGCCCCACTGGCCACTCAGGCTGAAGGTGCCCTCATCCGGCAGCGAGCTGGTGAGTTTGCCCAGTTGCCAGGAGCTGGGGGTCAGCTCCCCATCCAGCTCGCCGTTACGGGCGCTGAGGCCATCCCACACCAGCTCGAACCATTTGCTCTCGATACGGGCGCGGCCGAGCAGCGGGCCGGGTTGGTTATCGCGCAGGGCGAGATCGCTCAGATAGAGCTGCCAGCCGGTCAGCGACAGGGGCAGGGTATCGTCGAAGGAGAGCACCTTGAGCTTGTCGAACGCCAGCTTGCGGATATCCACCTGCTGCGGGCGCCAGCTCTGCCAATCCTGCCACCAACCCTGCGGCAGGCTGATATCCATGCCGCTGAGCGCCACGTCTTTCAGGGTCAGCTTCTGCTGCTGGCTATCGAGGGAGAGCTCGACATTGAACTCCCCTTCATAGGCCTTGCCCTGCAGTTCGCCGTCGATCTGCTGGGGCGAGAAGGCGAGCTTGCCCTTGATCTCCTCCAGCTGGAACAGGCCGCGCCTCATGTCCCCCAGGGTGCCGCTCAGATAGCCGGTGGGCTGGTTGCCCGCCTGCCAGTTGAAGGCGGTGAGCTGGCCGCTGAAGTTGTTGAAGGAGAGCTCCTGATTGATGTCGTTGAGGCTGACGTCGTCCAACTGACCGCGATCCAGCGACACGCTTTGCAACGGGAAGCGCTGCGGGAAGCCTTGTTGTGTCAGGTCCCCCAGCTCGACCCGCAGGCCGCGCGCCTTGAGGTCGTGCAGTTGTAGGGTGCGGGCGGGCCAGTCCAGCACCATGCCGGTCTCCAGCAGACCGTCGAACAGGTTGGTCACCAGCTTGTCGGTACGCAGCACTTCACCCTCCAGCCGTCCTTGCAGGTTGAGGCGGGCGAAGGTGAATTGCGGGGTCTCCAGCTGGCCGATATTGAGGCTCAGGTTGGCCTGTGGCTGCCGTTTCGGATCGATCAGCTCCCAGTCGCTCAGGGTGGCATTGAGGCCGCGCAGGGTCAGCTCGGGGCTCTCCAGACTGAGCCGGTCTATGGTGCTGTCACTGATGGTGAGGGAGTGCACCGGCAGGCTTGGCAGCTGGTTGGGCAGCGGCAGCTTGATGGCGGGACGAATGAGATCGAGATGGGCGATGCGCACGTCGCGGCTCAGCCAGTCGATGCTCTCGATCTCCAGATAGATCTTGTCGAGGGAGACCGCATCGCCGTAGCGTACCTGCTCTGCCAGCAGGGTGTAGGGGTGAAGTGGGTTGAATACCAGTCGCCCTATGGTGACCGGCACGCCGGTCTGCTGGCTGATCCAGCTGGTGATGGGGCCTTTGGCGCGCTCGGCGTCGAACAGGCCGAGGGCAACCCAGACAAATAGCAGCAGGAAGGCGAAGGTGTAGAGCAGGCCGCGTAGCCAGGAATTCATGGGTGCTTTCCTCCTGTTTTGGGATTGGTTGTCAGGCGTTTGAGTAGTGGTCTCGCAGACCGAGCCAACGGCGAATCAAGGGTTCGACATGGCTTGGATGCCTATCCATGAGGACATGTGTCCATTTTCTGCATCTACCTCGATCAGGCATTGGAATAGTGATCCCGTAAGCCGAGCCAGCGCCGTATCAAGGGTTCGACATGACTCGGATGCCTATCCATCAGGAAGCGCGCCATTTTTTGCACCTGCGGAATAAGCGGCTGATCCCGCACCAGATCAGCGATCTTGAGATCGGCCAGACCTGTCTGGCGGGTGCCGAGCAGTTCCCCCGGGCCGCGCAGTTCCAGATCGCGCTGGGCGATGAGGAAGCCGTCGTTGGTCTCCCGCAGCACCCCGAGCCGGCTCTGGGCCGTCTTGGACAAGGGGGCATGATAGAGCAGCACGCAGTGAGAGGCCACCGCCCCCCGGCCAACCCGGCCGCGCAGCTGGTGCAGCTGCGCCAGCCCGAGCCGTTCCGGGTTCTCGATGATCATCAGGCTGGCGTTGGGCACATCCACCCCCACCTCGATGACGGTGGTGGCGACCAGCAGTTGCAGTATGCCTGCCTTGAACTCCTCCATCACCCGCTGTTTCTCCACCGGCCGCATCCGGCCGTGCACCAGCCCGATATGCAGACCGGGCAACAGGTTCTGCAGCTCGGCGGCGGTATCCTCGGCGGCCTGACACTCCAGCACCTCCGACTCCTCGATCAGGGTGCAGACCCAGTAAGCCTGCTTGCCCTCGGTGCAGGCGAGCTTGACCCGCTCGATCACATCGCCGCGACGGCTGTCGGGCAGCGCCACCGTGGTGATGGGGGTTCGGCCCGGCGGCAGCTCGTCGATGACCGAGGTGTCGAGGTCGGCATAGGCGGTCATCGCCAGGGTGCGGGGGATCGGGGTAGCGGTCATGATGAGCTGATGGGGATGCACCCCTTCCCGCTCCCCTTTCTCGCGCAGGGCGAGGCGCTGATGCACCCCGAATCTGTGCTGTTCATCGATGATGACCAGCGCCAGACGCTGGAACACCACCTGCTCCTGAAAGATGGCGTGGGTGCCCACCACCATTTTGACGCTACCATCGGCGATGGCGGCCAGCGACTCTTCCCGCGCCTTGCCTTTCTGTTTGCCCGCCAGCCAGCCGACTCCGATGCCGAGCGGCTCCAGCCACTTGGCGAAGTTGATGGCGTGTTGTTCCGCCAGCAGTTCGGTCGGCGCCATCAGGCCCACCTGACAGCCGTTGCCGATGGCCTGCAGGGCGGCCAGCGCTGCGACCAGCGTCTTGCCGGAACCTACGTCACCCTGCACCAGCCGCATCATGGGGTGGCTCTGTTGCAGATCCTTGCTTATCTCGGCTACCACCCTGCTCTGGGCGCCGGTGGGCTTGAACGGCAGGGCGCCGAGCAGCTGTTCGACCAGCTCGGGCGCCGGTTTGAGAGCGCGAGCCAGCTGGGTTTGTGCCTGAGCACGCACCTTGAGTACCGAGAGGTTGTGCGCCAGCAGCTCCTCCAGCACCAGCCGCTGCTGGGCCGGATGCTGGCCGCTTTCCAGCAGCGGCAGCGCCACCGAGGGGGGCGGACGGTGCAACAGGCGCAGGGCGGCGGCCAGTTCAATCTGATGGGGATAGAGGCCGGCGGGCAGCAGCTCCTCGACGCCGTAGAGGTCGAGCTGGGCCAGCGCCTGATCGGTGAGGTTGCGCAGGGTGAGCTGGCGCAACCCTTCGGTCGTCGGGTAGACGGGGGTGAGCGCCTCTTCGGTTTGGCCTGCCTGCTCCTCACCGAGCAGCTTGTACTCGGGGTGGGCCATCTCCAGCCCGTATTTGCCGGGACGCACCTCGCCAAAGCAGCGGATCAGACGGCCCGCCGCCAGACTGTTTTTCTGGGCGGCGGTGAAGTTGAAGAAGCGCAGGGTGAGGGTGCCGGTGCCATCGCTGATGCGACAGACCATCATGCGGCGGCGCCCCATCACCAGCTGAGTGTCCTGGATTTCGCCCTCGACGGCGCCGTGCAGGCCGGGCGGCAGATCGCCTATGGGCCACACCTGGGTGCGGTCCTCGTAGCGCAGGGGAAGGTGGAACAGCAGATCCTGTACCGTGGCCAGCCCCAGCCGCTCGAGCTTCTCCAGCATCTTGCTGCCGACACCCTTGAGGCTATCGAGAGGAATTTTATCCAATTTCATCAATTAGATGCCCGAAAACACTGTAAATATGTCCAGATGATAGGGGTTGTTGAGGGGCCGATGCAAGCCGAGTTGCTGCTGGCAGGGCCGCCAAAGTGGGGGAAACGGCGGATATAACAAAGGCCTGCCGAAAACGGGAGGCCTTTGTGCGGCTGCCAACAGGCAAGGTGCGGGCGCATGGCGCCCAAGGTCAGATGATGCGTTTTAGCAGCAGGTGGGCCTTGACCCGGTGGATCCGTCCCAGCAGCTTGCGTACCTGTTCCGGGTAGTCCTGGATCTGCTCCACCTGATCGAAGTGACTGATCCGCTTGGTGTTGGTCAGGATGTTCTCCCGCTCCGCGTTGAACTGGGGACGCAGCAGGTGGCGACGATCGTGCACCAGCAGGCCATTCTCCAGATCCAGCGCCCAGGCGCGGGGGTTGAGGTTGTTGCCGGTGAGCAGGGCCCACTCGTCATCCACGAAGATCCCCTTGAGATGGTAGGAGTTGCGCTCGCAACACCAGAGCATCAGGTTGAGGCGACCGTCGTCGATGTGACGCTGGTTGCGCTCGGCAAACTTGCGCAGGTTGGTCTCGTAGAGATAGGGCAGGCCACCGATGGTGGAGAACTTCTCTTCCGGCGGAATGAAGAAGTCGTTGGCGGTCTTGTCGCCCACTACGATGGTGACTTTGCAACCGCGCTGCAGCAGATCCTCGATATCCTTGCTCAACTCCTTGGGCGGGTTGAAGTAAGGGGTGCAGATGAAGATCTCCCGCTCGGTGGCACGCACCAGATTGCGGATCATCAGGTTGAGCTGATTGTTGCGCTTACCCAGACCCACCATGGGGGTGACGGCCACCTCTTGAGTGTTGACCGGCATGGTGCTGAAGCGGTACTGGCTCTGGCGCAGGTTCTGCTTGAAGCGGCGGATCGGCCCCTTCAGCTGCTTGGCGCTGGGGATATCGCTGTGATCCAGTCGCTGCACCGCGTCGCTCTTCACGAACAGGTCATCCACATAGTTGACCATGCTGCGGGCCAGCTCCGGGCTGGTGATCTGGTGATAGCGATCGAAGCGGTAGCGATCTTGCTGGTGCAGGTAGATGTCGTTGAGGCTGGCACCGGAGTAGAGCACCACATCATCAAAGATGAAGCCCTTGAGGTGGAGCACGCCGAGCAGCTCGCGCCCTTTGACCGGCACGCCGTAGATTTCGATCTGGTGCTCGTGTTCGGCAGCCATGGCCTGATACATCAGGTGGTTGCCGCCCTGCTTGCCCTTGCCGATCAGGCCGCGCTGGGCACGGTGGAAGTCGACGAACAGCTTGATGTCGAGGGTCGGATTGCGCTGCTTGGCGGCGTAGAGGGCGGAGAGGATCTCCCGGCCTGCTTCGTCATCCTGCAGATAGAGCGCGACCAGATAGATGCGCCGGGTGGCACTGGCGATAAGCGCAAGAATGCGGCGTTTGAAATCCTGGGCGCTATAGAGCACTTCAAACTGATCCGCTGCGACGGCGATCTGGGGCAGGCGCGCCAGCAGTTGTCGATAATGGGCCGATGAATGCATAGATAAACCTGAAATCACGGGGTTAAGCGTTCCACTCGGAGCGATGAATAGGCGATTCTAGCAATCTCGCCCTCTCAGCCAAAGAAAGAATCATCAGAAAGATGAAAAAGGCCTCACGAGTGAGGCCTTTTTGTCAGCATTTCGCCCTTGTCAGAGGAAGCTGTAGATGATCATCGCCATCACGCCGCCGGTGGTGCCGATGATGGTCTCCATCACGGTCCAGGTCTGCAGAGTCTGCTTCTCGGTCAGGCCGAGGTAGCGGTTCGCCAGCCAGAAACCGGAGTCGTTGACGTGGGAGAGCACGATGGCACCGCCGCCGATGGCGATGGTGACGGCCGCCAGCTGGGCACCGTTCAGGCCGAGCGGCTCCAGCATCGGCAGCACCAGACCGCAGGCGGTCAGCATGGCGACGGTGGCAGAGCCCTGAATCACCCGTACCGCAGCGGCCAGAATGAAGGCCAGCGCGACGATGGGCAGACCGGAGTCGGCCAGCATATTGCCCAGCGCGGCGCCCACACCGGAATCAACCAGCACCTGCTTGAACACGCCACCGGCACCGGTCACCAGGATGATGACACCGGCGGGCTGGATGGCGCTGTTGCAGACGCTCATCACCTCGTCGCGGGACATGCCACGGCGAATACCCAGCAGATAGAAGGCGGCCAGACAGGCGACCATGATGGCAGTGAAGGGGTGACCGATGAACTCCAGCCAGTTGTGCAGGGTGGAGCCCGCCTCGACGAAGCGACCGACGATGGTCTTGAGGCCGATCAGCAGCAGCGGCAGACCGATGAGGCCCATGGCCAGCCCGAAAGAGGGCAGGGATTTGCTGTCATCGTGAACGCTGTTCTGGGCATCGGCAGGCAGCGGCACATCGACGATCTTGCTGATGAAGTCACCGAACAGCGGGCCAGCCAGGATCAGCGCCGGCACGGCGGCGATCAGGCCGAACAGGATCATGTAGCCGAAGTCGGCACCCAGCTGGGATGCCACCAGGATCGGGCCCGGCGCCGGAATAAGGAAGGCCTGGCAAGTCGCGATACCGGCCAGCAGGGCGATACCGATCTTCACAACGCTGCCGCCGCCACGACGGACGATGGCGAAGGCGACGCCGATCAGCAGCACCACGGCCACGTCAAAGAAGAGCGGCAGGGCGCAGACAAAGCCGGTCAGGGCCATGGCCCAGTTGGCGCGCTTGACGCCGAACTTGCCGAGCAGAGTGTGGGCTACCCGGTCGAGGGCACCGGTCACTTCCATCACCTTGCCAAACATGGCGCCCAGCGCCACCACTACCGCGACGAAACCTAGGGTGCCACCCATCCCTTTCTGGATGGTGTTGGCGATATCGGCCGGGTTCATGCCGGCGGCGAGACCCGCCACCATGGAGACCAGGATCAGGGCTACCACGGCGTGGAGCCGGGCCTTCATCACCAGAAAGAGCAGCAGCACAATCGAGCCGGCGGCTGTCATGATCAGGGAGAGGTCAGACATTGTTATGCGTTCCTTTTTCCAAGTTCAGTCGTGACACCTTGCCGATCCGTCGGCAAACCATATCTTTATGATTTATTTAGATTTATGGCAAGGGCTCAACATCATATGCCCAGGTGACTATGGGTTTGCTCAGTCTGTGGCAGACTTCACATTTTCAATCGTTACCGGTAACATGTTACCGGTAACGTGTTAGATTAGAACCCATCAACAGCTGGTTTTTTGAAAAGTGGGACAGAGGTCAAATTATGGCGGGTAAGTGCATTATCGTGATGGGTGTGTGTGGTAGCGGCAAATCCAGCGTGGGTCTGAAAGTGGCCGAAGCGCTGGGCGCCAAGTTCATCGATGGTGATGACCTGCACCCCAAGGCCAACATCCAGAAGATGGCTGGCGGCAACCCCCTCAACGATGAGGATCGTGCCCCCTGGCTGGAGCGGATCCGCGACGCCGCCTACAGTCTCGAGCAGAAGAACGAGACCGGCATCATTGTCTGTTCCGCCCTCAAAAAGAAGTACCGCGACCAGATCCGCGAAGGCAACGAGTCGGTCAGCTTCATCTTCCTCGATGGCAGCCAGCCGCTGATCCTCGAGCGGATGCGTGCCCGCAAAGGCCATTTCATGCGTGAAAGCATGGTACAAAGTCAGTTCGATACTCTGGAGCGCCCGGATGGCGAAGCTGGTGTATTCCACATTGATATAGACGGCACCTTCGAACAGGTGGTTGACCGCGCCGTCACAGCATTGGAGCAAGCCCAATGATTCATCAGGTAATTTCCGACGTCACCGCCCGCATCCGCGAGCGCAGTGTCGCCCGTCGTCAGGCATTTCTGGCCCGCATCCAGCGTCAGGCAGAGCAGGGCAAGACCCGCGCCGCGCTGGCCTGCGGCAACCTGGCCCACGCCGTGGCCGCCTGCAGCAGTGACGAGAAGGGTCGCATTCTCGATATGACCCGCGCCAACGTCGGCATCGTCACCGCCTACAACGATATGCTGAGCGCCCATCAGCCCTATCAGGGCTATCCGGATCAGATCAAGGCGGTGCTGGCCGAGCTGGGCCACAGCGCCCAGGTCGCCGGCGGCGTGCCCGCCATGTGCGACGGCGTGACTCAGGGTCAACCGGGGATGGACATGTCCCTCTTCTCCCGCGACCTGATCGCCCAGGCGACCGCGCTCTCTCTTTCTCACAACACCTTCGATGCGACCCTGCTGCTCGGCATCTGCGACAAGATCGCTCCGGGCCAGATCATGGGGGCCCTCTCCCACGCTCACCTGCCGACTGCATTTGTTCCTGCTGGTCCCATGGCTAGCGGCATCAGCAATGACGAGAAGGTGAAGGTGCGTCAGAAGTATGCCGCCGGTGAAGTGGGTCGCGATGCCCTGCTGGAGATGGAGTGCGGCGCCTACCACGCGGCAGGCACCTGCACCTTCTACGGCACCGCCAACACCAACCAGCTGGTGTTCGAGGCCATGGGCCTGATGTTGCCGGGCTCCGCCTTTGTGCACCCGCATAGCGAGCTGCGCCGCGCCCTGACCGCCGAAGCGGCCCGTCGTATCAGCGCCATGATCCCGGGTTCCCCGGCCTATCGCCCGTTGAGCGAGGTGCTGGATGAGCGCTCGCTGGTCAACGGTCTGGTGGCCCTGCTCGCCTCCGGCGGCAGCACCAACCACAGCATCCACATGGTGGCACTGGCCCGCGCGGCCGGTCTGGTACTGACCTGGGATGACATCAGCGATCTATCCGACGTGGTGCCGCTGCTGGTTCGCATGTACCCGAACGGCCCGGCTGACGTCAACGCCTTCGAACAGGCGGGCGGCGTGCCCGGCCTGATGCGCCGTCTGGCGCAAGAGGGGCTGATCCACATGGATGCCACTCCGGTCTTTGGCGAGATGCAGGATTACCTCAGCCGTCCGGCACTGGTCGATGGCCAGCTGGTATGGCAGCCGGTGGGCGAGAGCGGCGACGCGAGCGTGCTGTCGCCTTCCGGCAGCGTATTCCAGGCCACCGGCGGCACCAAGCTGCTGGCGGGCAATCTGGGCCGCGCCGTGGTCAAGGTCTCCGCCGTGGCTCCCGAGTATCGGGTGATCGAAGCGCCAGCGCGGGTCTTCTCCTCCCAGCATGCGGTGGAAGCGGCCTACAAGGCGGGCGATCTTAATCAGGATGCCGTGATCGTGGTGCGCCACAATGGCCCGGCAGCCAACGGCATGCCGGAGCTGCACAAGCTGATGCCGGTGCTCGGCAACCTGCAGAAGGCGGGTTACAAGGTGGCGCTGGTCACCGATGGCCGCCTCTCCGGCGCATCCGGCAAGATCCCGGCCGCCATCCACGTCACCCCGGAAGCGCTGCACGGCGGGGCCATTGGCCTGCTGGCCGACGGCGATCTGCTGCGGGTTGATGCGGTAAACGGCAGCCTCGACTGCCTGACCGATTTGAGTGGCCGTATCCAGGCCGAGATTGACCTCACTCTGGAACAAGAGGGGTGGGGCCGTGAACTGTTCAGCGTGATGCGTCGCGCGGTATCGAGCGCCGAGTGTGGCGCCACCATCTTTGACTAAGGAAGAGCTATGCAGAACTGGAAAGTGACCCCGGCCGAGGTGTTTGCCGCCTCCCCGCTGGTACCCGTGATGGTTATCAACGAGCTGGATCAGGCCCTGCCGATGGCCAAGGCGCTGCTCGACGGCGGCATCTCTGTCTTCGAAATCACCCTGCGCACCCCGGTGGCGCTTGATGCCATCGCCCTCATTGCCAAGGCAATGCCGGATGCCATGGTCGGTGCCGGTACCGTGCTCAACTGCGAGCAGTTTGACGCAGCCGTTGCCGCCGGTGCCCGCTTCGTCATCTCCCCGGGGATGACGCCGGCCCTGCTGGCTCACGCGGCCAAGAGCACCGCGCCGCTGATCCCGGGTGTGGCAACTCCGTCTGAAGTGATGCAGGCGCTGGAAGCGGGCTATGACCACCTGAAGTTCTTCCCGGCCGAAGCGAACGGCGGCACCAAGGCGCTCTCTGCCATTGCCGCGCCGCTGCCCCAGGTGAAGTTCTGCCCGACCGGCGGTATCGGCCCGAAAAACGTGGCCGACTATCTGGCGCTCAAGTGCGTGGCCACCGTCGGCGGCTCCTGGATGCTGCCGGCCGATGCGGTCAAGAGCGGCAACTGGGAAGAGGTGACCCGCCTCTCCCGCGAAGCGGTTGAGCTGGTAAAACGCTAAGCATCAGTTGTGCCGAAAACCAAACAGGCCACCCTCGGGTGGCCTGTTTGTTATCGGCGTGATTTAAGTGGGTGAGGGAAGGGATTAACCCAGACTCTCCCCGACATAGAGGGAGAAGCCGATATCCTTGCGGGTGTCGGGTTGGGATTGGCCGCTGAGACGCGCCAGCAGCATGGTGGCCGCCTCCCGACCGATCGCTTCCCGCGGGGTGGCGATACTGGCCAGCTTGGGGGTCATGGCGTGGCCAATGTCGAGGGCGTTGCAACCGGCGATGGCGATCTGCTGGGGCACCGGGATCCACTTGGCCTGACACTGCAGCAGGGCGCCCACCGCCAGGTCATCGTTGGTGCAGAACAGGCCGTCGAGGTCGGGATAGCGCACCAGTGCCTGATCCAGCAACTCACCCCCCAGGGTGAAGCTGGAGGATTGTTCGGTCAGCAGATGCTGGCCGGTGAGGCCGAAGTCGGTCATCGCCTGATAGTAACCCTCCATCCGCAGCTGGGTACGCACGTCGAGCCGCGCTCCCAGATAGACCACCTTGCGTCGGCCCCGGTGCAGCATCTCTGTTACCATGGCCCGGGCCGCGGCTCTATGATCCATGCCGACCACCATGTCGATGGGGGTTTGCGGCAGATCCATGGTCTCCACCACCGGAATGCCGGCGGTGGCGATCATCTTGCGGGTGCGTTCGGTGTGCTGGCTGTCGGAGAGGATCAGCCCATCCACGTGATAGGAGAGCAGGGATGCGACCTGCTCCTCCTCCCGCTCCGGGCTGTAGCCGTAGTGGGCCAGCAGGGTCTGGTAACCGGCCGGTCGGGTCACCGACTCGATGCCGTGGATCACCGCCGAGAAGACCTGGTTGGAGAGGGAGGGGATCAGGATGCCGATCGCCTTGCTGGTCGCGTTGGAGAGAATATCCGGCGCCCGGTTGGGGATATAACCCAGCTCTTCCACCACAGCCGCGATCCGCTCGCGGGTCCCCTCCGATACGGTCTGCGGGTCGCGCAGATAGCGGCTGACAGTCATTTTGGTCACGCCGGTCTGGTCGGCGATATCTTGCAGGGTGGGGCGGCGCTTGCGGGTGGGGCTCATAGGGGTGTCCAGCGTGGATGTTACATGTAACATTACCGTTTTTGGCGGATAAA
Organism: Aeromonas sp. 601027; assembly: GCF_049174455.1. Lineage (NCBI taxonomy): Bacteria > Pseudomonadati > Pseudomonadota > Gammaproteobacteria > Aeromonadales > Aeromonadaceae > Aeromonas > Aeromonas sp. 601027. The sequence goes on along the minus strand of NZ_JAAKTN010000011.1, from coordinate 30,014 downwards.
GTCAGCATATGAAGCCGTTTTTGCAGGAGTTTTCCGATGATCAGAGGCAAGCAGTTCGTGGATGTCCGGTTCGAACAACAGGATGTGGAGGGGGAGCAGTTCTCGGAGTGCCGCTTTATCGGCTGCAATTTCTCCTGGCTGGATCTGAGCGATAGCCGCTTCATCGACTGCAGCTTCTACGATCGGGAGAGTGAACGGGGCTGCCTGTTGCAGGGTTGCGATCTGCGCGAGGCCAGCTTCCTGCGCTGCGATCTCACCATGGCCGATTGCAGCCGCAGCCAGTGTCTGGGGTTGGAGATGCGCGACTGTCAGGCGGTCGGTATCAACTTCGGCCACGCCAGCTTCGCCAACCAGATCACCGCCAAAAGCTACTTCTGCGAGGCCCATCTGACCGGCAACAACTTCAGCTATGCCAGCTTCGAGGGCTGCCTGCTGGAGAAGTGCGAGCTGACCGGCAACCGTTGGCAGGGGGCCAACCTGTTTGGTGCCTCGCTTGCGGGTTCCGATCTCAGCGGCTCCGAGTTTGGCCAGATCGACTGGACCAGCTTCAAGCTGCAGGGCTGCGATCTGCGCCAGTGCGACCTGCCGGGGCTGGATCTGCGCCGGGTCGATCTGCAAGGGGTGCAAATTAACGAGGATCAGCAGCAGACCTTGCTGGAGCAGATCGGTCTGGTTGTCTTCCCCTGAGCCGAGCGGAAAATTAGGTAATTTTTCATCAAATGGGACCGACAATGGGGAGGGCGCTCCTGAAACGACAAAAGCCTGCGTGATGCAGGCTTTTGCTAGTGAGTGTGTGACGCGTTTGTCGGCCGGGTTAACTCAACCCTTGGCCAGCCATTTGGTCGGGTTGATCGCCTCGCCCTGATAGCGAATTTCGAAGTAGAGGCCCGGTCTGTCCTGACCGCCACTGTCACCGACCAGCGCCACCGGTTCACCCTGTTCCACATTCTGGCCAACCTGACGCAGCAGCGACTGATTGTGACCGTAGAGGCTCATATAGCCCTTACCGTGATCGATTACCAGCAGCATACCGAAGCCATCGAGCCAGTCGGCGTAAACCACCTGGCCCGGCGCGACCGCCTTGACCTGGGTTCCTTCGCTGGCGCCGATCAGGGTGCCTTTCCACTTGAGCTGGGCGGTGCGCGGCGAGCCGTAGGCGATGAGGATCGGCCCCTGTACCGGCCAGCGCAGGCTGCCATTGGTCTTGAGCCCGCTGTAGTAACCTGCGGTCCCAATCCCCGAGCCTCGCTCCGGTTTGGTACTGGACATCTCTTCGACCGGTTCTGCCGGTTTGACGGTTTTGTTCTGCTGGGCGGCAAGTCGTTGTTGCTCGGCGCGGCGCTGCTCGGCCAGCTTGCGCTGACGCTCCTGTTCCGCTTTCAGCTTGGCCAGCCGCTCCCGTTCGGCCCGTTCGCGGCGCTCCTGCTCTTCCCGCTGGCGGCGCAGCTCTTCCAGCCGGGCTTTCAGCGCCTTCTCCGCCTTGACCAGCTGGGTCAGCTTCTGCTCGTCATCCTGTACCGACTGCTGCAACTGGTTGCGCACCTTGGCCCGGCTCTGCTGGCTGGCCAGCAGGGTCTGGTGATGTTCCTGCTGTTCGGCAAGCAGGGTCTGCAGTCTGGTTTCGGTCTCTTTGGTGGCCTGCTGGTTTTTCGCCAGCTTGTCACGGGTGGCGCGCAGGGCGTCGATGGCCTCGATGCGGGCCTTGTTGAGGTAGTCGTAGTAGTCGAGGGAGCGGCTCAGTTTGGCCGGATCCTGCTGATTGAGCAGCAGTTTGAGGTAGTCGTGGTTGCCCGCCTGAAAGGCGCTCTCCGCCTGTTTGGCCAGCAACTGCTTTTGATGTTTGGCTTGAACTTCCAGCGCCAGCTTGTCTTTTTGCAGGGTCGCCAGCGTCTGCTGGTTCTGCTTCAACTGCTGCCTGGTCTGGTTGAGTTTGGCGGCGGCGGCCGAGATGGCCTGCTCGTCAGCCTTGAGCTGGGTATTGAGCTTGGCAAGCTCCTGCTTGCTGAGCTTGATGGTCTTCTGTTGCTCTTTGATCTGGGACTGCATGGTCCCCAGCTGCTGATTGGCGGCCAAAGCCGGTTTGCTGGCGCCAAACGACAGGCAAAAAAACAGCGCGCCGGCCAACAGGCCGACGCGACTGGTTTTCTGTGAAATAACTTCGCATCCCCGCATGGGGAAGGATTATTTCAGAATCATCAGGGGCTTGCCAGTCATTTCCGGCGGCACCGGCAGACCCATCAGGGTCAGCATGGTGGGGGCCAGATCGGACAGTTTGCCACCTTCAACCACCTCGGCTTTGCGACCGAAATAGATGAGCGGAACCGGCAGATTGGTGTGGGCGGTGTGGGCCTGACCTGTCTCTTCGTCCAGCATCTTCTCGGCGTTACCGTGGTCGGCAGTGATCAGGCACTCGCCACCCACTTCGGCCAGGGCGTCGGTGACGCGACCGATGCAGTGGTCAACGGCTTCACACGCTTTGACTGCGGCATCAAACACACCGGTGTGACCAACCATGTCGCCATTCGGGTAGTTACAGATGATGACGTCGTACTTGCCGCTCTTGATGGCCGCAACCAGCTTGTCAGTCAGCTCTTCGGAGCTCATCTCCGGCTGCAGGTCATAGGTCGCCACTTTCGGGCTGGCCACGATCTCGCGATCTTCGCCGGTGAAGCAGGACTCTTCGCCACCGTTGAAGAAGAAGGTAACGTGAGCATACTTCTCGGTTTCGGAGATGCGCAGCTGGGTCTTGCCCTGCTTGGCCAGCCACTCACCCAGGGTGTTGACCAGAGCGGTCGGCGGGTAGGCACAGGCGGTTTTGATGTCGGCCGCGTATTCGGTCAGCATCACGAAGTTCAGCTTCGGCTCGACTGCACGGGCGAAGCCGGTGAAGTCGGTGTCAACGAAGGCGCGGGTGATTTCACGGGCACGGTCGGCACGGAAGTTCATGAAAATCAGCGCATCACCATCTTCCATCGGGGCAGCTTCGCCGATGCGGGTGGCTTTGACGAACTCGTCGTTCTCGTCGCGAGCATAAGCGGCAGCCAGTGCTTCGGTGGCGCTCTCGGCGGTGAACTCGCCCTTGCCCTGGGTCATCAGGTCATAGGCTTGCTGCACGCGATCCCAGCGGTTGTCACGGTCCATGGCGAAGTAACGGCCGATCATGGAGGCGAAACGACCCTTGCCGAGCTTGGCGAACAGGGCATCGAACAGCTCGATGGAGGACTGGGCGGAGCGCGGCGGAACGTCGCGGCCATCCAGGAAGGCGTGCAGGTAGATCTTCTCGGCGCCACGCTTGGCAGCCATTTCGATCATGCCCATGATGTGCTCTTCGTGGCTGTGTACGCCACCCGGAGACATCAGGCCCATGATGTGAACGGCTTTGCCGTTGGTGACGGCAGCGTCAACAGCCTTGGCCAGCTCGACGTTCTGGAAGAATTCGCCGTCCTGGATGTCTTTGGAGATGCGGGTCAGCTCCTGATAGACGATGCGACCGGCACCGATGTTGACGTGGCCCACTTCGGAGTTGCCCATCTGGCCATCCGGCAGACCGACGTCCAGACCGGAGCCGGAGATCAGGGTGCTGGTGTAGTCACGGGCCAGACGATCGAGGTTGGGAGTCTTGGCGGCAGCGACGGCGTTGTGCTCTTGCTTGGTGCTGTAGCCCCAACCGTCCATGATGACCAGAACCAAAGGTTTCTTAGCTGTTGACATAAGACTATGTCCTCTCGGATTGGAAAAAATGCGGGAAATGAAACTAGCGTAATATTACTACATCTGCCGAAATAGTCACCTGATAGCCAAGGGGCGCTCCTGCTGCCCCGCAAGCCACGCCCTTCCTGCCATGATCGATGCCCAATGAGGATGGGAGCCTGCTCGCGCTTTGCCGCCAAGATGGCTGATCTTATCAATACCCCCATGTATACTCGGGCCCTTGTCTTGGTCCCTGGATAGTAGAAGATGCAAGAGTATTTGGATTTTGCGGCCCGTAACCCGCTGCTGACCGCAGCCTGGTTGGGTCTGGCTGGCACCCTGGTTTACACCACTGTGCGTGCCCGTTTGTCCCCGGTAAAAACCGTCAACAACCACACCGCGACCCTGCTGATCAACCGCGAGAATGCCACCGTGGTGGATATTCGCAGTCAGGAAGAGTATGCCAAGGGCCATCTGGCCGGTGCCCAGCACCTGCCGCTGACCCAGATCCAGAGCAATAATCTGGGCCCGGTTGAAAAGCATAAAGATGCCCCCATCATAGTGGTGTGCGAGTCGGGAATGACTGCGGGCGGCGCGGGCCGTCAGCTGAGCAAAGCTGGCTTCAAGCAGGTTTATGTGCTCGGCGGTGGCATGGCCCAATGGCGTGCAGAAAATCTGCCGGTAACCAAGAAACGCTGATTTAAGCAGGGCCTGAGCCCACTTATCCATATAACAAGGAATCAAACGAAATGGCTGACGAGATCAACAACCAGGAAGTACAACCGGAATTCCACATCCAGCGTGTTTACACCAAGGATGTCTCTTTCGAAGCGCCGAACACCCCGCACATCTTCCAGAAAGAGTGGCAGCCGGACGTCAAGCTGGATATGGATACCAAGACCAACATCCTGGCTGAGAGCGTGTACGAGGTTGTTCTGACCCTGACCGTGACTTGCAAACTGGAAACCGAAACTGCCTTCCTGTGCGAAGTACAGCAAGCCGGTATCTTCACTATCGGTAACCTGCCGGAGCCGCAACTGGCTCACTGCCTGGCTGCCTTCTGCCCGAACATCCTGTTCCCGTATGCCCGCGAAGCCGTGGCCAACATGGTGAGCAAGGGTTCCTTCCCGCAGCTGAACCTGGCACCGGTCAACTTCGATGCCCTGTTTGCCCAGCACATGGCGCAAGCTCAGGCCCAGCAGGCGACTGCGGAAGCCTGATAATGGCTGACCAGATCGCTATCTCGGTCTTGGGGGCGGGGTCTTATGGCTCCGCCCTTGCCATTTCTCTGGCGCGCAACGGTCATCCGACCCTGCTGTGGGGTCACGACCCCACCCATGTCGCCGAGCTGGAACAAGACCGCTGCAACAAGGCATTTTTGCCTGATGTCCCTTTTCCCGCCGATCTGCAGCTGACTGCGGATCTGCAACGTGCGGTACAGGCTGCCCCCGTGCTGCTGCTGGTCGTGCCAAGCCATGTATTTGGCGATGTGCTGACCCGGATCAAGCCCTTCCTGCGCCCTGATACCCGTATCGCATGGGCCACCAAGGGTCTGGAGCCGGACAGTGGCCGTCTGCTGCAGGATGTGGCTCGTGAAGTGCTGGGTGACGAGATACCGCTGGCGGTGATCTCCGGCCCCACCTTCGCCAAGGAGCTGGCTGCCGGTCTGCCGACCGCCATCTCTGTCGCCTCGACTCACGATGAGTTTGCCGACGATCTCTCCCATCTACTGCACTGTGGCCGCTCCTTCCGGGTCTATACCAATCCGGACTTCGTCGGTCTGCAGCTGGGTGGGGCGGTGAAGAACGTCATCGCCATCGGTGCCGGTCTCTCCGACGGGCTCGGGTTTGGCGCCAATGCCAGAACCGCGCTCATCACCCGGGGTCTGGTGGAGATGCAGCGTCTGGGTGCGGCGCTGGGTGCCGATGCCAAAACCTTTATGGGGATGGCGGGGCTCGGGGATCTGGTGCTCACCTGTACCGACAACCAGTCGCGCAACCGTCGCTTCGGGCTGGCCCTCGGGGCTGGCAAGGATGTGAACACCGCCATGACCGAGATCGGTCAGGTGGTGGAGGGGTATCGCAACACCAAAGAGGTGCATCTGCTGGCGGCCCGCTGCGGCGTCGAGATGCCCATCTGCGAGCAGATCTTCAAGGTGCTCTACGAGGGTAAGAACCCGAAAGAGGCGGCCATCGCCCTGCTGTCGCGAGACAAGAAGGACGAGTAATCTGCCGATTGCCCATGCAAAAGGCCCCGCCGGATGGCGGGGCCTTTTCTTTGCTGCAAGGGCTGCAAATCAGTAGTAGGAGTGGTCGCCGCGTTGGTGCTCGGTGGCGTCTTTCACGCCGTTGAGCTCACCCGGGAACTTCTCCAGCAGCTGCTTCTCGATCCCCTCTTTAAGGGTGTAATCGACCATGGAGCAACCGTTGCAACCACCACCAAACTGCAGGATGGCCAGTTTGTCTTCAGTCAGCTCGACTAGGGTGACCTTGCCACCGTGACCGGCCAGCATAGGGTTCACTTCGGACATCAACACGTACTCGATGCGCTCGATCAGCGGCGCGTCGTCGGCCACTTTACGCATCTTGGCGTTCGGTGCTTTCAGGGTGAGCTGGGAGCCCATCTGATCGGTCACGAAGTCGATGGTGGCATCCACCAGGAAGGGGGCGCTCAGGGGATCGACCATGCAGTCGAAGCCGCTGAAGGGCAGGTGTTGATCTTCCGGGTCCACGGCATCGGGCGGGCAATACGATACGCCACACTCGGCATTCTGGGTTCCCGGATTGACCACAAACACCCGGATATTGGTGCCATCAGGCTGTTTTTCCAGCAGTTTACGGAAATGGGCCTGGGCGGCGTCGGAAATGCTGATCATCACTATCCTCATAAACCTGAGTGTACGACTAGGGTATTCATGATAACGCGGTTATTAATGCTTGGGTAGCATGCCTATGGCTACTTGCTGTGCCGCAGGGTACGACAGATTGCCCACACTTCCACCTTTGTGATGCCGCTCTCATGGAGCAAACGGCTGAGCTGACCGGCGGTGGCGCCTGTGGTCACGACGTCATCGAGCAGGGCGACATGGCGATAGTGGTGGGGGCGGATCCGGAATGCCCCGCGCAGATTGCGCCGCCGCTGCCCGGCGCTCAGGGTTGTTTGTTGCGGGGTCGACTTGATGCGCTGCAGTAGGGTGTTGTCGCAGGGAATGTCGGTGAACTCGCCAAGGGCTTGTGCGATCTCCTCCGCCTGATTGAACCCACGCCGCCATTGCCGCCACCAGTGCAGGGGAACCGGAATGATCGCCTCCGGCGGCTCGCAGCCATCCAGATGATCGGCCAAGAGGCGTGCCAGTAGCGGTGCCAGCAGGATCTGACCGGAATATTTGAGCCGGGGGATCAGCATGGGGTAGGGGGCCCGGTAGTCGCCAATCACCTGCAACCGCTCCCAGGGGGGAGGTCTGCGCTGGCAGCGACCACAGACCGGTATGCTCTCTTCTATACAGGCAGCCAGCGGTGCGGCGCAGAGGCGGCATCTTGGCTCTGATTGATGCAACGCCTGCCGACACCAGCTGCAGAGCAGGGGCTCGTTGTCGCAAGGCTGATGGCAGAGCAGGCAACTCCCTTGCCAGTCACCGTGGCTGCCGAGCAGCGGGCTTGCTTTAGCGAGCAGTCGCTTTAACATGCTGACCCCAAGAGCATGAACAGGGATCTTGAGTCTAGATGAGCATATCGGTAGAGCAGTTTGGCCAGGGGCCCGATCTGGTGCTGTTGCACGGTTGGGGGATGAACGGTGCGGTCTGGCATGGCATTGCCCAACAGTTGGCGCCCCACTATCGGGTTCATCTGGTAGATTTGCCCGGTTTTGGCAACAGCCTGCTGGCAGACGAGGTGGATTACAGCCTGCCCTGGCTTGCCGAGCAGGTGGCTGCCATCTTGCCGCAGAAGTGTCATCTGCTTGGCTGGTCGCTCGGCGGTCTGGTGGCAAGCCAGTTGGCGCTGACGCATCCCGATCGGCTGCACTCCCTGATCACGGTAGCCAGCTCTCCCTGTTTCATGGCCCGCGATGAGTGGCCGGGGATCGCCCCCAAGGTACTGACCGGCTTCAACCAGATGCTGGCAGGGGATTTTCGCCAGACCATAGAGCGTTTTCTGGCGATCCAGGCCATGGGCAGTGAACACGCCCGGGACGATATCCGTCAGTTGCGCCACTGGCTGGCCGAGCGGCCGGCGCCCGCGTTTGCCGCACTCGAGGCTGGACTGACGCTGTTGGCCGAGATTGATCTGCGCGAACCGCTTCAGGAGCTGGATCTGCCCTGGTTGCGGATCTATGGCCGACTGGATTCATTGGTACCCAAGGCGGCCATTCCCCTGCTGGATGATCTCTACCCTGCCAGCCGCAGCGTGACCCTTAATAAGGCCTCACACGCACCTTTTATCTCCCATCCTGACGAATTCATTGAAATCGTTCGAGATTTTGTTGGCTAAAAAACAGCCTGCAAGCTTCATTAATCCTCTGGTCTGGCGGATAATTAAGCTGTGACCAGAGGAGTAACATCATGCGTATTGATTCTGCTTTCAACAGCGGGGTACAGGGATTTCAGCGAGCCGAGCAGATTGCCGACAAGGCATCCAATCAGATCGCCCGCCTCAACACCCCCAGCGGGGATCAGGTGCAAGTGACCGATGAGCTCGTCAATCTCAAGGTGGCCGAGCAGCAGGCTGGCGCTTCCGCCAAGGTAGTGCAGACTGCCAGCGATATGATGGGAACCCTGATCGACATCCGGGTGTGAGATGAACATCAATGTCAGTCTGCCTCCTCTTATCCCGACACAGCTGCAACCCCAAGTGGAAGCGGCGAGGACGGATAATCGCCGGGCAGAACTGATCCCGCAGGCCCGAGCGGGCCAAGCCTCCGTTGCCGAATCTGAAGTCGGCTCCCAGAAAGAGAAATCCAAAGCCGCTCAGGCCTCCAGCAATCAGACCTCCCAGAACAGCCGTGAAACCGGGCAACCAGCGCCGACGACACTGCCAGACAATCGCTTTGTTGAGGCCACCGGCGAGGATGGGCAGCGCAAGCAGCAAGATCCCAAACAGCAGGAGCAGCAACAGCGGCAAGAGCAGCAGGTTCAGGATCTTGTCGAGCGTGACAAGGAGGTTCGAACCCACGAGCAGGCGCACCAGTCAGCGGGTGGTGAGTACGCCAGCTCGCCCACCTATCAGTTTACGCAAGGGCCGGATGGCAAGCGTTATGCAACGGGTGGCGAAGTCCAGATCGATACCAGTGTCGTACCCGGTGACCCTGCCGCTACCATCGCCAAGATGCAGCAGATCCGCACTGCAGCGCTGGCGCCTGCCGAGCCTTCTGCGCAGGATTTGGCCGTTGCGCGCAGCGCCGCCGCGAGTGAGGCCAAGGCGCGCAAAGAGCTGATGGCCGAGCAGAGCGCGAAATCGGGCGGTGTGCTGAGCGCCTATATGGACAAGCGCAACAGCGTCATCGCGAGCCACTATCAACAGGCTGTCAGCCCGGCCTCTACCCAGTCCCTCAGTCTGCATATCTGAATCACCCTCGCCAAACTTTCAGCTGCTTTGCCTGTTTTGCAACTAACCTGAAGATCAGGCCCATTCCAATTTCACAGGAGCTGTCATGCATTTCGATGAAGTCAAAGCGGAAGATTTCACCACCTTCTCCCGTGTACCGCCCCCCCACCTGCAGATGGAGCAGTTTCTGATGCAGCTCGGAGGAGGGGGAACTGAAGGAACCAGTTTCAAGAAGAAAGTTATGTTGGCGGCAGGCTGGAGCCACACCGGCGTCGTCTCTTACGGCAAGTATCCGCAAGAGGCCTGCAAGGCATTCAACCGACTGCGGGAGGTGCTGGCCCAGCATGGAGAGCCCGAGAGCATTCTTGCTGCCCTGACGCAGTGATCCTGAGCTTCGCGTGTAAAAAAGCCCCTTGAGGGGCTTTTTGCATTCAGAGGCGTTCCGGACGGTTTCGTTACTTTTTCGCTTTGGAGAGCGCTGCCGCGAAGGCGTTGCCCATGGCACCACCCATAGGGGGGCTTTGGCGCGGCTCATTTCTTGGTTTGGTGTTGCCAGCACAGCTGTTGCGCGCTTCAGCCGGCTTGCGGGCGGGCTGCCCTGCCTTTTCGTCGAGGCGCATGGTCAGGCTGATCCGCTTGCGCGGGGCGTCCACCTCCAGCACCTTGACCCGCACAATGTCGCCGGCCTTGACCACCTCACGGGGATCCTTGACGAAACGGTCGGTCAGGGAGGAGATGTGCACCAGCCCGTCCTGATGAACACCGATATCGACGAAGGCGCCGAAGTTGGTGACGTTGGTGACCACCCCTTCCAGCACCATCTCGGGCACCAGGTCGCTGATCTGCTCCACCCCTTCCTTGAAGGTCGCTGTTTTGAACTCGGGGCGCGGGTCGCGGCCCGGCTTGTCCAGCTCGCCGATGATGTCGGTGATGGTGGGCACGCCGAATTGCTCATCGGTGTAATCGGCCGGTTTCAGGCTGCGCAGCAGGCTGCTGTTGCCGAGCAGGCTCTCCACGGTCTGCTCCAGCTTGGCGAGGATCCGCTCCACGACCGGATAGGACTCCGGGTGTACAGCCGAGCTGTCGAGGGGATTGCTGCCGCCTCGAATGCGCAGGAAGCCGGCGCACTGTTCGAAGGCTTTGGGGCCGAGTCGGCTCACTTTCAGCAACTGCTGACGGCTCTTGAAAGCGCCGTGCTCATCCCGATAGGCGACGATGTTCTGGGCCAGCGTTTGGGAGAGGCCGGAAACCCGGTTGAGCAGGGCGACCGAGGCGGTGTTCACATCGACCCCGACCGCGTTCACGCAATCCTCGACCACGGCATCCAGCCGGCGGGCCAGCTGGCTCTGGCCGACGTCGTGCTGATACTGGCCCACCCCGATACTCTTGGGATCGATCTTGACCAGCTCGGCCAGCGGGTCTTGCAGGCGGCGGGCGATGGAGACGGCGCCACGGATCGAGACGTCGAGATCCGGGAACTCCAGAGAGGCGAGCTCGGAGGCGGAGTAGACCGAGGCCCCCGCTTCGCTCACCACTATCTTCTGCGCCTTGGCGGCGGGGTAGCGCTCGAACAGGTCGCTGACCAGCCGGTCGGTCTCCCGCGAAGCGGTACCGTTGCCGATGCTGATGAGCTCGACCTTGTGTTTCTGGCACAGCTCGCTCAGGGTCTTGAGGCTCTGATCAATCTGGCGTTTTGGTTCGAACGGATAGATGGTGGCGTGATCGACCAGTTTGCCGGTGGCATCCACCACGGCAACCTTGACCCCGGTGCGGATGCCCGGATCCAGCCCCATGGTGCAGCGCATGCCCGCTGGGGCCGCCATCAGCAGATCCTTGAGGTTCATGGCGAACACCTTGATCGCCTCCTCCTCTGCCGACTCGCGGATGCGACCGATCAGCTCGGTCTCCATTTGAAGCGACAACTTGATCTTCCAGGTCCAGCTCACTACCCCCTGCAGCCATTTGTCGGCCGGGCGGTTCTGCAGATTGAGCTTGAGGTGGTGGGCAATGATCCCTTCGCAGGGGCTGGTACTCTCGTCGTCACCGGTGACCAGCGCCAGATTGAGGATCCCCTCATTGCGGCCGCGCAGCATGGCCAGCACCCGGTGGGAGGGGGCCTTGTGCAGGGGTTCGTCGTGTTCGAAATAGTCCTTGAACTTGGCCCCTTCCTGCTCCTTGCCTGCCACCACGCGGGCGCGCAGGGTGGCATTTTGCCACAGGTAGTCGCGCAGCTTCTCCAGCAGGTCGGCCTGCTCGGCGAAGCGCTCCATCAGAATATAGCGGGCGCCGTCGAGGGCAGCCTTGCTGTCGGCAATGCCCTGTTCGGGATTGAGGAAGGTGGCTGCAGCTTGCTCGGGATCCTGCATCGGGTCGCTGAGCAGCAGGTTGGCCAGCGGCTCCAACCCGGCTTCGATCGCCATCTGCCCCTTGGTGCGGCGTTTGGGCTTGTAGGGGAGGTAGAGATCTTCCAGCCGGGTCTTGCTGTCGGCACCATTCAATTCGCGCATCAGCTCGGGGGTCAGCTTGCCCTGCTCTTCGATGGAGCGAATGATCACCTGACGGCGATCTTCCAGTTCACGCAGATAGCCGAGGCGGCTCTCTAGGGTGCGCAACTGGCTATCGTCCAGACCGCCGGTCACCTCTTTACGGTAACGGGCGATAAAGGGCACGGTCGAGCCTTCATCCAGCAGGCGCACTGCGGCCTGCACCTGCTCCGGGCGAGCATTGAGCTCACCGGCAATCTGTCTCTCTATGGTTTGCATCATGATGTTGTTGAGGGCCTCTGTGGTCGAGTCCGCGCCATCAGGCGCCAAGTGTGAGCACTATATGGGGTCGTGTTGCGGGATGCCACCCTGCGCCGGGGTCTGCACCCGTCAGACTGATAAGTCGCAGGGGAGAGCGCATATCTTGCCATTGCACCTGTGACTCAGGATGTGCCTGTGGCAAGCAGCTCACCAGTAGTCCGGCTATTTGGGGTAGCTGATCTCGTTGATATACCAGCAGACGTCACCAACTGGCGTACGGACGATGGCTTCATCACCGACCTCTTTCTTGAGCAGGGCGCGGGCCATGGGGGAGTCGATGGAGATGTAATCCTTGCGCTCGAAGATCTCGTCATAGCCGACGATGCGAAAGCGCTTGGTCTCGCCCTCTTCGTTTTCCACCTCGACCCAGGCACCGAAGAAGACTTTGCCCTCCTGCGCGGGGGCATAGTCGACGATCCCCAGCTCTTCGAGACATTTGCGCAGGTAACGCACCCGCCGATCGATCTCCCGCAGTCGCTTCTTGTTGTACTGGTAGTCGGCATTTTCGCTGCGATCCCCTAGGCTGGCGGCCCATGCCACCTTTCTGGTGACCTCGGGGCGCTCCTGACGCCAGAGGAAATCGAGCTCTTCTTTCAGCTTGTTGTAGCCTTCGCGGGTGATCAGCTTTGTCTTCATGGTGATGCGGACCTGGTCAAAGAGGGGTAATCATCGCTAACTGCTCGGGAATATTAGCTTTTGTCCTCCTTCTGTCGAGAGAAATTGCGCCAGCTTGGCGGGAGCCATTCAGCGGTACTGGTCTGGAGGAGGGCTTGACGGCCGTCACGCTCTGATCATGGGTAATAACCGGTAACATATTTATGCTTTTCTCCCGCGATATCCCCCCCTAGTATGGTGGGCAGCGAAAGAATGAAGAGGCAAAGCAATGAGTCAGCAGCAATACAAGGTCCTGGTCGTGGACGATGACCTGAAATTACGTTCCCTGTTGGAACGCTATCTCACCGAGCAGGGATTCGTGGTGCGCGGCGTGGCTAATGGCGAACAGGCCGATCGCCTGCTGACTCGTGAAAACTTCAGCCTGATGGTGCTCGACCTGATGCTGCCGGGGGAGGATGGACTCTCCATCTGCCGCCGTCTGCGCGAGGCTGGCAACCAGATCCCGGTGCTGATGCTCACCGCCAAGGGGGATGAAGTGGATCGCATCGTCGGGCTCGAGATGGGGGCTGATGACTATCTGCCCAAACCGTTCAACCCCCGCGAACTGCTGGCGCGGATCCGTGCCGTGCTGCGCCGCCATACCGTCGAGCTGCCGGGGGCTCCCTCGGCTGCAGAGAAGGTGGTCAACTTCGGTGCCTTCCAGCTCAATCTGGCGACCCGCGAGCTGAGCCGGGATGGCGAGCCGATGGCGCTCACCAGCGGTGAATTTGCGGTGCTCAAAGTGCTGGTCAGCCATCCGCGCGAGCCGCTCTCCCGCGACAAGCTGATGAATCTGGCCCGTGGCCGCGAATACACCGCCACCGAGCGCAGCATCGACGTGCAGGTCTCTCGCCTGCGCCGCCTGCTCGAGCAGGATCCGGCCCAGCCCCGCTACCTGCAGACCGTCTGGGGTCTGGGGTATGTGTTCGTGCCAGATGGTGACGGTGCATGAAAAAGGTCGGCAGCATGTTCTCGCGCATGCTCTGGTTTCTGGCCGCCGTTCTGGTGGTCTATCAAGCAGTCTCCTACGTCACCTTCTACAACTATCTGCTGGCACCCACCGTCAAGCAGATCAGTCACTTGCTGGCCAATCAGGTCAAGCTGATCTTTCCGGTCAACACTGAACAACTGGCGCTGAGCGAAGATGCCGAGGCGCTGGTCTATGTGACGACCGGTACCGACATCTATACCCAGAGCGAGGCGGTGCAGCATGGCTTCAACGATGCCAAGCCGTACCCCTATCTGGAGGAGAACATCAGCCGCGAACTGGGCGGCCCGGCCAAGGTGCGGGTCGAGATCCAGGATCACTACATCATCTGGATCCAGCCGCCGCAGGCCAGCAAAATCTGGGTGCGGATCCCGCTGACCGAGATTGAAGATGACGATATCGAACCCCTCATCATCTATCTGAGCGTGTTGTTGGTGATCACCCTGTTTGCGGCCTGGCGTTTTGCCCGGCAGTTGGTACGCCCGCTCGAGGATCTCGAGGCTGGTGCAGTTGCGGTGGCCAGAGGCCATTTCCCGGAGGCGCTGGGGGAGCTGGGATCACGGGAAGTGCGGCGACTGACCCGCACCTTCAACCACATGTCGCACTCCATCAAGAGCCTGATCGAAGAGCGTAACCTGATGATGGCGGGGGTTTCCCACGATCTACGCACCCCGCTGACCCGCATCCGGCTGGCGACCGAGATGATGTCCTCCGGTGACGAGTACCTCAAGGAGAGCATCAACGCCGACATCGATGAGTCGAATGCCATCATCGATCAGTTCATCGATTACATCCGCCCGGATGAGGGTCAGGATCTGGAGCCGATCGATCTGACCCAGCTGGTGCACGATACCTTGCTGATCTACTCGGAGCAGGGGCTGGAGGTCGATCTGGCGCTGCCGCAAGAGGCGGTGCGGGTGGCCTGCAATCCGGTCAGTATCCGGCGGGTGTTGAACAACCTCTCAAGCAACTCGCAGCGTTATGGGGCGAGCCGCTTGCATGCCGAGCTCAAGGACGATGGGCACTGGGTGCGCTTGCGCCTCTCCGATGATGGCCCCGGCATTCCGGAGCAGGACTATTCCCGGGTGCTCAAGCCGTTTACTCAGGGGAATGTGGCGCGGACCGTCGGCGGTAGTGGGCTGGGGTTGGCTATCGTGGCCAAGATAGTCGCCCAGCACCACGGCACTATCCGGCTGGGAAGCTCGGATCTCGGCGGCTTGCTGGTCGAGATGCGGCTGCCGAAACATCAGCCACAGGAGTGGATGGATTGAGAGAAGGGCGTATCCGTGGATACGCCCTTCTGCATGGTCAGCTCTTTGTTTCGACTGATGCACGATAGCGTTTGCCGTACTTGAGCTGCTGGATCAGCAGGGCGGCAACGATGAGCGCCAACCCGATGGGGGTGGCCGGATGGATGGCTTCGCCGATCAACAGGTTGAGCAGCACCAGTGAGGCAAACGGCGAGATGAAGATGAGGTTGCTGATGGGGGCCGTGTTGGTGGCATGGCGCAGCGCCATCAGCCAGAGCACGAAACCGAAGCCCATTTCGAACAGTCCCACATAGATGGCACCAGCCCATCCCTGCCAGGCGGTCATGGCAAAATCGGAGAGCAACCAGGTCGCCACGACGATAAAAGGCAGGCTGATCATAAAGCCGAGCAACAGGCTGACAATGGGATCGCCCTGATTGCGGGTGTTGAGGATCCAGTAGCTGGCCCAGATGAGGGTCGAGACCAGCGCCAGCGTCACGCCGAGGGGGCTGTCGAACTGGAGGCCGAATACATCCCCTCTGGTGGCGATCACCAGCGCGCCAAAATACCCCAGCACGATAGCGACGCAATCACGCCGACGCAGCTTCTGGCCGAGGAAGGGGACGGCCAGCAGACTGAGGGTAATGGCCCAGGTGTAGTTGAGGGTCTGTGCCTGCTGGGCAGGCAGCAGATCATAGGCTTTGAACAGCAACAGGTAATAGAGAAAGGGATTCAGCACGCCCAGAGTCAGGTAGTAGATAGGGCGGGCCTTGATGTAGCTCCCCAGCAGCGGCAGTTTGCCCTGTTTGGCGACGACGGCTGTCAGCGTGAGAGTCGAGGTGAAGGCGGCCACAAGCAACAGTTGCACAGGTTCGAAATAGGCGAGGGAGATCTTGAAGGCTGTGGCGACCGTCGACCAGAGGGCAACGGCGCAAAGGCCATACTGATAGGCTTTCTTTTGATCTTTGAGCATGGGATGTCGTTCCACTGACAGAGGCAAGCGCACAGTCTACCAGTCTGCTTGTAACATTGTCGTTACCTTGGTGTTGGCAGCAGAGTGTGTTGCCGCAGGAGAGATCCATCTGTCACATAAAACTGCGCATAATCTGTTCGCTCTCCCTTGCGCAAATTTGAAAAATCCGTATAATCCCCTCCGCTTACCCATGAGGTAAGCCAGACGATATGTCTGCTGCTGAGTTTCCTGTTTACAGGAGCCAGCCATACAGTCCTCCCGATATGGGGGGAAACGTGAAAAATCACACCTCTGGCGGGAGAAATCTCGGTCGGGCGGTGTTGGTTTATGTTCTTTTATCTATTGGAGCTCTGTCAATGCAGAACCAAAGAATCCGTATCCGCCTGAAGGCTTTTGATCATCGCCTGATTGATCAATCCACTGCGGAAATCGTTGAAACTGCTAAGCGCACTGGCGCGCAGGTTCGCGGTCCTATTCCGCTGCCGACTCGCAAAGAGCGCTTCACCGTCCTGATCTCCCCGCACGTCAACAAAGATGCGCGTGATCAGTACGAGATCCGCACTCACAAGCGTCTGGTAGACATCGTTGAGCCGACTGACAAGACCGTAGACGCCCTGATGCGTCTGGATCTGGCAGCTGGTGTAGACGTCCAGATCAGCCTGGGTTAATTACGGAAAGAGGTTGATAACAATGACAATCGGTCTTGTAGGTCGCAAAGTGGGTATGACTCGCATCTTCACTGAAGATGGCGTTTCTATCCCGGTGACTGTTATCGAAGTTGAAGCTAACCGTGTAACTCAGGTCAAATCTGTAGAAACCGACGGCTACAACGCTATTCAGGTTACCACTGGCGCCAAGAAAGCCAGCCGTGTGACCAAGCCGGAAGCTGGCCACTTCGCCAAAGCTGGTGTAGAAGCCGGTCGCGGTCTGTGGGAATTCCGCCTGAACAACGGTGAAACTTTCACTGTTGGTAGCGAGCTGAAAGTAGATCTTCTCGCTGACGTTAAGCTGGTAGACGTTACCGGCACATCCAAAGGTAAGGGCTTTGCTGGTACTGTTAAGCGCCACAACTTCCGCACCCAGGATATGACCCACGGTAACTCCTTGTCTCACCGCGTTCCGGGTTCTATCGGTCAGAACCAGACTCCGGGTCGTGTATTCAAGGGCAAAAAGATGGCTGGTCACATGGGTGCTGAGCGTGTAACGACTCAGAACCTGGAACTGGTTCGTGTTGACGCTGAACGCAACCTGCTGCTCATCAAAGGTGCAGTACCGGGTGCAACCAACGGCAACGTGATCGTCAAACCTGCCGTCAAAGCGTAACGTCTGAGGAGATAGTAATGGAATTGGTAATGAAAGACGCCAAGAGCGCTCTTGAAGTTTCCGAGACTACCTTCGGGCGCGAATTCAACGAAGCTCTGGTTCACCAGGTCGTCGTTGCATATGCCGCTGGTGCCCGTCAGGGTACTCGTGCGCAGCTGACTCGCTCTGAAGTGTCTGGTGGCGGCAAAAAGCCGTGGCGTCAGAAGGGTACTGGTCGTGCCCGTGCTGGCTCCATCCGTTCGCCCATCTGGCGTTCCGGTGGTGTGACTTTTGCTGCTAAGCCGCAAGATCACAGCCAGAAAGTAAACAAGAAGATGTACCGCGGCGCTATCCGTAGCATTCTGTCCGAGCTGGTACGTCAAGAGCGCCTGATCGTTGTTGAGAAGTTCGGCATCGAAGCTCCGAAGACCAAAGAACTGATCGCCAAGCTGAAAGAAATGGAACTGACTGACGTTCTGATCGTGACTGCTGAAGTCGATGAGAACCTGTTCCTGGCTGCTCGCAACCTGTACAAAGTTGACGTGCGTGACGTTGCCGGTATCGACCCGGTCAGCCTGATCGCTTTCGACAAGGTTCTGATGACTGCTGACGCAGTTAAGCAAATCGAGGAGATGCTGGCATGATCCGTGAAGAGCGTCTGCTGAAAGTTCTGAAGGCTCCGCACATCTCTGAAAAGAGCACCATGGTTGCAGAAAAGCAGAACACTATCGTGTTCAAAGTTGCTGTTGATGCTACCAAGGCGGAAGTCAAAGCTGCAGTTGCGAAACTGTTCGAGGTCGAAGTTGAGACCGTCCGTACCCTGAACATGAAGGGTAAGACCAAGCGCGCAGGTGCACGCGTAGGCCGTCGTTCCGATTGGAAAAAGGCTTATGTGACCCTGAAAGCTGGTCAGGACATCGACTTCATGGGCGCAGCCGAGTAAGAGGAGTTCTCAAAAATGGCAATCGTTAAGTGCAAGCCTACTTCTCCGGGCCGCCGCCACGTCGTCAAGATCGTCAATCAAGAGCTGTACAAGGGCAAGCCCTTCGCCGCTCTGCTGGACAGCAAAAGCAAGTCCGGTGGTCGTAACAACAACGGCCGTATCACTACCCGTCATATCGGTGGTGGTCACAAGCAGCACTACCGTATCGTCGACTTCAAGCGCGACAAAGACGGTATCCCGGCTAAAGTAGAGCGCCTGGAATACGATCCGAACCGTACCGCTAACATCGCTCTGGTGTTGTATGCAGACGGTGAGCGTCGTTACATCCTGGCTCCGAAAGGCCTCAAAGCTGGTGACGCGATCGCTTCTGGTGCTGATGCAGCCATCAAGGTAGGTAACGCCCTGCCGATGCGCAACATCCCGGTTGGTTCTACCGTTCACGCTGTAGAGATGAAGCCTGGTAAAGGTGCCCAGCTGGCTCGTTCCGCTGGTACTTTCATCCAGATCCTGGCTCGTGAAGGTAACTATGTAACTCTGCGTCTGCGTTCCGGCGAAGTACGTAAAGTTCTGGCCGAGTGCCGCGCTACCATCGGTGAAGTCGGTAACTCCGAGCACATGTTGCGTCAACTGGGTAAAGCCGGTGCAAACCGCTGGCGTGGTATTCGTCCGACCGTTCGCGGTATGGCGATGAACCCGGTTGACCACCCGCACGGTGGTGGTGAGGGTCGTAACAAGGGCATGCAGCCTGTGTCCCCATGGGGCCAGAAGGCTAAAGGCTTCAAGACCCGTAAGAACAAGCGTACCGACAAGTACATCGTACGTCGTCGTAACAAGTAATTGTTAACATAGAGGAATCACCATGCCACGTTCTCTCAAGAAGGGTCCATTTATTGACCTGCACTTGCTGAAGAAGGTAGAGAAAGCGGTGGAAAGCGGGGATAAAAAGCCGGTTAAAACCTGGTCCCGTCGTTCAATGATCATCCCGAACATGATCGGTTTGACCATCGCTGTCCATAATGGTCGTCAGCACGTTCCGGTTTTCGTTACCGAAGAAATGATCGGTCACAAACTGGGTGAATTCGCACCGACTCGTACTTATCGCGGCCATGCTGCTGATAAGAAGGCTAAGAAGCGCTAAGGGATAAATGATGGAAGCTATCGCTAAACACCGTTATGCCCGTACTTCTGCCCAGAAAGCTCGTCTGGTAGCCGATCAAGTACGTGGTCTGTCCGTAGACAAGGCTCTGAATATCCTGACCTTCAGCCCGAAAAAGGCTGCAGTGCTGGTTAAGAAAGTGCTGGAATCTGCCATTGCAAACGCTGAGCACAACGAAGGCGCCGATATCGACGCGCTGCGTGTTGCTACTATCATGGTCGACGAAGGTCCCTCCATGAAGCGCATCCGTCCGCGTGCCAAAGGTCGTGCGGATCGTATCCTCAAGCGTACCGCTCACATCACTGTAGTGGTATCCGACGCTAAGGCTGGGAGATAAGCAATGGGTCAGAAAGTACATCCTAATGGCATTCGCCTGGGTATTACCAAGCCTTGGAATTCTACCTGGTTCGCGAACACCAAAGACTTCGCTGACAACCTGTACAGCGATTTTCAAGTACGCCAGTTCCTGACCAAGGAACTGAAAAACGCGTCCTTGTCCAAGATCACCATTGAGCGTCCGGCCAAGAGCATCCGTGTGACCATTCACACCGCTCGTCCGGGTGTTGTCATCGGTAAGAAAGGCGAAGACGTTGAGAAGCTGCGCAAAGCTGTAGCCACTATTGCTGGCGTGCCTGCTCAGATCAACATTTCCGAAGTCCGCAAGCCGGAGCTGGATGGCAAACTCGTTGCCGACAGCATCACTTCCCAGCTGGAGCGTCGTGTAATGTTCCGTCGTGCTATGAAGCGCGCCGTACAGAACGCAATGCGCCTGGGTGCCAAGGGCATCAAAGTGGAAGTTTCCGGTCGTCTGGGCGGCGCTGAAATCGCGCGTACCGAATGGTACCGTGAAGGTCGTGTGCCGTTGCACACCCTGCGTGCCGACATCGACTACGCAACTTCTGAAGCCCACACCACTTACGGTGTGATCGGCGTTAAAGTTTGGATCTTCAAGGGCGAAGTTCTGGGCGGTCTGGCTGCTGTTAACGCTGCCGCTGCTCAAGAGCAAGCTCCTGCAAAGCCCAAGCGTGACAACAAGCGCCGCGCTGCTAAGTAAGGAGATTCGGTAAATGTTGCAACCTAAGCGTACTAAATTCCGCAAGACCCACAAGGGTCGTAACCGCGGTCTGGCCACCTCTGGTAACGAAGTATCCTTCGGTACCTTTGGCCTGAAGGCGACATCCCGTGGTCAACTGACTGCTCGTCAAATCGAAGCAGCCCGTCGTGCCATGACCCGTCACGTTAAGCGTCAAGGTAAGATCTGGATCCGTGTGTTCCCGGACAAGCCCATCACCGAAAAGCCCCTCGAAGTTCGTATGGGTAAAGGTAAGGGTAACGTGGAATACTGGGTTTGCCCGATCCAGCCTGGCAAGGTTCTGTACGAGATGGACGGTGTACCTGAGGCTCTGGCGCGTGAAGCGTTTGCCCTGGCCGCAGCTAAGCTGTCTGTTCAGACCACTTTCGTAATTAAGACGGTGATGTGATGAAAGCCCAAGATCTGCGTCAAAAGAGCGTCGAAGAACTGAACCAGGAGCTGCTGGGCCTGCTGCGTGAGCAATTCAACATGCGCATGCAAGCGTCCACCGGCCAGCTGGCTCAGACTCACACTCTGAAACAAGTGCGTCGTGACGTCGCACGTATCAAGACTGTACTGACTGAGAAGGCAGGTGCGTAATGACTGACAAGATCCGTACTCTGCAAGGTCGTGTAATCAGCGACAAGATGGACAAGTCCATCACTGTTGCTATCGAGCGCAAGGTAAAGCACCCGATCTACGGTAAGATCATCAAGCGCACTACCAAGCTGCACGTGCATGACGAAAACAACGAGTGCAAAGCTGGCGACCTCGTGGAAATCCGCGAATGCCGCCCGCTGTCCAAGACCAAGTCTTGGACCCTGGTTGCCGTTGTAGAAAAGGCCTAATCGGTACTTTGTAGTCCAAGCGGCCCCTTTCAGGGGCCGTTTGTTTTTTAGGCTACCTTTTCTGAAAATCCTGTGTTATAGTTTCGCGCCTTTTGAAGGCAGCCAGATCCCATTAGGGATAAGAAGTAAACAAAGCGGAGCACTAAGATGATCCAGATGCAAAGTATGCTGGGTGTTGCCGACAACTCCGGCGCTCGCAGTGTAATGTGTATTAAGGTTCTGGGTGGCTCGCACCGCCGTTACGCCGGCATCGGCGACATCATCAAGGTTTCCATCAAGGAAGCCATTCCTCGCGGTAAAGTGAAGAAAGGTGATGTGTATAACGCGGTGGTCGTACGCACCCGTAAAGGCGTTCGTCGTCCGGACGGCTCTGTCATCCGTTTCGACAACAATGCGGCTGTGTTGCTTAACAACAACCAACAGCCAATCGGTACTCGTATTTTTGGCCCGGTGACCCGTGAACTGCGTAATGAGAAGTTCATGAAGATTGTGTCCCTGGCACCCGAAGTACTGTAAGGAGTCGAACGATGGCAGCTAAAATCCGTCGCGAAGACGAAGTGATTGTTCTTACCGGCAAAGACAAGGGCAAGCGTGGCAAAGTCACTCAAGTCCTGATTGCAAAAGGTAAGGTAATCGTGGAAGGCATCAACCAGGTGAAGAAACACCAGAAGCCGGTACCCGCACTGGGTCAGGCTGGCGGTATCGTCACCAAAGAAGCCCCCATCGATGTATCAAACGTAGCGCTGTTCAACTCTGCCACTGGCAAAGCTGACCGCGTTGGTTTCCGGATTGAAGACGGCAAAAAAGTCCGTTTCTTCAAATCCACCGGCGAACTTGTGAAGTAATTGGAGTTTAACGATGGCGAAACTGCATGATTACTACAAATCCGATGTAGTAAATGAACTGTCCAAGCAGTTCGGTTACAAGACTATCATGCAAGTCCCTCGGATCGAGAAAATCACCCTGAACATGGGTGTTGGTGAAGCGATCTCTGACAAGAAATTGCTGGAAAATGCTGCTGCCGATATGGCTGCCATTTCCGGTCAGAAGCCGCTGATCACCAAAGCTCGCAAATCTGTTGCGGGCTTCAAGATTCGTGAAGGCTACCCGATAGGTTGTAAAGTAACCCTGCGTGGCGAGCGTATGTGGGAGTTCCTG
Source organism: Aeromonas sp. 601027 (assembly GCF_049174455.1). Taxonomy (NCBI): domain Bacteria; kingdom Pseudomonadati; phylum Pseudomonadota; class Gammaproteobacteria; order Aeromonadales; family Aeromonadaceae; genus Aeromonas; species Aeromonas sp. 601027. Next base: position 7,636 of record NZ_JAAKTN010000011.1, on the reverse strand, counting down.
GAACGGCTGATCTGCATCTCCGTACCGCGTATCCGTGACTTCCGTGGCCTGAACGCTAAAGCGTTCGACGGTCGTGGTAACTACTCCATGGGCGTGCGTGAGCAGATCATCTTCCCGGAAATCGACTATGACAAAGTCGATCGCGTCCGTGGTCTGGATATCACCATCACCACTTCCGCGAATACCGATGAAGAAGGCCGTGCTCTGCTGGCTGCCTTTAACTTCCCATTCCGCAAGTAAGGTTAGGGTTATGGCTAAAACATCCATGAAAGCGCGCGAAGCAAAGCGTGCCAAGCTGGTAGCCAAGTACGCGACCAAGCGTGCCGAGCTGAAAGCTATCATCGTTGACATGAACGCTTCTGAAGAAGCGCGTTGGGATGCTGTACTGCAACTGCAACAGCTGCCCCGTGATTCCAGTCCGTCCCGCCAGCGTAACCGTTGCAATATTACTGGTCGTCCGCACGGTTTCCTGCGCAAGTTTGGCCTGTCTCGCATCAAGGTGCGTGAGCATGCCATGAAGGGCGAAATTCCGGGCCTGAAGAAGGCTTCTTGGTAACGAATCTCGGGAGTTAGACTTATGAGCATGCAAGATCCGATCGCGGATATGCTGACCCGCATCCGTAACGGTCAGGCGGCGAGCAAAGTTGCGGTTTCCATGCCTTCTTCCAAGCTGAAAGTGGCTATCGCCAAAGTGCTGAAAGAAGAAGGTTACATCGCTGGCTACTCCGTAGCTGGTGACGTGAAGCCGGAACTGGAAATTGAACTGAAATATTTCCAGGGCAAGCCAGTTGTAGAACTGATCCAACGCGTAAGCCGTCCAGGCCTGCGTATTTACAAGCGCACTACTGATCTGCCGAAAGTTATGGGCGGTCTCGGTGTTGCTATCGTGTCCACGTCTAAAGGTGTGATGACTGACCGTGCTGCTCGCAAAGCAAGCATGGGCGGTGAGATCATCTGCTACGTCGCTTAATAGGAGGTAGGAAATGTCTCGTGTTGCTAAGGCACCCGTCACTATTCCTGCTGGCGTAGAGGTGACTCTGAACGGCCAAGAACTGACCATCAAAGGTGGTAAAGGTTCTCTGGTTCGCTCTATTCACGCCGGTGTAGAAGTGACCAAAGAAGACAATGTACTGAAGTTCGCCCCGCGCGGCAGCATCGCTGGTGCTGACGCTCAGGCCGGTACTGCCCGTGCATTGGTCAACAACATGGTAATCGGTGTTACCCAAGGCTTCGAGCGCAAGCTGCAGCTGGTTGGTGTAGGTTATAAAGCCTCCATCAAGGGCAATGCTGTTGCGCTGGCTCTGGGCTTCTCTCACCCGGTAGAGCATGCGCTGCCGGCTGGTGTGACCGCTGAGTGCCCGACTGCTACAGAAATCGTTCTGCGTGGCGTCGACAAGCAGCTGGTTGGCCAAGTCGCCGCCGATATCCGTGCTTACCGCGCTCCGGAGCCCTACAAGGGCAAGGGTGTACGCTATGCCAACGAGCAAGTGCGTACTAAAGAAGCTAAGAAGAAGTAAGGTAACACTATGGACAAGAAAGCAGCTCGTCTCCGTCGTGCTACTCGTGCTCGGAAAAAGATGCAGGAACTGGGAGCTACCCGTCTGGTTGTTCACCGTACCCCGCGTCATATCTATGCGCAGGTTATTGCAGCCAACGGTTCCGAAGTTCTGGCCTCTGCTTCCACAGTAGAGAAAGCCATCAGTGAAGCTCTGAAATACACCGGTAACGCAGATGCGGCTACCGCTGTAGGCAAAGCTATCGCTGAGCGTGCTATTGCCAAAGGCGTTCAGAACGTATCTTTCGATCGTTCCGGTTTCAAGTATCACGGTCGCATCGCTGCCCTGGCAGCTGCCGCACGTGACGCTGGTCTTCAGTTCTAAGCTAGGAGTCGAAGATGGCTAAAGTCGAATCTCAAGCCGGCGAACTGCAAGAAAAGCTCATTGCAGTAAACCGTGTTTCGAAAACTGTTAAAGGTGGTCGTATCATGTCCTTCACCGCGTTGACCGTGGTGGGTGATGGTAACGGCCGTGTAGGTTACGGTTACGGTAAAGCCCGTGAAGTTCCGGCTGCTATTCAAAAAGCAATGGAACAGGCCAAGCGTAACCTGAACAAGGTTGAACTGAACAACGGCACCCTGCACCACCCGGTGAAAGGTGTTCACTCCGGTTCCACCGTGTTCATGAAGCCGGCCTCTCAAGGTACTGGTATCATCGCAGGCGGCGCCATGCGTGCCGTTCTGGAAGTTGCTGGTATCCACAACGTGCTGGCTAAGACCTACGGTTCCACCAACCCAATCAACGTTGTTCGCGCAACTGTAGACGCTCTGGTTCACGGTCAGTCACCGGAACAGATCGCTGCCAAGCGTGGTCTGCGCGTTGAAGAAATTCTGGGGTAATGCGACATGGCTAACACTGTAAAAGTAACTCAAACTCGCAGCTCTATCGGCCGTCTGCCAAAGCACAAGGCGACTCTGCGTGGTCTGGGTCTGCGTCGCATTGGTCACACCGTTGAGCTGGAAGATACTCCTTGCGTACGCGGTATGATCAACCAGGTTTATTACATGGTTAAGGTGGAGGGCTAAGCATGCGTCTGAATACTCTGTCTCCGGCCGCTGGTTCCAAGCGCGTTAAGCACCGTCCGGGCCGTGGTATCGGTTCTGGTCTGGGCAAGACCGGTGGTCGTGGTGTTAAAGGTCAAACCTCTCGTTCCGGTGGCGGTAAAGTCCGCAACGGTTTCGAAGGCGGCCAGATGCCTTTGAAAATCCGTCTGCCGAAGTTCGGTTTCTTCTCTCGCAAATCTTTGGTATCTGCCGAAGTGCGCCTGAACGAAATCGCCCTGGTAGAAGGTGATGTAGTCGACGTGAGCACTCTGAAGCAAGCCGGCGTTCTGACCAAGAACATCGTGTTCGCTAAAGTTGTTCTGTCTGGCAACATTGACCGTGCTGTGACCGTTCGTGGTCTGTCCGTCACCAAAGGTGCACGTGCAGCCATCGAGGCCGCTGGCGGTAAAATCGAGGAATAATCAGTACAATGGCTAAGAAACCAGGATTGGATGTTAAAGCACAGGGTGGTCTGAGTGAACTGAAGAGCCGTCTGCTCTTCGTTCTCGGGGCGATTATCGTTTTCCGTGCAGGCTCTTATGTGCCGATTCCTGGTATTGACGCCGCCGTACTGGCCGAGTTGTTCCAGCAACAGAAGGGCACCATCATTGAGATGTTCAACATGTTCAGTGGTGGTGCACTATCGCGTGCTTCTATTCTTGCGTTGGGGATCATGCCGTACATTTCGGCGTCGATCATTATCCAGCTGCTGACAGTGGTTCATCCTGCTCTTGCTGAACTCAAGAAAGAGGGTGAATCCGGCCGTCGCAAGATTAGCCAATATACCCGTTGGGGCACGCTGGTTTTGGGAACTTTCCAGGCCATTGGTATTGCAACCGGTCTGCCGAATATGATGCAAGGACTCGTGACTCATCCGGGTTTGGGCTTCTATTTCACAGCGGTTGTGAGTCTGGTCACCGGTACCATGTTCTTGATGTGGTTGGGTGAGCAGATTACCGAGCGTGGGATTGGTAATGGTATCTCGTTGATTATTTTCACAGGTATCGTTGCTGGTCTGCCGCATGCCATTGGCGCTACGGCCGAACAGGCACGTCAAGGGGAATTGCACATCCTGCTGTTGTTGTTGCTGGGCTTGATTGTTTTCGCAGTGACTTACTTTGTGGTGTTCGTGGAGCGTGGTCAGCGTCGTATCGTCGTTAACTATGCCAAGCGTCAACAAGGCCGCCAGGTATTTGCCGCGCAAAGCACGCACCTGCCGTTGAAAGTGAATATGGCTGGTGTGATTCCTGCGATTTTCGCATCCAGTATCATCCTCTTCCCGGGTACCATTACCTCCTGGTTTGGTCAGGGTGAGGGTAAAGTCGCTGATATCCTGCAACAGGTCTCTATGGTCCTGCAGCCGGGTCAGCCGCTTTACGAGATGCTGTATGCAGCAGCCATTATCTTTTTCTGTTTCTTCTATACCGCGCTGGTGTTCAACCCCCGCGAGACAGCAGATAACCTGAAGAAGAGTGGAGCCTTTATCCCGGGGATCCGCCCGGGCGAGCAGACAGCACGTTATATCGATAAGGTTATGACTCGCCTGACATTGGCAGGTGCGCTCTATATAACCTTTATCTGTCTGGTACCCCAGTTCCTGATGACTGCCTGGAACGTACAGTTCTACTTCGGTGGCACTTCGCTGCTGATTATTGTGGTGGTTATCATGGACTTCATGGCTCAGGTACAAACCCATATGATGTCTCATCAATATGGTGACGTCCTGAGGAAGGCCAACCTGAAGGGCTACGGCCGCTAAAGGTCGGCGTAGTTACGGAGTTAAGCAATGAAAGTTCGTGCTTCCGTTAAGGCAATCTGCCGTAACTGCAAAATCATCAAGCGTCACGGTGTGGTGCGTGTGATTTGCAGCGAGCCAAAGCATAAACAGCGCCAAGGCTAATTTTTTACGGTTAGTACTTGCAACAAATAGTTGTGCTGGCTAATATAGCCAGCCAACTTTTGTTGTGTATTGGTTGACCGCCACGTATCCGCTCACGGGCTTTGTGGTGGTCGTAATCTACTATATGTAGGAGTGAATAGTGGCCCGTATCGCTGGCATTAACATTCCTGACCATAAGCATGCAGTCATTGCTTTGACTGCGATTTATGGCGTCGGTCGTACCCGCTCCAAGGCCATTTGTGCCGCAGCCGGTATCGCTGAGAATGTGAAAATTAAAGACCTGGACGAAGCTCAGATCGAGAGTCTGCGTGAACAAGTAGGTAAATTCACCGTTGAAGGTGACCTGCGTCGTCAGATTTCCATGAACATCAAGCGATTGATGGATCTGGGTTGCTACCGTGGTTTGCGTCACCGTCGTAGCCTGCCTGTTCGTGGTCAACGTACCAAGACCAACGCTCGTACCCGTAAGGGTCCGCGCAAGGCTATCAAGAAGTAACGGGAAGGTAGAAAATGGCTAAAACTCCGACTCGTGCTCGCAAGCGCGTTAAAAAGCAAGTGAGCGACGGTATTGCGCACGTTCATGCATCTTTCAACAACACAATCGTGACCATTACTGACCGTCAGGGCAATGCTCTGTCTTGGGCTACTTCTGGTGGTTCCGGTTTCCGTGGTTCTCGTAAGTCCACCCCGTTCGCTGCTCAGGTAGCTGCCGAGCGCGCTGGTGAGATGGCCAAAGAATATGGCGTCAAGAACCTGGAAGTCATGGTCAAAGGTCCGGGTCCCGGTCGTGAGTCTTCCATCCGCGCCCTGAACGCGGCTGGTTTCCGCATCACTAACATTACTGATGTGACTCCGATCCCGCACAACGGTTGTCGTCCTCCCAAGAAGCGCCGCGTGTAACGCTGTAGCTACTTGGTCTAGGATTGTTGGAGAAAGAAGATGGCAAGATATATCGGTCCTAAGCTTAAGCTTAGCCGTCGTGAGGGCACAGACCTCTTCCTGAAGTCTGGTGTTCGTGCGATTGATTCTAAGTGCAAGATTGACACCGCTCCTGGTCAGCACGGCGCTCGCAAGCCCCGTCTGTCCGATTACGGTGTGCAACTGCGCGAGAAACAAAAAGTTCGTCGTATCTACGGCGTATTGGAAAAACAGTTCCGCAACTACTACCGCGACGCTGCCCGTCAAAAGGGTAACACCGGTGAAAACCTGTTGCAGCTGCTGGAAGGTCGTCTGGACAACGTCGTATACCGCATGGGCTTCGGTGCTACCCGCGCTGAATCTCGTCAGCTGGTGAGCCACAAGGCCATCATGGTAAACGGCCGCGTTGTGAACATTCCTTCTTTCCAGGTTTCCCCTGAGGACGTGATCTGCGTTCGTGAGAAGGCTAAGAAGCAAGCGCGTATCAAAGCTGCCCTTGAGGTTGCTGGTCAGCGCGAGAAGCCGACTTGGGTAGAGGTTGATGCCGCTAAAATGGAAGGTGCCTTCAAGCGCCTGCCAGAGCGTTCCGACCTGTCTGCCGACATTAACGAACAGCTGATCGTCGAGCTTTACTCCAAGTAAAGCTAGCTTCTAAAGAGAGGACACAATGCTGGGTTCTGTAACAGATTTTCTTAAACCGCGGCTAGTTGACATCGAGCAAGTTAGCCCGACTCATGCGAAAGTGACTCTTGAGCCACTTGAGCGTGGCTTTGGTCACACGCTGGGCAACGCCCTGCGTCGTATTTTGCTGTCTTCTATGCCCGGTTGTGCAGTTACTGAAGTCGAAATTGACGGGGTACTGCATGAGTACAGCAGCAAAGAAGGTGTACAGGAAGACATTCTTGAAATCCTGCTCAACCTGAAAGGTATCGCTGTGAAGCTGGAAGGCAAGGACGAGGTAACTCTGTCCCTGACCAAGTCTGGAACAGGCCCCGTTACCGCAGGTGATATCACTCACGGTGATGAAGTCGAGATCGTAAACCCGGAGCACGTAATCTGCCACCTGACTGGTGCCAATGCTGAAATCAGCATGCGCCTGAAAGTTCAGCGCGGTCGTGGTTATGTGCCTGCTTCTGCTCGTGTTCACAACGATGACGAAGAGCGTCCTATCGGTCGCCTGCTGCTGGACTCCGCGTTCAGCCCCATCGTTCGTATTGCCTACAATGTTGAGGCAGCACGTGTGGAACAGCGTACCGACTTGGACAAGCTGGTCATCGACATGGAGACCAATGGTACCCTGGATCCTGAGGAAGCTATCCGTCGTTCTGCCACTATTCTGGCTGAGCAACTGGAAGCCTTCGTGGATCTGCGCGATGTCAGCGTGCCCGAGAAGAAAGAAGAGAAACCCGAGTTTGATCCGATTCTGCTGCGTCCTGTCGATGATTTGGAGCTGACAGTTCGTTCTGCGAACTGTCTGAAGGCAGAAGCTATCCACTATATTGGTGATCTGGTACAGCGTACCGAAGTTGAGTTGCTTAAGACTCCTAACCTCGGTAAGAAGTCCCTGACTGAGATCAAGGACGTGTTGGCCTCCCGTGGTCTGTCTCTTGGCATGCGCCTTGAGAACTGGCCGCCCGCCAGCATCGCTGACGAGTAATCCAGATTACGGGTTTCACAGATTTAGTTAGAAGGATAAGGTCATGCGCCATCGTTTGAGTGGTCGTCAACTGAACCGGAACAGCAGCCATCGTCAGGCTATGTTCCGCAACATGGCCAGCTCCCTGGTTCGTCATGAGATCATCAAGACGACTCTGCCTAAGGCAAAAGAGCTGCGTCGTGTAGTTGAACCGCTGATCACCCTTGCCAAGACTGATAGCGTTGCTAATCGTCGTCTGGCATTTGCCCGCACTCGCGACAACGCGATCGTGGCTAAGCTGTTCAATGAACTGGGCCCGCGCTACCTGGAGCGCGCCGGCGGTTATACTCGCATTCTGAAATGCGGTTTCCGTGCTGGCGACAACGCCCCTATGGCTTATATTGAGCTGGTAGACCGCCCGGCCGCTGCTGAAGCAGCTGCTGAGTGATAAAGAAAAAGCCGGGCTTGTCCCGGCTTTTCTTTTAATCCATTCTGACACTGCCTCAACTGCCTCAACTGCCTCAACTGCCTCAACTGCCTCAACTGCCTCAACTGCCTCAACTGCCTCAACTGCCTCAACTGC
>NZ_JAAKTN010000010.1:0-172682 GCF_049174455.1 Aeromonas sp. 601027 | reverse complement strand
GAAGGGGATGGTGATGATCAGATCACCGAGTCCTCAGTAAGTTCCCTTCAAACTGCATCGATTTAAGCAACAACGCCATGACGGGATTGGCAATCGTGAGTTTTGGAAAAAAATCGAGCGGTTGTAAAGATATGTTCATTGTGAGTTATGTGATGGGTTCCGAACGTTCTGAGTTGCCTACTTGCGATCTATTTGGGTACGGCTTTTAATCGGCAGACCTGAAAAAGGAGACGGCTATGCCATTGCTGGACGAGATTATAGAATGGGGCAACGGGCTTAGGCCCTGGCAACAGGAAGCTCTGCGCCGAATATTTTCCCGGCCCGAACTCACCCAAGATGACATTGAGACCATTCTGCAAATGGTTCGCGAGCAAGAACGGGAAGGTGCGGTTACGGGGAGCATTCAACCATTCACACTGGATGACGTACCAGGTGCCGGCAGTGGTGCAACTGTGCGATTAGTAGGCGTTTCGGGGCTGGACCAGGTAAACGGCTTCCCATCCGGTCGTGGCTTTGACCTCACACCGGAGGGCATAACCATTTTCTTTGGTCATAACGGGGCCGGCAAATCCGGCTACGCCCGCGTCTTCAAGAATGCCTGTAAAGCTCGGCATCGGGTGGAGGTCCTGCCTAATGCTTTTGGGGCGGCAACACCGCCCCGGTCACCATCAGCAGACTTCGCAATTTTAGTTGATGGCACTCCAGAAACCGCTCGCTGGGTCCAGAACGGGCCGGCACATCCGCATTTGAGCTCGGTCTCGGTCTACGACGTAGCATGCGCTAACGACTATATCGACGCGGAAGGGACACCAGCATTTCAGCCTTACGGACTGACTCACCTGACGCGCCTAGTCCTTCTTCAGCGCAATTTACAGACCCGAATTGGGACCGAACGCGATAACTTGGTTCTGGATACCCGACAATTCGAACAGCTGAAGGGTGACACCGAAGTCGGCCGCTATATCGCCAAGCTAGGGGTGAACTCAGACCGAACCGAACTGGCTCGATTGGGGTCTGTGAGTAAAGAGGAACTCCTGCGACTGGAGTTTCTGAAGCGGACTTTACTGGAAAGCGATCCTACACCGCAGGCTCAGGCCCTGGAACGGCTGGCGACACGCCTGGATCAGGCCCAGCTCAGGGCTGAATCAGTCCAGCGCTGGGTAAATGACCGTGCCATAACACGGGCAAAGGAACTGATCACGACGGAGAAAACCGCGCACTTCGCCATGCAACTGGCGCAAGAGCGTCTTCGGGGTAGAGTCGCACTGGACACCCTAGAGCCATCGGTAACACCCTCGAACATCACCACTCTGCTGGATGGCACGGGTGCAGGACTCTGGCAAACGATGTACCGGGCTGCTGAAGCATTCTCTCTGCAGGCGGCATACCCTGAACACTCCTTCCCACATTTGGAACCGGACGCTTACTGTGTACTCTGCCAACAACCCTATTCAACGGATGCTTCGGAGCGCATGCGGCGTTTCGCAGCATTTGTCGCCGACAGCGCTACTGCAGATGCGCAAGCCGCCACCCTTGCACGCAAGGACGCTCTAGGGAAGGTGTTGGCTGTCGATTTGAACGTTCTTGATGTGCCGACGTTGGCTGACGTGGCGGAGCGACTGCCTGATCTGCATGCTGCCATTACTGCTGCGGCGTCGGTCTGGACTATTAGGCACACTTGGGTTCGCGAAGCACTAAAAGTTGGAAACTGGTCTCCCGAGTCAGCAGAGCTTCCTATCGAAGCGAACCTCGATAACCTCTTTGCAACCAAAGCTGCTTCGCTGCGAGCCGACGCCAATACCCTGCGGACCTCTGCCGATCCCGCTGTTCGCTTGGCGCTGACCCAAGAGCTGGCAGAGTTGGAAGCCCGGCAACGTCTCAGTAGTCAGCTTGGCATGGTGGAGAGCTTCATTCAGAACAGTAAGGTCCATGCCACGTTGAGCCGCTGCCATGCCGCCCTCAACCCAGCGGGCATATCACGCAAACTGACAACCCTAGCTGCGACGCATGTAACAGAGGCATTGGCCGCCTCCATGAATGCTGAGTTAAAAGCCCTGGGCTATAAGCGACGGGTGCAACCCGACCTCAGCGGACGCACGGAGCTTGGGGTAACCAAGGTCACGCTGCGTCTGCAAGAAATCACGGCAAAAGCCTCCAAGATACTGTCTGAAGGGGAGCAGCGTGCTTTGGGAATGGCAATGTTCCTCGCCGAACTCGAATCCCTGCCACATACTTCGACCGTGATTTTCGACGATCCGTCTACCTCGCTGGACCACATATATCGTCGGGCCATCGCTCGACGTTTGGTGGCGCTAGCTGATACCCGCCAAGTACTCGTATTTACTCATGATGCGGTGTTCCTGACCGAGCTCGCCATGGCGCTTCAGCGTGCTGATCGAGCGGCCAATTACAAGACCATCTGTTGGGATGAGTCGCCGGGTTTGGTGAGCGAAGGACTGACATGGACGACGATGGACACCAAGGCCCGCCTGACTAATCTGGAAAATCGCGCGAAAGCGCTGCACGTTCCGGCCGGTAGCGACCCAGACGATGAGCTTGAGCGGCAAATTGCATCGGGGTACTCAAGCCTCAGAGGCACAGTCGAACGCGCCATTCGCGAGGTTTTCCTAAACAACACGGTCCAGCCGTTCAGCGATGTGGTGAGCGTAGAAGCATTTGGGGCCGTCATTGGCCACCCCGCTGATGAGTGGGAGCAGTTGCTAGCAGTGTATGATCGGGCCTGCGAAGCTACCGAGGCCCACGACACCCCAGGCGAGCGTCAACTACCACTTCCAACGCGTGACGAGCTGCTCGGCGATATTGCCCAGGTCTTGGAGTTAATCAACAAGGCGTCTAAACGCCGAACCGCCTACGAGAATCTACGCCGGGATAGGACCGCGCAACGCAAGAAACTCTTTGGTAGTTAGTCTGACTTTTCAAGCCGAGCTGGTCGGGCTCGGTTTGATGCAGCTTTGGCTTGCTAAATAATCACCATTTACCCAAGTCAGGTTTAACCGATTCATTTGTTGAATACTTTGCTCTGTCTTTGTTCACTCATAATCTCGCACTTTTTATACAGGTAATCAGACTCTGGTGAATGTTGACGAACCATGTTGTGTGAGCTCCTCATTTGGAAAGCAATCCCCATTCAAAATTCGTCTATTCTGTGTGCTTTAAAATGGAGTTTCAATTCCACGTTGTGGCTGAAACCCATCATTGCCGGGTAATCGCTATTCCTAGCACGACCAAGTGCCCCGGCTCCATGTCCTCCGTCCGCACCATCAGGTGAGCCAAGGTGCGGATATCAACCAGTGTCAATTCTGGATGCTGATTGAGATTTTATGGTAAATTTGGCTAAATTCTGCAATCTGAATCCATCCTTGATATAGGCACCGCCATGACAACCTCTGAAGGCGAAATCCTCACCCTCGAAGAAGTTGCCGCATACCTTAAAGCAGGCAAGCGTACGGTCTATCGACTGGCGCAGGAGGGGAAAATCCCTGCCTTCAAGCTTGGCGGCAGTTGGCGCTTCCGCCGTGCGGAACTAGACAACTGGATTGCCGCCAGTATCGGGAACTCACATAAACAAGGTGAAAGCTGATGTCGCTTTTTATTGCCATACACCGCATATCACGACAAACAGGGAGCGGCCGTGTCTCGACTCACTGACCTACTCGCCAACGCCAAGGCTAAGGACTCACAGCTGGGTGCCGATCTGGAGCGTGAGTTCAAGTTACTCTCCTCTCGACTGCCGTTTGGTCTGAACTTTGAACGTCACAGCCCGGAGGCGGTTGAGTTGCCTTTGCGCCCTGTTCGTAAGGGTGACAAAGTGCGCGTACTGCCTCAACGTGGCTCGGTCAAAAAAGGCGATCAGCGCCTGTGGCAGGTTAAGGCTATTCACAAGACCACGAAAATTGCTGACTTGGAACTACTAGATACAGCAGAGCCTGAAATACAGTCTGTGCCGCTGGTCGATCTGGTCGTGGTAGCGGAATTCCGGGACACGATTTACCCAGGCTTGGTTAGCACCGGCAAAGTCACGCGCGGCGGCGACAAGCCCTTTCACACAGTCATCAACGGCGAGAACTATCACGTGTTGAAGGCTCTGACCTACACGCATCGAGGTAGGGTTGATGCGATCTACATCGACCCTCCGTACAACACCGGGGCGAAGGACTGGAAATACAATAACGATTACGTTGAAGGTGATGACCTGTACCGCCACAGCAAATGGCTGGCGATGATGGAGAGGCGTTTGGATATGGCCAAGGTGCTGCTTAATCCTGCGGACTCTGTGTTGATCGTAACAATCGACGAAAAGGAATATCTTCGACTGGGAATGTTGCTGGAGCAAATGTTCCCCGAAGCCGCTATTCAAATGATTAGTAGTGTCATCAACCCAAAAGGTTCAGCCCGAACGGGAAGGTTTAGCAGAGTTGACGAATACATTTACTTTGTTTTCTTCGGCAACTCCAAAGTTACCCCATGGCGTACTGACATGCTTAGAGAAGTGAAGGAGGACGGCCGCAGTGTTCGTTGGGCAGGTTTGATGCGAAATGGGGAGGGAAGTCGAAGAACGCGAATTCCTTCGATGTTCTTTCCCATCTTTATCGACAAAGAGACCGGCCAATACCATTCGACTGGTGAGCCTCCTGCAGTCGATGTAAAGCCAGATGAAATACCTGTACCAGAGGGAACCATTGCAATTTTACCTATTGATGGGAACGGTCAGGAATTGATGTGGCGCCTAAGTCCAAGTTCATTTCGAGAATATTTGGAGATTGGACACGCAAAATTTGGCCCCCGAAACAAGAAGACGGGGTTGCGTTCTGTTTCATACCTTCAATCCGGTATTCGCAAGATGATTGAATGCGGCGAGATCATAGCTACCGGGCGCAATAGCGAGGGAGCTCTTGAACTGCAGTTCGCGGATTCAGTAGGTACAAGAAGCCCAGGAACTCTTTGGAATATGGTTTCCCATAGTGCAAGCGAGCACGGTGCAGGCTTGCTGAAGCGAATGGTTCCCGGGCGACGCTTTCCGTATCCAAAATCTCTGTATGCAGTGGAGGACTGTCTAAGGTTTGTGCTCGCGAAGAAACCTAATGCAGTAGTAGTCGATTTCTTTAGCGGCTCGGGTACCACAGCCCATGCCGTGATGAGGCTGAACAAGCAGGATGGCGGTAGCCGCCAGAGCATTTCGGTAACTAACAACGAGGTGGCTGCCGACGAACAGAAAGCACTTCGTGAGCAGGGGTTGCGCCCCGGCGATGCCGAATGGGAAAAGCACGGTATCTGTGACTACATCACCAAGCCGCGCGTTGCTGCTGCTATTACCGGTAAGACGCCAGCCGGTGAGCCGATCAAGGGCGATTACAAGTTCACAGACGAATTCCCGATGGCTGATGGATTCGAGGAAAACGCTGAGTTCTTCACCTTGACCTACGAGGCCAAGAACGCGGTCAATCACAACCTGGCTTATGCGCGTATCACTCCCATGTTGTGGATGCGGGCGGGGGCTCAAGGTCGCCGCATAGACAAATTGCCACCAGAGGGATGGGCAGTGGTGGATACCTATGGTTTGTTGACCGAGGTGGATCAGGCCACGCCGTTTATCCATGCAGTGAGTCAAGCCAGCGGCTTGCGCGTTGTTTACATCGTTACCGACGATGAGCGGCGCTTTCAAGCCATTGCCAAGCGCCTGCCTGATGGCGTAGAGCCAGTGCGGCTGTATGAGTCGTACCTGTCCAATTTCAGCTTCGCAAACGGGGAATAGAGATGAAGTTCACCCTCAAGGACTATCAACGTGACGCAGTACGCGATGCATTGAACAACATCAGAGATGCGCAGGATGACTGGCATCGTAAATCGCGCAAGAGTGCGTTCTCTCTAACCGCCATCACGGGTGCGGGTAAGACTGTAATGGCAGCTGCCGCCTTCGAGGCGCTGTTTCACGGCGATGACGAGTTTCAATTCGATGCTGATCCTGGTGCTGTGGTGATCTGGTTCAGCGATGATCCGTCACTGAATGAGCAAACGCGTTTCCGCTTGATGGAAGCCAGCGACCGCATCAATCACACCGATCTGGTTGTGGTGGAAAACACTTTTAACCGTCCACGGTTTGAGGCCGGGAAAATTTATTTTCTCAACACGCAAAAGTTGGGCAAAAACAGCTTGCTGGTGCGGGGGCATGACCAGGAAGAACTGGAAGCCAAGGCTGGCTCTCTGTTTCCAGAAACTCGGCCAGATCTGCGTACTTACACCATTTGGGATACGATCCAGAACACCATTGAAGACCCTGAGCTGACTTTGTATCTAGTGCTGGACGAGGCTCATCGCGGCATGGGCAATTCCACGGTCAAAGAAAAAGGCACTATCGTGCAACGCCTGATCAATGGTTTTAGCAGTGTGCCAGGAATCCCGGTGGTGTGGGGGATTTCGGCAACTGTGGAGCGTTTCAACAAGGCCATCGAGTTTGCGGGTAAGCACATCAAACTGCCGAATGTCGTTGTAGATGCAGTGAAGGTGCAGGAATCCGGCCTAATTAAAGACACCATATTGCTAGACATCCCAAACGAAACCGGTGATTTCGATACTGTGCTAGTACGACGCGCCACAGACAAGCTGAAGGAGTCCACCATCGCTTGGCATGAATATGCTAAACAACAGGATGAAGCACGCGCGGTGGTTCCGCTGATGGTGCTGCAAGTCCCCAATACGCCTGATCCGAACGAAATTGGTCGGGCACTGGACACGATCTTTGATCGTTACCCGGACTTGCCTATTGCTAGCGTGGCGCATGTGTTTGGTGATCACACCACGCAGCAATTCGGTAACCACAATGTGCCACACATCGAACCGCAACGGGTGCAGGACGCGACTTGGGTGCGGGTGTTGATCGCCAAAGATGCCATTAGTACCGGTTGGGATTGCCCACGCGCAGAAGTAATGGTGTCTTTCCGTGCGGCCAGCGACCGAACCCATATTACCCAATTGCTTGGCCGGATGGTCCGTTCACCCTTGGCCCGACGAATCCCCGGCAATGATCGACTGAATGCGGTGGATTGCTTGCTGCCGAAGTTCAACCGCAAGGCGGTTGAAGAAGTTGTCGATACGTTGATGAAAGGCGATGAATCGGCACCACCCACTGGGCGCATACTGATTGATTATGTGGAAGTCAAACCACACAGCGAGGCCAACACCTCGGTATGGAGAGCTTTTGAGTCCCTTCCATCTCAAACCCGACCGCAGCGCGGTGCGAAACCGGCAAAGCGCCTCACCGCGTTGGCTCACGAATTGGCGTCTGACGGTATTTTGGCTGGAGCTGGCAGGTTGGCTCATGCCCTGATGCACGAAGCACTGGATGCGTTCCAGGTATCTCAGAAAGAGAAGATCGAGGCTAAGCGCAAGTCTGTGCTGACCGTCGATGGCAAGACGGTTATTGCCGACATGAAGGGTAAGGAAAAGACCTTCGATCAGTTCTGGGAAGACGCCGACGTCGCAGTGATCGACGACGCCTACCGGCGCGCGGCGCGCATCTTTAGTCCGGACATTGCGAAAACATATGTCGAGCATTTGGCCAGGCAGGTCGCCAACCCACACGACGATCCAGAGGAGTTTCTTGATGCCATCGTAGAGGCCCGAGTCACTGTCGCAGGTCTAGGCTTGGTTACTGAAGTTCAAGCCTATTTTGATGAAAAAGCCGACACGCTTGCGAAAGCGTGGCTTGCGGAATACGCGCCTCAGATCAAGGCACTCTCGGACGACCGCAAGGAGTCCTATCGGCAAATCATCGAGATGAGCACCGAGCCACAGAGCGTGGATTTGGCAAAGCCTGAATCTCGCTATGAAGCTACTAAGGCGCGAGAAAACGACAAGGAAATTACCTTCCAAACCTGGAAAAACCATCTGCTGATCGACAAGGACGGCAAGTATCCAGCCGAGCTGAATGAATGGGAACGCACGGTTGTCGAAGCGGAATCCAAGCGCACTGGCTTCCGATTCTGGTATCGTAACCCACAGCAACCGGGACAGTCCTCATTGGGTATTGCTTACCGTGAAGATGAGCAATTCAAGATCGTCCGTCCAGACTTTATCTTTTTTGCAGAGCAAGATGGCAAGGTCGTGGTGGATTTGGTCGATCCACACGGGCTTCATCTGGCCGACGCCTTGCCAAAGTTGCAGGGGTTGGCTGAGTACGCTACTAAACACGCAGACGCTTACCGTCGTATTGAAGCCGTGGCTGAAGCAAGCGGTAAACTGCGTGTGCTTGATTTGACCCGCACAGATGTACGGCAAGCGGTGTTGGATGCATCGAGTGCGAAGGTCTTGTTTGAAGGTCTATTGGCCAACGACTATCTGTGACATGAAGGCCATTGAGGCCATTTTTGGCAGGTCAGGATGTCAGCCTACAACGAGCGATTCAGGAAAACTGTGGCTTGCTCAATTTCAACAACATGGAGTTTAAAGAGTAAACAAAAAAATGAAGGCCGGGTATCCCGGCCTTCTTCACATCCAGTGTTCCGGGATCGCGAGTTCAAAAGATCGTGCCACGTAGTGCAGCATGGCGATGACCTCCTTATGGCGAGCAGTATCAATCAGTTGCCCTGCCTTACGCCGCTCCAGCATATCTTGTAGCTCAGGCAGGTCAAACATGCCGAGCCGGTAGAAGTTTCCCCAAGTTGGTTGACCAAACAGGTTGTAGATGACAATGGTGCTATCACGCTCGCTAGCAAGGCGCTTCTCGCCGCTTATCTTGGTCAGGGCCGTTTCGGCTTCCTCTTTGTCATCGTAGGTGTTTAGCAGTTTCATAGTCGGATGTTTGGCAGAAATTAAACCACAGAGTCTAGCAAAAATGGTGATAGAACCACAGCGAGAGCGTTTAACCCAAAGAGCCTCTCTCCACAAGCGATACAATCCCCCCTCCGTGGCAACCACCAGATGAACTAGGATAAGGATATAGACCAGTGCACTCTGCAGCTGTTGGGTGACCTTAATGTCTGCTCGACTGGGCTCCGGGTGGCCTGATGGGTGATTATGTACCAGCACCATTGCCGCCGCATTGATTGCAAGCGCACGTTTGACAACTTCCCTTGGTTAAACGGAGGCACTACAAAACAACTCTTCATACGCCAGAACCCGGTGCAGGTTATCCAAGAACAGCATGGCATGTACTTCATGCCCTTTACTCTGCTACAAGGTTTGTAATGCACTTCTGTGCCGAGTGTTTGTCGGTAATCGATTCTCCCTTGGCCAGTTTCTGACGGGCAATCTGGTTGGCGATAGTCAACAGGTCCTCTTCGTTAATCAGTTCAGTGACGAGATAAATTCCGGAGATCTCCCCGGCGAGCAGTTTGTGGTGCAACATGATGGTGCTCCATACGCCATCGCCCCGCCATTGAGCCAGTGCATTGCCCCGTTCGTTTTCATAGCACAGGTAGAGGGCACATCCGTCAAACGGCTGACCTCGGTCATGCACTGCTTCAATCTGACCATTGTGCTCAAGGTAAGCCTCCAGCTCGATGGCGATCACGGCGTTAATCATCTTCGGTCTCCTTGTCGGGGATGGGATCACTCTCCACGCGATAGCCACGATTGATGCAGGTACGCTGCAGGTCAGCCAAGAAGCTTGCCAGTACGCGAGGCAGCTCGGTGAGCAGCACGGGCCCAGCTTGGCAACGCCAGAAACAGCGACGCTTGGGGTCGATACAGATTTCATCTCTCGGCTGGCTCATTGTGTGCCAGTCCTCGGCATTGCTGAGGGAGAGCAGTTGCCACTGTGCGCCAGACCAACGGACTTGCAAGGTGACTGTGCTGGCTTGTGGGCTATCCGGTGTCAGGTGCAGTAGCCAGCGTTGACCACTGCGAGTGGGGGTTAGCTTGGCGCTGGTGGCGACTCGTCCCAGCCACTGACGTGAGTAGTGGGAGAGCGCTAATTCTTGGCTCATAGTTACCTCCTAATCCCCTGCGACCGTGACGCTGAAGCATTCCAACAGGCAGTAGGCAATAAAGTTGCTCTGCCAGATATCGAACAACTCCCGCGCTTCGGCCAGCCGCAGCGGTCCCCAGCCCAACATGGTGTGATCCCCATCGAGGAAGTTGAAGTCGAGCACCTTGCAGAGTTCCGCATCATGGCCGAGCCCTTGGTAGCTGAAGTCGGTGACGTAATCGAACAGCCAGCCATCTAGCCCACGGATCAGGCGGATCTCGACTGGGTGCACACCGCCTTGTTCGACGCTGTAGCCGGGGTTGCGAAAGTTGAAGGTCAGTTGGGTTAAGCGCTCGATATTGAGATCGGTTTTAGCGACTTCCTGGTCGAGCAGAACCAGCAATGCTTGGGCTACGGGCAGGGCAAAGCCGTCCCGGAAAAAGGGAATTGTCATGGTGTTTCCTCATTGAGTTCCAGCAGGAGAGCACCCCTGCGTTTTGCTTTGAAGTGATGGGTCAGTCGTTTAACCAATCCCACAGTTTGCTGACGCCATAGGCTGCGACGGCGCCCACGGCAAGGGGCGCTAACAACGGGGCTGTGGCAATACCGGTCACCGATACTACCGTTGCAGCAGCGCCACTACCTCCAGCAGTTGTGGCTAGGGTGCTGGCAGCAAGTCCTGCCGTTGCACTGGTGGCCGCCTTGCCTAACGTGTGACGAGCCACTTCGGCAGCCACCACAGTTGCTACAGCGGTCTGCAGCAGCTTGGGAGGGTGCTTAACCCCTTCTATGCACCAAGTAACAAACTGCTCGCCACTGGCAAATGGTTGGCCTTGCTCACCTTCATTGAGTCGGGCGTAAGCCCGTGCCAGGCTCTCTTCTCGGCTAAACAGGCGCATGGCATGGGGCCTGACCTCGATGGCGTGGTGCTGGCTGAATTCAGCCAGGGAGGTCAGCGCCAATTGAACTGAGTGCTCACCGGCAGGAGTGCGTAGACAGTGAATGACCTGGTCATGGCCAACAAAGAGACCATGATGAGGGCCTTCTGGCTGTGGTGTTACTAAGTGATCGCCAATAATGAAATGTCGTGTCATGGGATGATGATCCTCATCAAAGGTTGGAAATGAAAAGGGCGTCACCGTTATGGTGACGCCCTTTGACTTTATTTTTTCTGAGTAGGCTACTTGCCGCCCACTGTGATCTTCAGTGGTTGATGAAATTCAGGAGTGAAGGTTGATATCGGCAGTCGGGTGACTTGGTTGTTGGCGAGCACCTCGGTTGCCTGAATAATGGCGATGGACTTGGCCTGCTCTACTTGGGCGCAATCCACTTCTGTAAAGCCACCACCATAGCGGGTAGCGTCGCTCCCACCGAATGGCTCAACCTCCAGCGTTGATTCAGCTAAGGCTTTGCCCTTTTTGTCATTAAACTGCAGCGTGATATACAGCCGCCCAAACTCATCCGCTCCCCCACTATCGAGAGAAAAATGGTACGCGCAGACGCCCTGGTTGGCGTAGACAGTATCTGTGTGCTGGATAGCGAGGTAGCGTTGATCTTCTGCATGGCTTGGGTGGGCCCAGAGCAGTCCACAAGCCATCAGGGCAGCAATCGAGCATTTAATTGAAGTGATGTTCATGATTCACCCGTTGTAATAGTCGCAAGTGGAGGTCAACTTCGTGGGCTTGACCGTCCATGTGGCTTTTTGATCCTGCCCACGGTAGATGCTCAGGGTTGAGGCGGAGAGGATCGCGTTGACGAGCTCAGTCCATTCGGCCTGGCTTTTGGCTTTACCGGACAGACGTTGGCCATTAACCTCGATCTCCTCAACGTTGCTTGAGGTATCGTAGGCTCTGGTGTATCTGAGTTCAGAGTGCAGGGGCCAAGTTGCCCCCGGCATCTGAAAGGCGCATTTGATTTCCAGTACGTATCGTGAGTAACCCTGGCCCTGTGTCAGGGTATAGCGAGGGCCATAACGCCCCTCTTCCGCCACCCACTGTGCAGGGGGACCTTTCGGGGCATCCAGCATCTGAGGCTTCTTGGCGTTCTCTTCTGCTTTTTTCCAAGATGCCACATTACCCTTCTTTCGTTCTTCCATGTACATCCAGGTATCCAGTGGATAACGCTTGATGAGCCGGTCACCGACCATGATATCGACGTTGTTCAGCCGATTGTAGGTATTGACCTCGATACTGGCGGAGGAGCTGCAGGTGCCGGTATCCAGTTTCTTAAAGCTGCGACTGGCGTGTTCGGCAACCAGCAGATCGCCAGTGGCACAGCCCGTTTGGGAGCTGTTGTTGACGAGGGCAAGGTAGTGGCTGTTTTTGTAGATCAAATCACAAGTACGTTTGTTATTACACGCTTGAGCCAAGGTGGTGCCGGTACTGTCTTCATAGGACCAGATGTCATTGGTGTTGCTGGCCATGATACTCGGTGCAGTGACTGCCAGGGTGAGCAATGGAACGAGTCGTTTCATAAGAACTCCTGTTGGTAGTAAGTCGTAGGGAATTGGGTAACTCTATACCGGTTAGATAGGCAGAAAATGCCCAGCACCAACCTTTTGGGTTGATCCTCACCTTTTGTGGTTCTTCATGTCAACGAGTCCACCCCCAACCATAGGGGTTGGTTGGAGGACTTATGACAGATATCAACTTTGAGCAGTTAGCCAAGAACGTGGGTAAGGCGATTGGGCGTCAGCGTAACCAAGCAGGGTTTACCCAGGAGCAGGTGGCTGAACACCTCAATATCGGGATGGAGGCCGTCTCCCGGATGGAGCGGGGGATTGTGGTGCCGACCGTGGTGCGGCTGGCGGAGCTCGCGCAACTTTTCGGCTGTGAGCTGGCGGATTTCCTGCGCGAGACCAGTAACCGCCCGACCGAGCAGGGCATTGTGCTGAGCCAGCAACTGGCCCGGCTCGATGATGCTGACCGAACTCTGTTGCTGGAAACAGTAGAACGGTTGGTGGAGCGGTTGGCGCGTTCCCGCTGATCATCCACCATTCACTGGGGAGGGGATGGGTTCTCTTTCCCCAATTTGTTGGTGAGTGGACTCCTTCTTGGTTGTGGTCTCTGTGGCGTTCTGGTTGCTTGGCTTTGCGGTGCGTTACGCGAGGTAGCCGCCTCCGCCCCTGCGTTTCCATTCGCCGTTTCATCGCTGTTGGCTTCGGGATAAAACTCCTCCAGCAGCATCGGCACCTCTTCATCGATATCTTCAAACTGGCCGTTACGCAGCAACTCATGAGCAGCCAGCTCCATCTGCTCGATGGCCAAGCCTGCTTCTTGGTCACGCTGTGCTGCCTCCTGTGCCAACCTGACTGCCTCAGTCAGGCTGGTCTCTTCCCGCAAGGTCAAATCCACGTAGTAGACCGGTGTGCGGTAGGACTGGGTAGTGCTCTTGGCTCGCAGCCGCAGGGTGAGCGGCAGATAGCGGGTATGGCCACTGCTCACAGCCTCCAGGTACTTGAGCCGTGCCGCCAGGGTGCGCACCGAGTTGTAGCCGGTGGTGCGGAAGATAAAACTGCCAAGCTCATCCCCTTGCCCCTCCACAAACAGGTTCAGTCGCCCGTACAGCTTGCAGCCCTGTTGCCCTGCAAAGGCGCAGCGCTCGGGCCCAGAGCAGCTGACCTCCTCCATGCCTTGCGCCCCCACTCGTCTTGCCACCTCCCCATTCCCGACACAGAGCGGCCTGCCGGTTTGCCGGTCAAAGGCGCTGTATTCCGCCCGCAGATTCAAGTCGCTATCGTTGAACAGCACCCGCACCGGAATGGCGCGGATCTTGGTCTGCTCCTGCCCTTGGCCACTTTTCTGCGATGAGTAGTGTTGATGCAGAGGATGGAGCAACCATCCCCCCTTTTGTTGTACTTGGGTGGTGAGGGTGAAGCTGTCATCCTTCTCCGGTACCCACTTATCCTGTTTTTGCACCAGTTTGCCGATGCAGATCCGCCCGATCACGGGCGGGGTGATCGCCAGTCCTTTGATCATGGTGTTTGCCTCAAGGGTTGAATGGTGAAACGGCGCACGCCGGGCACCGGTTTGACGTAACGGGTGAGCAGGTCGGGATGATCCTGACCGAGCTTATCGAGATCCGGCGCCAGCCGGTCTTTACTGCGCTTCCAGGTGATCTTGCCATCGGCAAATAGCCCGGCTGTCGCTTCGCCCAAAGTGACTTGCAGCCGCTGCTTGAGTTGTGACTCCTGCAGCTCGACGGCTTCCTTTTGCTGACGCAATCGCAGTAGCTCGCCAAACAGCTGGTTGAACTCGGGGGAATCGGAGAGATCCAGCGTTTGGCCATCATCGCGGGGAAAGAGCCAGCTCAGGGCATTGGCGGCATCACTCGAGCCGTCAGGCTCAGGCTGCTGATCTTGTTGCACCATCTGCCAGAACTGCGCTTCCCGCTCGATGAGATCCTGGATCTTCTCCTCATCGCGCTCGATGCGATAAATCCGGAAATCCTGGCCGCCGATCAGCACTGCCACTTCGGCCCAGGCATGGCCGGTGACGGCCAACTGATGGAGTACCTGACACTGGTAAGCCACAGGCACCCCTTCCTCCCACTGGGGGGCGCTGTGATAGCTGGCGGTCTTGATCTCCAGAATGCCCGGCCCATCGGGATGGCCGACCACCTCTCGGTCGAGGTTGGCGAGCATGAAGGGTTGCTCGGGGTGTTGTAGCACTGCATTGACCCGGCGCACACGAAAGCCGGTGCGTTTGGCATAGACCTGCGCCAGCACAGGTTCGAGCTCGATGCCCCACAGCACAGCTTCCTTGTGGGATATATCTTCCGGCTCCTTGCGACCGGTCTTCTCCAGCCACAGGCTGAGCGGGCATTTGTAGGGGGATAGCCCCACTGCCACGGCAGCATCGGAGGAGCCAATGCCGAGTTTACGGATAGCGAGCCATTGCTCGCGGGTTAACTGGGTAGTAGAGGCCAGCCGCAGGGCTTGGCCATATTTGGCTTTTGCTTTCATGACGACTCCTTGTTGACGGCATAAATGGCGACGCCCGGATTGGCTTGCGCCAGTCCGGGTGAGGTCGTTATGCGGTTTGAATGGGGAAGCGGAATTACTGCAGCAGAGTGAGTGCTTGGCTCAGGGCTTGGGATTTGAGTTGAGCGCCCTGACCAAACCAGGCGGAATCGAGCCGGTGATCTTGGCTGCGAGCACGGCGATGATGGTCCACGTATTCTGTGACCGCATTGACCAGCCCCCAGGCGGTATTGCGGGAACTGGCAAGCTCTGAACCCATACCCGCGCCTTGATAGAGCTCATGCAGTCGTTGTACCGGCTTGGTGAGGATGATGCTCTCCTCATCCAGCGGTTGCGCCAACAGATCACTGAAAAAGCGTAGCGCCTCTTCGGGGGCGACTGGCCGCTGTGCCAATTCCTTAGTCTGTGCCTTGAACTCATCCCAATGAGACAGCCCGAGCCCAAGCGACTCTTTGACGGCAGCGGCATCGAACTGAGTGGAGTGTGGCACCTTGATGGCACCAGTAGCGCCGCGCAGTGCCATCTGCAGGGTGTTGTTGCAGACCACCCGCAGCGAGGTGAACTGCGCCGTGGTGCAGAGCGTGCCGTCGCAGCTGGTTGCCAGCAGCAGATAGGATTTTACCAAGTCATTGCCTTTGAGTTTTAGATCCTGGCCGGTCTTAGCCAGTGCCCACAGCTTGCGGCCGCCTTTAAGCGAGCCTGCGGTCTCCAGCTCAAATCCACCGGCCTCCACTAGGTCTTGATAGAAGTGCAGTACCTCGTGAGGCTGTACCACGTTGTAGCGGCTTGAGACCACCGACAGGGGTGCGAGGGTATCGGAGCGGTAAAGTACCTTGCTGTCGCTGTAGGGGCGAATATGCAGTGCATCGGAGGCGACGTTAAACATCACGTCGCTCTGCTCGATGGTCCAATCCATGCCGGCTGCCTGTAGCCAGATATCGAGGGATTGTTGCGGGGGCAAAACATTTCCAAGGCCATGCCAGGGCGTTTGACCGGTGTAGGCCATTGTGTCGATCAGGTGAGCCATGAGAAATCTCCAATGAAAAAGGGACTGCACAGAGCAGCCCCTTGGGTAGGTTCATAGAGATAACATATACCTGTAAATGAATGTAATGAGACGTATTCATTATTTGACGAAAGGTAAACGGATTCGGGACATGGCTGAATCAGAAAATGAAGTGCAGGAGGGTAATGAAGAATAAAAGCGGGGTATATGGAGGGGTATTTATCGAAAAAGCACAAAGGGCTAGCTTCAATTAGAAGCTAACCCTTTGTTTTATATGGTGCCGATAAGGGGGATCGAACTCCTGACCTTCGCATTACGAATGCGCTGCTCTACCAACTGAGCTATACCGGCTTGTTGCTCTCCACATTCATAAAAAATGACCGGCAAGTCAATTGAGCCAACTCGATTTTATGAGTTGGCTCATGGTGTTAGAGCACGATTTACAGATCGACAAACTCGGGGATATGGGCACGGCCGCGGCTCTCGAGGAAATCGAGCAGGGCGCGGGGGGAGCGCACCAGGATCCGCTCTTGCGGGAAGCCCGCTTCGGTCACCAGACGGTGGCAATGGTCAAAATCGCCAAGGGTAAATGCCACGTGGGAATCAGAGCCGAAGGTAAGATAGGCCCCCAGATCTCGCGCGGCTTCGACTATGGCACGGCAGTTGCCTTCGCTCCCCGGGCGGGAATGAATGAAGGAGGAGTTGTTGATCTCCAGCGCCACCCGATAGTCGGCCGCCGCCTTGACCACCGCCTGAATGTCGATGGGAAATGAGGGGTTGCCCGGGTGGCTGATCATATCGACCCGGCCGCTCTTGATGGCGTTGATCATCGCCTGGGTGTGAGTGGCCTGATCGCAGGGAGGGAATACCTGCTCATGAAAGCCCGCCATGATCATGTCGAGGCGCGACTCGTAACGCTCGGGAAAATCGATCTCCCCGTCGAGGTTTTTGATGTTGGCCTCGATACCCCGCAGGATCCCTACCCCATCCACCACTCTTGGCAATATCGGCAAGTTGGCAAAATGCCAGACATGAGGGGCATCGGCCATCTCGGGGCCGTGATCCGTGGTGGCAAACAGCTTGATCCCCTTGGCCCTGGCTATCGGCAGATAGTCGTGGATGGTGCTGTAGGCATGGGTGCTGGCAATGGTGTGAGTGTGGGTATCGACCGGGTACTTCATCTTCTCTCCCCTCATATTTTGAAAGGGCAGCATAGCAAAGAGCCGCAGCTTGGGCCACGCCAGTGCTTGCCACACTTTGTCACAAAATACCGCGAAGCTGACATAGTCTGAAGGACCCTGGCTGGCATACTGCCCCCGTCGATACATGCCTGAACTCGCATCGACAGTTTGCCGTCAGGATGACGCGAACTCACTTTCCCCACCGTCGCGCCCTGCGGCGGTTTTTTTTGCCTGCAAACCGGTAACAGACGCGCAAAAAAAGGCCCAACTAGCATGGTGCAGGTTGGGCGAGACTTAATGTTTAATTGCAGTGGCATAGATATAGAGTCCTGCTTTTTGACTAAGTTCCGCCCACTTTGCTTTTTTCATCGAAAAACATTCCGCTAACACTCATTCACATTCTCTTGACACTTCACGTTATGAAACGTACTTTTTAAACATTCGTTTAAGTGAGGTGTCCAGTGAGTAAAATCGATACCAAAAACCGTATTCTCGACGCCGCTGAAGTGCTGTTTGCCGAGCGGGGATTCGCCGATACCTCTTTGCGTCTGATCACCAGTGAGGCCGATGTCAATCTGGCATCGGTGAACTATCACTTCGGCTCCAAGAAGGAGCTGATCCAGGCGGTGCTCGACCGCTATCTGAGCCTGTTTATGCCCGATCTGGATGCGCGCCTGCGGGTACTGATGGAGCAGGAGCAGCTGACCCTGCTGCAACTGTTTGAAAGCTTTGTAGAGCCGCTGATGAAGCTCTCGGCGGTGCGGGCCAACGGCCCGGCCATCTTCATGCAGTTGCTGGGGCGCGGCTATATCGACAGCCAGGGCCACCTGCGCCGCTTTATCACCGCCCACTACGGCGCCATTCTGATGCGGATCACCCAGGCCATCTCCAAGGCCAATCCGGCCCTGTCGCCGGCAGATCTCTTCTGGCGCCTGCACTTCACCCTGGGCACCGTCGTATTCACCATGGCCTCTGCCGATGCCCTGCGCGACATCGCCCTGGCCGACTTTGGCCAGCAGCTCGATGTAGAAGGGCTGGTGCGCAACGTTATTCCTTATCTGGCGTCCGGAGTCGGGGCGCCCGTGGAGTCGACCAGGCTCTCCCTGGCCGTGTAACAACCAACAATAAATCAACGGAAACAGTGAAATAGAAGGAACTTCGGTATGATCACATTGCTTGTCCTGCTGGTGCTGGCGATAGCCGTTGTGCTCGGCGTACCCTCCATCCGTAAAAAGGTGGTAACCCGTCCGGTGTTCGGCATCTTCAAAAAGATACTGCCGCCCTTGTCAGCTACCGAGCGGGAGGCCATGGAAGCCGGCTCCGTCTGGTGGGATGGCGAGTTGTTTCGCGGCAACCCCGACTGGAAAAAACTGCACGGCTACGGCAAGGCCGAACTGACCGCAGAGGAGCAGGCCTTTATCGACAATCAGGTCGAAACCCTGCTCGCCATGGTTGATGACTTCAAGATCGTCAACGAAACCAAAGACCTGCCGGAGCCGGTGTGGGACTATCTGAAGAAGGAAGGCTTCTTCTCCCTGATCATCCCGAAATCCTACGGCGGCCGCGAGTTCTCGGCGATTGCCAACTCCACCATCGTCACCCGCATCGCCACCAAGAGCCTGAGCGTGGCGGTCACCGTCATGGTGCCGAACTCTCTCGGCCCGGGTGAGCTGCTGATGCACTACGGCACCCAGGCCCAGAAAGATTTCTGGCTACCGGGGCTGGCCAACGGCAAGGAAGTGCCCTGCTTCGCCCTGACCGGGCCGGAGGCGGGCTCCGATGCCGGCGCCATTCCTGACAAGGGGATCGTCTGCAAAGGGATGCACAAGGGTGAAGAGGTGCTGGGTATTCGCCTCAACTGGAACAAGCGCTACATCACCCTGGCGCCCCGCGCTACCGTGCTGGGGCTGGCGTTCAAACTCTATGACCCGGAAAAACTGCTGGGTGACAAGGAAGAACTCGGCATCACCTGCGCCCTCATCCCCACCAGCCACCCGGGCGTGCGCGTCGGCGATCGCCACTACCCCATGGGTCTGGCGTTCCTGAACGGCCCGACTTTCGGCAAGGATGTGTTTATTCCGCTCGACTGGATCATCGGCGGCCCGGATTACGCCGGTCGTGGCTGGCGCATGCTGGTGGAGTGCCTCTCCGCCGGTCGCGGCATCTCGCTGCCTGCGCTGGGCACCGCTTGCGGTCACATGGCGAGCCGCACCGTGGGCGCTTACTCCTACGTGCGTAAACAGTTCGGCATGTCCATCGGCAAGTTTGAAGGGGTGCAAGAGGCGCTGGCTCGCATCGGCGGCCTCACCTATCAGCTGGAAGGGGCCCGTCGCATGACCGCCGGTTCGCTGGATTTGGGTCAGGCACCGGCCATCGTCACCGCGATTTCCAAGTACCACATGACCGAAATGGCGCGTCAGATCATGGATGACTCCATGGACATCCACGCCGGTCGTGCCATCCAGCTGGGCCCGAAAAACTACACCGGCTACGCCTACATGGGTATTCCGGTCGCCATCACGGTGGAAGGGGCCAACATCCTGACCCGCAACCTGATGATCTTCGGGCAAGGGGCTACCCGCTGCCACCCGTACGTCTTTGCCGAGCTGGAAGCGGCAGCCGATACCGACGTGGAACGCGGTCTCGAGAAATTTGACGCCCTGCTGATGAAGCACATCGCCTTCGGCGCCGGCAACTTCTTCGGTTCCCTGTTCCAGGGGCTGACCCTGGGTCAGTTCAACAGCGCGCCGGTGGCCGGTGAAACCGCCCGCTACTACAAACAGCTGTCCCGTATGAGTAAAGGGCTGGCCCTGTGCGCCGACGTCTCCATGCTGATGCTGGGGGGCGATCTCAAGCGCAAGGAGATGATCTCCGCCCGTCTGGGTGACGTGTTGAGCCACCTCTATCTGGCCTCCGCCACCCTCAAGCACTACGAGGATCAGGGCCGCATGGTCTCCGATCTGCCGTTCGTGCAGTACGCGGTGGAGCGCAACCTCTACCTGATTGGCAAGGCGTTCGAGGGCTTCTTCCAGAACTTCCCGAACAAGGTGGTGGGTGCCGTACTCAAGCGCGTGGTG
Source organism: Aeromonas sp. 601027 (assembly GCF_049174455.1). Classification (NCBI taxonomy): domain Bacteria; kingdom Pseudomonadati; phylum Pseudomonadota; class Gammaproteobacteria; order Aeromonadales; family Aeromonadaceae; genus Aeromonas; species Aeromonas sp. 601027. Next base: position 152,512 of record NZ_JAAKTN010000010.1, on the reverse strand, counting down.
TTCCCGTTCGGCGTCGGTTACAAGATGCCGGCCGACGATCGCTGCCACGCCATCTGTCTGGCCATGATGAAGCCGGGCGAGTTCCGCGACCGTCTGACCGCCCTCTGCTACGTGGGCAAAGACGAGGCGGATCCGGTCGGTCTGATGGAGCGTGCCTTCCAGGCCATGGTCGCCGTGCAGCCCTACGAGAAGAAGCTGGTGCAGGCCCAGAAAGAGGGCAAACTGCCCCGCAAACTGGCGCTGCCGGAGCTGGTTGCCGCCGCACTGGCCGGTTCCATCCTGAGCAAGGACGAAGCGGACAAGCTGCTGGCCGCAGATGCCCTGCGCTACGAAGCCATTCAGGTAGACAACTTCGCCCCGGGAGAGCTGGAAGGCTTCTCCCAGCAAGCAAACAAGCAGCCAAACAAGGTCGAGCACGCCGCCTGATCCCCTGGCAAACCAGTACCAAACCGGCCCTCGTGGCCGGTTTTTTGTTTGCTAACCATGCATTTACAAGCCGGGAGAATTCCAGTTAAATGCTTGAGTCCCTGTTGCAGGGACTTTGGAAGCAAGGCCAGCGGAATGGCCGATAACAACAACTCAGGAAGAGTGAATGAATCTCGCCAAAACGGCGATCGAACGCCCCATCTGGGTGGCGGTCTCGATCGTGCTGATTTTCCTGCTGGGCCTGCTCAGCATCCGGGGACTGCCGATCCAGCTGTTCCCCGACATCGACCGTCCACACCTCAACATCTCGGTGAGCTGGCGTTCCGCCTCGCCGCAAGAGATGGAGTCGGAGATCACCGACCCCATCGAGCAGGAGATGCAGGGGGTTCAGGGGCTCAAGAGCCTTGTCAGCAACAGCTATCCCGGCTTTACCGAAATCGACATGGAGTTTGCCCTCGGCACCGACATGCAACGGGCCCAACTCGATGTGATTTCGCGATTGAACCGGGTCTCGGGATTGCCGGACAAGATCGGCGGCCCCTACGTCAACAACTACAGCAGCAACGACACCCTCACCTTCTTCTTCATCCAGCAGCTGCCCGGTGCCAAAGGAGTGATCGATGATCATCAGGCGCTGATCGAGGCGCGGGTCAAACCCGAGCTGGAGCGCATCGAAGGGGTCTCGACAGTCGCAGTCGAGGGGATCAACGAGCGCCAGATCCAGATCCGCTTCGACCCCTATCGCGCCGCCGAGCTGGGGGTGGAGATCCCGGTGTTGGCCAGCCGGGCCACCACCGGCTGGGACGTATCGGCCGGTACCCTCGACATTGGTCGCTGGGAGTACAAGCTGCGCTTCGCCGGTCGCTACGATGTCGAGACGCTGGGGGACAAGGTGGTGGACTGGCGCGATGGCCTGCCCATCTATCTGCGGGATGTAGCAGAAGTAAGGGTGGCCAGGGAAGAGAACCCGGTGCTGCGGATCCAGAACGGCAATACCGCCATCGCCGCCCAGATCTTCAAGGAGAGCGGTGCCAATGCTCTGGCATCCCTTGAGGCGATCAAGGCTCGGGTGAACGAGCTCAACCGCGAGGTGCTGGAGCCGATCGGGCTGCACATGGAGCAGTCGTTCGATGCCTCCCTCTACATCAATCGCGCCGTCAGCATGGTCACCGCCAACCTGGGGCTCGGGGTGCTGCTCTCCTGTGCCATCCTCTGGCTCTTTCTGCGCCAACTCAAGGCGACCCTGATGATTGCCCTCGCCATCCCCATCAGCATCATGCTCACCTTCAGCCTGCTCAAGGTGATGGATCGCACCCTCAATATCATCTCGCTGGCAGGCATCGCCTTTGCCGTCGGTATGGTGCTCGATGCCGCCATCGTGGTGCTGGAGAGCATCTACCGGCGCCACGAGCGGGGGGATTTGAGCAAGGCGGAGGCGGCGCTCGAAGGTACCCGTCAGGTGTGGACGGCGCTGGTCGCCTCCACCCTCACCACGGTCGCCATCTTCCTGCCGGTGCTGCTGCTCAACGATGTGGAGGGTCAGCTGTTTGCCGATCTGGCGCTCACCATCGCCTGCGCCGTGACGGTCTCCATGCTGGTCGCCGTCATCGTGCTGCCCGCGGTGGCGGCGCGCTGGATGGGGCGTGAAACGCTGACCGATCCCTATGAGTCGCTGTGGCAGAGCACCACTCGTCATGTGATCCGCTGGACCTCGACCTCACGCCAGCGCTGGACAGTCATCACCCTGATGATGAGTCTGCCGGCACTGGCCACCTGGGCGCTGCTGCCCAAGATGGACTATCTGCCGGACGTGAAACGGGACGCGGTGGATGTCTGGATGAACTTCACCCCCGGGGTCAACCTCAAGGCCCAGCGCGAAGAGGTGATCGATACCCTGATCGCCCGCCTTGCCCCCTACATGAAGGGGGAGAAAGAGCCTGCCCTCAAGAACTACTACATCTTGCGCTACCCGGGGGGCGCCCAGATTGGCGTGCGCCCCAAAGACGAAAACCGCATCAAGGAGCTGGAGAGCCTGTTGATGAAGCAGCTGCTGGTGGGTATTCCCGACACCCGGGTGTTCGGCGGTCAGGGGTCGCTGTTTGGCGGCTTTGACAGCGAGAACGGCGTCTCCCTGCTGCTGCAGGGAGGCAACCTGCCCGAGCTCTATCAGGCGGCCCGAGCCAGCATGGGGATCCTCAGCAAGGACCTGCCGGGAGCACAGATCCGGCCCGAGCCGAGTCTCGACTTCACCGCCCCCGAGCTCAAACTGGTGCCGCAAGATCGACGTCTCGCCGAAGTGGGTTGGGATCGCACACCCCTGCCCGCCATCATCCAGACCTTTGGCGACGGCTTGCGGGTTGGCGAGTATTTTGACGGCGAAGATCGGCTCGACATCATGCTGATGGGGCAGAGCTCCGCCAATCCGGACGAACTGAAGGCAGTGCCGCTGGCCACCCCCTCCGGGCGCATCGTTCCCCTTGGCGAGCTGCTGCGGGTAGAGCACGACATGGGCCCGGCCAGTATCTTCCGGGCCGATGGGCGGCGCAGCATCAGCCTGCAGATAGCACCTCCGGCGGGCATGACCATGGAGCAGGTGATCGACACCCTGAAAAACCGCAGTTTTGCCGCCATCCGCCCCCTGCTGCCCGCCGGTGGCGAGCTGCGCATTGCTGGCAACGCCGACAGCCTGCAACAGGCGCTCGACAATCTGGGGACCATCTTCCTGTTCGCCGTGGTGATCCTGCTGGTGCTGCTGTGGGGAGTGTTTGCCTCCCTCAAGGATGCGCTACTGGTGCTGCTCACCCTGCCCCTAGCCTCGGTTGGCGGCGTGCTGGCGCTGCAACTGAGCGGGCTGCTGGTGCCGCTGCCGATGGATCTGCTCACCATCATCGGCTTTGTCATCCTGCTGGGACTGGTGGTCAACAACGCCATCCTGCTGGTGCATCAGACCCGCACCGCCGAGCGGGACGGCATGAGCCGTCAGCTGGCGGTGGCCGATGCCCTGCAAAGCCGGATGCGCCCCATCGCCATGACCAGTCTCACCAGCATCTTCGGCATGCTGCCGCTGATGCTGAGCCCGAGCGAAGGGAGTGAAATTTACCGCGGGCTCGCCACCGTCATTGTCGGCGGCATGAGCTGCAGCACCCTGTTTACCCTGATCCTGTTGCCTGCCTTCCTGCGTCTCGGGGAACAGGTGGCGATCCCACAACCCCTGCGCCAGCGGGCCTGAGCAAGGAGCTCATCGATGACACACATGATTACCCGAATGTTGGCTGGCGCTGCGCTGATTGCAGGCAGTGCGCTACCGGTATTGGCCGATCAGGGCAAGATGGTGACCCTGGCGGATGTGACCCAAGGGGATGCGGCCGGGTGGAATGGATCGCCGAATTTGGCAGCCGGGTCAAAAAAGGGGATGAGCTGCTGCGCCTCGACAGCGCGGCGCTGCGCCTCTCGCTGGAGCAGGCTCGCGCCGAGCAAGCGAAATGGCAGAGCAACTTGCGCTTCGCTCGCGCCGAATCCCAGCGGATCACCCGACTGCACCAGCAAAAGAGCGCCTCCCAGAGCCAATACGACAAGGCCAGTTACGATGTGGAGCAGGCCGCGCTGGCCGAGCGGCTGGCCGCCATACAGGTGAACCAGATTGAGGAACAGCTGCGCCGCAGCCACATCTATGCCCCGTTCGACGGAGTGGTGAACAACCACTTCATCCAGCCCGGCGAGCATGTGGACGCGGGCGAGCAGGCGCTGGAGCTGGTCAACCCGGATCAGCCGGATATCCGCCTGCAAGCCCCCATTCTATGGGCCCAGCAGCTGGCGCCGCAAACCCGGCTGCGGGTGGAGGGGGAGCAGCTGAGCGGTCACGGCGTCTATTACCAGCGAGCCGCCAGCGCCGATCCCAAGTCGCGCCTCATCGAGCTGCGCCTCAAACCGGAAGCGGGCAACTTCATCATCGGCTCGCCGGTAAGGGTTGCCCTGCCACTAGGGGATCAGCAAAGCATGCTGCTGCCCCGGGATGCTCTGGTGCTCGGCACCGATGGCAGCGTTGTCTATCAGGTGGCGCGAAGCGGCAAGTCGCTCAAGGTGAATCGGGTGCCGGTCACCGTGCTGTTTGGCGACAGCCAGCAGGTGGCGGTGAGCGGCGCCCTCAAGCAGGGGGATCGGGTGGTGGTACGCGGTGCCGGCAGCCTGCAGGATGGCGACACCATAGAATTGTTCAAGGGCTAGCCACGCTCGACGCAAGCTGGCCAATCTTTGCCCGCTTGACCCGGGACATACAGCCAAAAGGGCCACAGTTTGCTATCTTGGCGGCCATCACTCGCGTTTAGAGCAATCAACACCCATGAGCATTATTTTGGGCATCGATCCGGGTTCGCGGATCACCGGATACGGGGTTATCCGGGTCGTGGGCGGCAAGGCCGAATACTTGGGCTCTGGCTGCATCCGCACCGATTGCGGCGAGCTGCCGGAGCGCCTCAAGCAGGTTTATGACGGGGTATGCGAGATCATCACCCAGTTCAAGCCCACCGAGTTTGCCATCGAGCGGGTCTTTATGGCCCGCAACGCTGACTCGGCCCTGAAACTGGGGCAGGCCCGGGGCAGCGCCATCGTCGCAGCAGTCAATGCCTACCTGCCGGTGAGCGAATACTCCGCCACCCAGATCAAGCAGGCGGTGGTCGGCACCGGCGGCGCCGCCAAAGAGCAGGTGCAACATATGGTGACCCATCTGCTGAAACTCTCCGCCACCCCGCAGGCGGATGCGGCGGATGCCCTCGGCGTCGCGCTCTGCCACCTGCACACCCGCCAGAGCCTGATCAAGATGGCCGGCCGTGCCAGCAGCTCGGTACGTGGCCGCTATCGCTGAGCCCTTGTGTCGTCCACGACTCATCTCGGTATCGCAAAATAAAAAACCGCCCCGTAAATCCGGGGCGGTTTTTTATATTTCCCCACATAACGGGGCCATCACTGATGGCCCCGTTATGTTTCTCATGTTGAATGGATTTGCTCTACCCCACCTCCCCCAGCGCGCCGATCAGGGCGTCGAGCCCCTGGTCAACCTTCGAGCGCGGGCAGCCGACGTTGAGGCGGATATAGCCTGTGCCTTCGGGGCCGTAGGTGTCGCCGCGCATGATGGCGACCCGGTATTTCTCCACCAGCAAGGTTTGCAATTCATTCATCCGTTCGGTGGTGTCGATGCCAAGACCGTTCAAGTCAATCCAGGCGAGATAGGTTCCCTCGGGCACCCGATAGTCGATGGCGGGGAAGGCTGCGTTGAGGCGCGCCGCTACGTGGGCGAGATTGCCGTGCAGGTAGGATTTGAGCGCATCGAGCCAGGCAGCCCCGTCCCGATAGGCGCTGATATGGGCCAGCACCCCGAGAATGGGCGGCGATGATAGGCCATGGGCCGCCTTGAGCCGCTGCAGATAGGAGGCCCGCGCCGCGGCGTTGGCGATAAAGGCGTAGGCGCCGCCAAGGGCGGGAATATTGAAGGATTTGGAGCCCGAGCTCACCAGCGCCCAGTGATCGTCCGGTGCCACCTCGCTCCACGGCAGGTAGCGGGCAAAGCTCACATCCATATGGATGTCGTCCGAGATCACCTTGACCCCGTGGCGCTGACAGATGGCGGCCATCCGGCCCAGTTCATCCCGCGTCCAGACCCGGCCGGTGGGGTTGTGGGGGCTGCAGAGCAGCAAAATCCGGCAATCGGGACGAGCGGCTTGCTGCTCGAAGCAGGCCCAGTCGATCTGGTAGCTCCCCTCTGTTTTTTTGAGCGGACAGGGCAGCAGCACCCTGTCGTTGGCAGTCAGCATATTGCCGAAGGCGTCGTAGGCGGGGGTATGCACCAGCACCCCCTCACCCGGCGCCGACCAGAGGCTCACCAGCTGGGCAATCACATAGATGACCGAGGGGCCGTAGACCAGCGTCTCGGGGTCGAGGCTCGCCCCGTGGCGGTGGGCAAACCAGTCGCTCACCGCCCCTTTGAAGTCGTCGTGATTCCAGCGGCTGTAGCCAAATACCCCGTGCTCCAGGCGAGTTGCCAAGGTCTGGCGAATGCAGGGGGCGGTCTCGAAATCCATGTCGGAGATGGTAAAGGGGAGCAGATCGGCATGGCCAAAACGGTCGGCTACATAGTCCCACTGAGTGCAGTAGGTGCCGTGGCGGTCGACCACATGGTCGAAGTCATAAATATCGTGCATGAAGTTTCTCCCTCCATAAACAGGAGACATATTGGGAGAGGCAAACAAGGGGGGGCTTGCGCCCCCCGTTCGGATTTTATTGGCCGGTTCAGGCCCCCATCAGGCTCTGCAGCTGGTTTTTCACCAGATGCACCTGCGGGCCGATCACCACCTGCAGGTTGTGCTCGTCGAGCTTGATCACCCCGATGGCGCCGTTCGCTTTCAGTACCTTGTCATCGACCCGGCTCATATCCTGCACCGACATCCGCAGGCGGGTGATGCAGTTATCGAGCGCGAGGATGTTATCAGCGCCGCCCAGCGCATTGAGGATGATTTCACCGTTGTAACCGCTGTTGCCTGCCTTCTTGCCTGCGGGCTGGGCAGCCTCGCTGGTCTCGATTTCGCGACCGGGGGTTTTCAGGTTAAAGCGCACGATGGCGAAGCGGAACACGCTGTAGTAGATGGCAAACCAGATGGCCGCCGCGACCGGCACCAGATACCACTTGGTGGCGGTGCCCTGCAGCACGCCGAACACCAGAAAATCGATGAGGTTGCCGTCCGTGTTGCCGATGGTGACGCCGAGCAACCCCATGGTCATAAAGCCCAGACCGGTCAGGATGGCGTGAATAACGTAGAGCACCGGTGCCACGAACAGGAACAGGAACTCCAGCGGCTCTGTGATGCCGCCGATGACGCAGGCCACCACGCCGGAAACCAGCAGTGCCTTGATCTTGCCGCGATTTTCCGGGCGGGCGCAGTGATACATGGCGAGCGCCGCACCCGGCAGACCGCCGAGGAAGGCAGGCATCTTGCCCTGAGAGAGGAAGGAGGTGGCAGAGACCGAGAAGCCGCTGGTGTCGGCGCAGGAGAGCTCGGCGTAGAAGATATTGAGGGCGCCGCTCACCTCGTGACCACATACCAGCTGGGTGCCGCCCGCTTCGGTAAAGCGAATAAGCGCCACCAGAATGTGGTGCAGGCCGAGCGGCAGCAGCAGACGCTCACCGGTACCGAACAGGAAGGGGCCGAAGGGACCGGCGTGGGAGATGAGCGCCCCGATGCCATTGATGCCGGCAGCAAACCAGGGCCAGACGAACGGCACGACCAGACCGACTACACCCAGCACCAGCGCGGTGATGATGGGCACGAAGCGGGCACCGCCGAAGAAGGCGAGCGCATCGGGCATCTTGTAGGTGTAGAAACGGGCGTGGAGCTTCGCGACGATCACCCCGACGATGATGGCCCCCAGAATCCCGGTGTCGATGGAGCTGATGCCGAGGATCGATTTCACCCCGTAGGCCTTCTCCGCCGCCGCGTCACCGATGACGTTAGCCACGGTGAGGTAGAAGTTGATGGAGAGGTTGAGCGCCGCATAGCCGACGAAACCGGCAAAGGCCGCGACCCCCTTCTCTTCTCGCGCCAGCCCGAGCGGAATGGCCACCGCAAACATCACCGGCAGGTAGATAAAGGCCACCAGCCCCACCTTGGTCATCCAGAGGAACAGCAGTTGCAGCACGGTATTGTCGAGGAAGGGCATGCTCTGCTTGACCGCATCGCTGGTGAGCGAGCTGCCGACACCGAGCAAAATGCCCGAGAAGGCCAGCAGGGCGACCGGCAACATAAAGGTCTTGCCGAGGCTCTGCAGGAACTCCCAGATGGTGGATTTGGCTTGAGGCTTGGCCATGAAACGGCTCCTTGTGAATAGACAGCAATATCTGCGGCTGCCCTCCCCCGCTCGAGGCAATCTCGAAGCAAAAGGCGCGGGTCAGCATCAGGTTTTGCTGGATGATAAAACGTTTTATCAATTTACAAGTGCCGACAGGATCACAGAATAAGGGGGCTGGCTGACGGCAGGATCCAAATTTGTGAGCCGGATCGGCCAGATGGTGATGTAACGTTTCACTTGGGCATATGAGCAGGTATGCTGGGGCCTCGCTTTCAACTGTCCGTCGTCCATTCGCCCTATGTCGCCCAAATCCCTCTCTGCCAAAGCCACCAAGATCACCGATGTCGCCCAGCGGGCGGGAGTGTCGGTCACCACCGTCTCCATGGTGCTCAACGGCAAGGGACGTATCTCCCCGGCCACCGCCGAGCGGGTGCAACAGGCGATAAAAGAGCTCGACTATGTGCCCAACAGCGCCGCCGCCAACCTGCGCAGCCAGCAGTCCAATCTGGTGGGGCTGATCCTGCGCGACATCACCGACCCCTTCTATACCGAGGTGACCGCCGGGGTGAGCGAGGTGCTGGAGCAGCAGGGCTATCTGCTGTTTCTGACCCAGTGCGGCCACAGCCCGGAGCGGCTGCAGCAGAGCATCCACTCCCTGTCACGGCAAGGGGTGGCGGGCATCATCTTCAATCCGGTGCGCGGCGCGGCGGCCAAAACCCTGGAAACCCTGCTCGACTCCGAGCTGCCGGTGGTGTGCGCCGCCCGCTCCTACTATCGGGATGACGTGGACTTTATCGGCCCCGACAACACCCACGCCGCCAAGCAGGCCACCACCTACCTTATCGAGCAGGGGCACCGCCATATCGCCTATGTCGGCGGGCGGGCCGACTCCCTCACCCGTGCCGAGCGGATCGGCGGCTACTGCGCCAGCCTGCTGCAATATGGCCTGCCCTTCAAACCGGAGTGGGTACTGGAGTGCGAGCGCACCCAGCGCAGCGCCGCCGACACCATCGCCCAGCTGCTGCACCAGCATCCCAAGGTGACCGCCGTGCTCTGCCACTACCCCGAGGTGGCGCTCGGCGCCATCTATGGCGTCGAGACGAGCGGCCGCACCGTGGGCAAGGACAACTACATCGGCCAGCAGGTGGCCCTGCTCGGCTTTGACGATGTGGCGGAGGCCGAACTCACCTCCCCCGCCCTCACCTTCGTCAGCTCACCGGCCCGCGAAATCGGCCGTCAGGCGGCAAAACGACTGCTGACCCGGATGCAGCAACCCGAGCTCGCCCCCAACCGCCATATCATCACCCCCAATCTGCAAAAACGGGAGTCGGCCTGAGCTGGCTGGACAAGCCCGAGCTCGCCCCACCCGCCATATCATCACCGCTCACCAGCAAACCGCAGAAGCGAGAATCAGCCTGAGCTGGCTGGACAAGCCCGAGCTCACCCCACCCGCCATATCATCACCACTCACCAGCAAACCGCAGAAGCGGGCATCGACCAGAGGCACACGGCTGCGGCGCGCGGGCAAATAACAAAGAGGGGGCGCAAAAATGTGAGCCTGCTCACTGCGTCAGCAAGGAGAGATTGAGAGCCAAGTGGAGAGGAATATGATGGGCGCCTGCCTCACTTCACGAGCCCATTTATGAGCAACCCGCACGACCAGAACCCGCCGAGTGAAATCCATCGCTGTGACAAATGCAGGGAGCGTACCCGCCATCTCGTGGTATTGGTCGCCCGCGATCACAGCCAGGACATCATGCCCAAGGATCCGCGCAAAGCCTTCTGGCAAGCCTTTACTTCCAGCAGCATCACCAACTGGGCGTTTGGTGAAACACTGGCCTACCAGACCACCCATGTAAAACATCTTATTTGCGAACGCTGCGGGGAGAAGTTTCTGGAGTATTGAGTGGCGATAGTACCCGGCAAGAAGTGACGCTCAGCTTGCGGTCACTTTACCAAGCGGTCAGATAACAGCCGATTATTAAGCAATTTATTGATCTTTGGCAGGTTTTTGCCCGACTGCGGTTTTACCCTGCCCCTCTCTCGATTAATATGCTCCACTTGGCAACCACTCTTGCAGAGATAACCCTGTGCAGCCGTTTCGCCATCCACCACATCGCCGGATAACCGCAGCAGGCTGGAGGCTGTAATCCACGGGCGGTAGCGTGGGCTTTGCTTCCAGCAAACAATATGAATTCAAACCTAAATACCAAATAATTATTTAAATAATTAGCAGTGATATAACCTTCATTAAAAGGTGGGTAGCTCATAATGAAAATAGATACCAACAACATTAAAAATGTTGATTTAAAAAACCATCTTCATTTTAAAATCTTCATTGTTGGAACTTCAAATAGAAAAGGTAGTGGGAGAAATAATTGCTCTGGCTATAACATCAACAAACATATATTCAATGGGATGTCTGTTGACGAGTATCAAAATATGATTATTGAAAACTTCTCTAAGAGTGATCCTCAATACTCTTTAACCAAACACTTAAAATATGACATTGAAAAAGGTTTTATTGAGCTTCATGGAATATAAACCTTAGTTCGCAATGAACATTTTACATATTTTAAATAAGTTTAAATTAATTCTTCCTTTTCATTAAAGACAGGGCCGTTTTTGTGAAAAAACAGAACTTTAATATCGCCGTATATATAGACATGGAAAATGTCTCATCTCTCGACTTTATCCTTGAAGATTTAATGAATTCTTTATTAAGTTCAGATGAAGGATTAAATAGCATTTTTGCAATAAAATCAGCATATGGTAACCAGTCTACGTCAAAAAAGACGCTAAAAGAACAAATCATAAACCATAACTTTACGATTTTGGATACACCCAAAATAGGAACAGAAAAAAATAGAGCTGACCTTTTTATCAGCTTAGATGCTTTTGAAACATTATATTTAGGAAACCCACAAATTGATCGCTATTGTTTTCTTACTAGCGATTCTGATTTCACTGTCATTGGTGATAGGCTAAGGAAATTTGGAAAAGAGGTTTGGTTAATTTGCAAGCGTAAGGATAAAGATAGAGCAATTCTTGCTAAATCTTTTGACAACCTAATTTTTCTAGAGGATTTTTCAACTAAAAACACTATTAAGATTGAAAATAAAATTGAGCGGTTGTTTGTCGCTGCGATCAAAAACATTAATAGAGATAAATTACCTACAAATGTTTCCATCGCAAATTCTAGTATGAAAACTATAGATCCAAGCTTCGATATTTCTAAAACAGAATATAAAGTATTCATGAATTTAGTCAGAGAAATGAGTAAAAATGGGTACATAAAATATGATTCTCTCCCATCAGGCTTAAATCGTCTCACGGAAATATTAATTTAAGAGAACCAGCTGACCATAACGATAATAGACAAGGATCCCGCCGTTATGTTTGAGTACGTCGAAAAACTGCAAACGCGCATCGCTACCATGGTCAGCCAGAACGAAGCCGGGATCCGGCAGGCGGCCCACTGGTTTAGCGAGGCCATCGTTCACAACCAGATGATCCATATGCTGGGCACCGGACACTCTCATATGGTCGGGCTGGAGGGGTTTATCCGTGCCGGTGGCCTTGGCAATATCAACGCCGTGCTCGACTCCACCGTCACCACAGCCGATGGCGCCCTGCGCAGTTCGGCGCTGGAAAAACTGCCCGGGCTTGCCGCCATCCTGTGGGAGGAGCAGCCGATTGCGCCGGGGGATCTGATGGTGGTCATCTCCAATTCGGGGCGCAACGCCCTGCCCATCGAGTGGGCCCAGCTTGCCAGAGTACGCGGCCACAAGGTGATCGCTATTACCTCGGTGGCGCAATCGGCACAAAATCCGAGTCGTCACCCTTCAGGCCAGAAACTGATGGAGCTGGCCGATCTGGTACTGGACAACTGCGTGCCGCCGGGCGATGGCCTGTGCGAAGTCAATGATCGGGTCACTGGCGCCTTCTCCTCCATCTCCGGCATGGTGCTGATCAATACGCTGGTAGTCGAAGCGCAGAAACTGGCGCTGGTACAAGGCGTCACCCCGCTTATTTTCTCCAGCCAGAATGTAGATGGCTTTAATAACGATGATGTTTACCGCCATTTCCAAGGGCGATTGAAGTCGATGTAAGCAATTAAGATATTGTCGCGGTAAACGTTGGGCTTCACTTCGTTCAGCTCCAACCTACGATGTTTGGCCCAACATACGAGATGTTCCAGAAAATAGCGCTCAGAGATGAAACGAATTCTGATTATTGGCAACTCGGGATCGGGCAAGAGCTGGTTGGCGGCTCGATTGGCTGAGCAGTTAACTATCCGAGAGGTCAATCTGGACACCATTGTCTGGCAACCGGGCGGCTTTAACCAAAAACGGCCCCAGCATGAGATTGATCATGCCATTCAAACACTTGCTCAAGAGCCATCATGGGTGGTCGAAGGGGTATTTGGTGCCCTGGCCGAGCAACTGCTTGATGCCGCCGATACCCTGCTTTTTCTGGATCTCGACTGGTCTGTATGCCGTGATTCACTGCTATCGCGCGGATCACAAAGTGCCAGGCAACGGGATGCAGTGGCAGCCGAAAAGAGCTTTCAACAACTGCTGGAGTGGGCATCGGAATATGGGCAGCGAGCCGGCAAAAGCTCCCGCCAATTCCATCGCGAGCTGTTTGATCGATTCCCAAACGACAAGCACCGTTTCACGACTCGCACAGAGGTACATAGCTATCTCACGCAACTGACCACTCATAGCTAACGGGGTAGAGGATGACGCAACAGGAGCTGGCGAAAATGGGGGGCGCTTCGGTAAGTATCCAGCTGCTGGATGGCAAACCCTGTATCAGAAAAAGCGGCGCATCGCCTGTCGAGCGCCATTTCTACCAACGCGCCGCACTTCATTTGAGCGGGCTCAACACTCCTACCCTGCTCAAGGTCGAAGGGGAGACCCTGTTCCTTGAGCAGATCCCTCATCCGGTCACGCTCACGCAGCTGCACCACAACGAACAGACCTTTGCTCAGCTGGCCAGCCTGCATAACGCCAACTATCAGCCCGACTTTGCGGTGAAAACTCACGGCTGGTCGCTCGTCGACACCAACGAAGCGCTCTCTGTACTCTGCCTGCCGGAAGCGGTAAACGAGAAGATCCGCCATATCCAGCAACTTGGTCACGAACTATTCGAGGAGTCATGCCTGATTTCGGGAGACAGCAATGAGGGCAACTGGGGCACCCGCAACAATGGTGAGCTGGTGTTGTTTGACTGGGAGCGATTTGGTTATGGCAGTCCGGCCATCGATCTGGCCCCGCTGGTGCCGCGGATGGGTTCGCTGGCTGAATATGAAACCATCATTGAACGCTATCTGTGCCACAGTTCGCTGCTCTCTGGCGACCGGTTGCTGCGCCATCTCGTCATGGCCAAGTGCTGGCTGATTATTGAAGTCACCAATCTGCTGACCAGAAGGGAGAAGCCGCAGGCACAGCAATATCTGGAGTGGTATCGGCAACAAGTTCCCAACTGGCTGGAGTCGGTGGCGCATATTGTGTAGTCCGTAGGTTCGAATAGCGGAGCGTATTCGGACGTTCGCGTTATAACCTATCTCTTTTCAGCCATCCCTCTCTTGCCACCACACTTTCTTCCCAAACAACGCCCCTCTGCGCTCGCCCAGCCAATGCGATTGGCCTCCGCCATCAGGCGCATAAAAATCCTAATCCGCCCGACGAAACTGCGACTTTTTGTGAGAAAGGTCACATCTTATAACGCCTTAAAACCACATATAAATCCAGACCCCGCTGGTGATTAATTTATTGACATGATGCATTACAAACCTGGTTACGAGACCAGTCACAATCCATTTATTTGTTTTTAAAGACAAAATTAGCAATAACCTGAAAATGGTGAGTCCTGCCTGAAAACGAGATCTTCATCACATCGCGTTTTGCTGCGCACAAAAATCCAGTGATTAGCACATTTGTCCGATAGGGAGGGTGCGGGTGAGCCGCGATAATGATCAGGTCATTTTTATCCAGTACGTCGATACGTACTCACGCATAGCTTCCGTCACCGGAAGCGGGGAGAGCGCCATGATCACCACCTTGATCAATGAACATCTGATCAACCTCGATTTGAAAGCGACGCGTAAGGAAGAGGTCTTCACCGAGATGGCCCGCCTGCTGGCGTCGCAAGGCAAGGTCAGCAACGAGCAGGCCTTTATCAAGGATCTGTGGGCCCGCGAAGATCTGGGTAACACCGGCTTTGAAGAGGGCGTGGCCCTGCCCCACGCCAAGAGTGCGGCGGTGTGCAATCCGGCGGTCGCCATCGGCATCAGTCGCAACGGCATCGAGTACGGCGCCGAAGATGGCAAGCCGTCCCACATTTTCTTTATGATCGCCTCCCCCGATGGCGGCGCCAACCACCATATCGAAGTGCTGGCCGAGCTCTCCGGCAAGCTGATCGAAGAGGGCTTTATCGCCAAACTGCTGGCGGCAAAAACCCCGGCCGATGCGCTGGCGCTGCTGCTGACCAAGAAAGAGGAGCAGAGCGCGGCCCCGACCACCAGCAAGGGCTTTATCATCGGTGTCACCGGCTGCCCGGCTGGTATCGCCCACACCTATCTGGCGGCCGAGTCGCTGGAGCGCGCCGCCAAGGAGCTGGGTTATGAGGTGAAGGTGGAGACCAACGGCTCCATCGGCGTCAAGAACAGCCCGACCGCAGACGAGATTGCCCGCGCCACCGCCATCGTGGTGGCCTGTGACAAGCAGGTGGACATGGCCCGCTTCGCTGGCAAGCCGCTCATCAAGACCGGCGTGAAAGCCCCCATCAAGGATGGCAAGGGTCTGATCGAGCAAGCCCTGAAAGCCCCCGCCTATGTGGCTGGCAAAGAAGATACAAAAGGTGAAGAGAAGAGCGCGGGTGGCAGTTCCGATCTCTATCGCTACCTGATGAACGGCGTATCGCACATGATTCCGTTCGTGGTGACCGGCGGTCTGTTGATTGCGCTGGCACTGGCCATCGGCGGCAACCCGACCCCGAGCGGCATGCAGATCCCGGAAGGGAGCATGTGGAACCAGATCCTCAACGTGGGCGTGGCCGCCTTCACCCTGATGATCCCCATTCTGGCGGGCTATATCGCCTACGCCATCGGTGATCGTCCGGCGCTGGCACCGGGCTTTATCGGCGGCTGGATCGCCAACAACGGCAGCTTCTACGGCGCTGATGCCGGGACCGGCTTTATCGGTGCCATCATTGCGGGCCTCCTGGTCGGTTATCTGGTGCGCTGGATTGCCACTCGCCAGTACCACAAGATGGTGCAACCGCTGGTGCCGATCCTGATCGCTCCCATCGTCGGCTCCCTGTTTATCGCTGCGGTATTCATCTTCATCATCGGCGCCCCGATTGCCGACATGATGACCGGCCTCAACGCCATGCTGCTCTCCATGAGCGGTGGCAGTCTGGTGCTGCTGGGTATCGTGCTCGGTGGTATGGCTGGTTTTGATATGGGTGGCCCGGTCAACAAGGTGGCGTTCCTCTTCTCCGTCGGCATGATCGCCTCCGGCCAGACCCAGTTTATGGGCGCCATGGCTTGCGCCATCCCGGCTGCGCCCCTTGGCATGTCGCTGGCGACCGTGCTCGGTCGCAAGCTCGGTATCTTCGATGCTTCTGAAATCGAAGCGGGCAAAGCTGCCGGCGCCATGGGTCTGGTGGGTATCTCCGAAGGGGCGATTCCGTTCGCCGCCCGTGACCCGCTGGCCGTTATCCCGGCCAACATTCTGGGCAGCATGACCGCCGCTGTGATGGCCTTCCTGTTTGGCATCACCAACAGCGTTGCCCACGGTGGCCCCATCGTGGCCCTGCTGGGCGCCGTCAACAAGCCGCTGCTGGCCCTGCTCTGCATGATCTGCGGTGCCATCGTCACCGGCGTGGTGGCGGTTGCCCTGAAAAAACTGCGGGTCAAGAAGAGTGACGAGGTGACCCTGGCCAAGGCGGCCTGAGTGCCCCCTCGCCATCGCGGCTCGTAAAACATGACAAGAGGCCACCCCACGGGGTGGCCTCTTGTTTTTGGGATGGCTGGCGGGCTGTATTCCCCAATATCGACACTCACGAAATGGTGGTCGATAAGCCCTATCCCTTAACTTCTCCCTTCACCTCTCCCCTTGCCTTTCCCTGGCTCCCTTCTGGCCTCTCCCCTCCTCAGCCCAGCACTCAAACAGAGCGCCAAACTGGCTGAAATGGCAGCAATCCGGCGTCAGCGGTGTGATGTTTCTCACGCTTTGTCCGCGAAAGCGCAAAAACTAGGAAAATTTCCTATCCCCACTAGGGATGGCTCTCAAGCCATTTTTTGCCCCTCTTATTAGAGTCACCCCACCTGATGTCGTGACCCGCACCGCGACGGGCAATGTGCCCCGTCATCCCGTGCCGGGCCCGGGTTTATATGGATGGAGCGTCGAGCGCAGCAACGGCTGACAGCCCCGACGTTCCGTTCTCCCTTCCGTGGCGTGACCTCGAACAACCTATCTACAAATGAGGGGCGCGGCGGAAATACCGTCTATCTCGCAGAGGATGAACGAAGATGTTGAAATTGCTCCAACAGGTCCGGGTCCCCACCCTGGACCTGCCAGTCGAAGCCCGGCGCAAGCTCTGGTTCAAGCCGTTTATGCAATCTTATCTGGTTGTATTTATTGGCTATTTGACCATGTATCTGATCCGCAAGAACTTCAACATTGCGCAAAATGACATGATCCAGGAGTACGGTCTCTCCATGACCGAGCTTGGCATGATCGGCCTTGGCTTCTCCATCACCTACGGGGTAGGCAAGACCATCGTCTCCTACTATGCCGATGGCAAGAACACCAAGCAGTTCCTGCCGCTGATGCTGATCCTCTCCGCGCTGTGCATGCTGGGCTTCAGTGCCAGCATGGGCGGCACCGGTTTCAGCCTCTACTTCATGATCTTCTTCTATGCCCTGAGCGGTTTCTTCCAGAGCTGTGGCGGTTCGTGCAGCTACTCCACCATCACCAAGTGGACCCCTCGCAACAAGCGCGGCACCTATCTGGGTATGTGGAACCTCTCCCACAACGTGGGCGGTGCCGGTGCGGCCGGTGTGGCGCTGTTCGGTGCCAACTACCTGTTTGATGGCAACGTGCTCGGCATGTTTATCTTCCCCTCCATCATCGCGCTGATCGTCGGCTTTATCGGCCTGCGCTTTGGTAGCGATTCACCGGAAGCCTATGGCCTTGGCAAGGTGGAAGAGCTGTTTGACGAAGTGGCGAGCGAAGAGGATATCGCCACCGAAGAGCAGAAGCTGACCAAGTGGCAGATCTTCGTGAAGTACGTGCTGCTCAACAAGGTGATCTGGCTGCTCTGCTTTGCCAACATCTTCCTCTACGTGGTGCGTATCGGTATCGACCAGTGGTCCACCGTCTATGCCCACCAGGAGCTGGGCTTCTCCAAAGATGTGGCTATTCAGGGCTTTACCTTCTTCGAAGTGGGCGCACTGGTCGGCACCCTGATGTGGGGTTACCTCTCCGATCTGGCCAATGGCCGTCGTGGTCTGGTTGCCTGTGTGGCGCTGGCGCTGATCATCGCGACCCTGGGTCTCTACCAGCATGCGACCACCCAGTTTATGTTCCTGGGTTCCCTGTTCACCCTGGGCTTCCTGGTGTTTGGTCCGCAGTTGCTGATTGGCGTCGCCGCCGTGGGCTTCGTCCCCAAGCAGGGCATCAGCGTAGCCGATGGCGTCAAGGGCACCTTCGCTTACCTGATTGGTGACAGCTTCGCCAAACTGGGTCTGGGCATGATCGCCGATGGCACCCCCATCTTCGGTCTGACCGGCTGGACCGGCACCTTCGCGGCGCTGGATATCGCAGCAGCCGCCTGTCTGGTGCTGATGGGCTGTGTCGCGGTCGCCGAAGAGCGCAAGATCCGCCGCATCAAGCGCGAACTGAAAGCCGCCGAGCTGGCCGCCCAGACCGCCTGATAGCCATAACAACAGAGGCAGATTGTTCAGGGTCACCCACAGGGGTGGCCCTTGTTTTTTGGGGAAACCCCACTCCCAACTAGCCCATATCAGCCTGCATTGCCGTTCAAGGGACGGGCATATCCCCATCAAGATCCCACTTTTCATATGGACTTTTGGTAAAAGCCCCCCGCTGGCGCTATCTTGTTGCTCCCCCTTGTCAGCATCACAGAGAGCAGATGAAGATCGTCGCCGTCACCGCTTGCCCGACCGGTATCGCCCATACCTATATGGCTGCCGATGCCCTGCAAAAAGCCGCCACTGGGCTGGGACTCAAGATCAAGGTCGAGACTCAGGGCGCCATGGGCATGGAAAACATGCTGACCGCCCGCGATATTGCCAGCGCCGACCTGGTGCTGATTGCCTCCGATATCGAGATTGAGCAGAAAGAGCGCTTCCTCGGCTGCCCCATCCATCAGGTGACACTGGAAACCGTGCTGCTGGATGCCAACGCCGTACTCAAGGCCCTGCCGATCCCGGCCTGATGCTGACCCGCGAAATCACCTTCTACTGCCAGCAGGGGTTGAGCATCACCCAGGCCAAGCAGTTGAACCGGCTGGCGGGGATGTTCAAATCCACCATCCGCTGTGCCAACCTCACCCGGCGCCAGACCGTTGCCGCCAGCAACCAGCTCTCCCTGTTGACCCTCGCCACCCAGCCCGGCGATCTCTGCCAGTTGCAAATTGAAGGGTGCGATGCCGAGCTCGCCCACATGGCCTTCACCTGCTGGTGCGGCGAACTGGGTCAACCGCTGGTGCGCCCACGCACCGCCGCGCTGGCGGAGTTGCGACTGGCCAACGTCCTGCCCGACTACCATTTTGCCCTGCGCCAGCTGGCCCACAGCCCCGAACCGCTGACCAAGGCCGAAGCGCTCGAGCATCTTATCGATCTGCTGCCCGCCGAACTGATCACCGACCGCGCCACACTGACCGCCGCGGTGGAGCGGCGCGAGCAGGTCTCGGCCACCATCATCCGCCCCGGCCTTGCCATGCCTCATGTATTGAGCGAAGGGATCAGCCAGCCAGCGCTGACCCTACTCAATTGCAAGGAGCCCATTGAGTGGGGCTCTCAAATCGGGCCGGTGCAGACCGTTATTCTGCTAGCGGTGCCGGTTGGTAGCGGACGGGAGACCCTGCGCCCCCTTACCCGACTGGCGCAGGCGATGATCGACGATGTGGTCAGCCACGCCCTGCTGTTGGCGGGCTCGGCCCCCGCCCGTCAGGCTATCGTGATCGAGAGCCTGCTGAGCTAGGCGAAGTGGCTCTGGGCGCTGCTTGCTGTAACGCCAGCCATTCATCCAGCCCTCAGCACCCTGTGGTACACTCGCTGCCATCGTCTGTCTGAAGTGTGTATCCGATGAAATCTCCCCGCTCCCGTCTCTCTGTCAGCCGCGCGCCGCGCGATAACGCCCCGCGCACGGCGGCCAAACCAGCCGCCCCCCGCCATGCATCCCCCCGCAAACCGGAGCTGGCCCCAGAGGATCGCAAATTGCTCCTGCTGAACAAGCCCTACATGGTGCTCTGCCAGTTCACCGACGAGGCGGGCCGCGAGACCCTCAAGGATTACATCAAAGAGCCCGGCATCTATGCCGCAGGGCGGCTCGATCGCGACAGCGAGGGGCTGCTGCTGCTCACCAACGATGGCAAGCTGCAGGCACGCCTCACCCAGCCGGGGGAGAAGACCCCCAAGACCTACTGGGTGCAGGTAGAAGGCATCCCGAGCGAGGAGAAACTGGCCGCCCTGCGCGCCGGGGTGGAGCTCAATGACGGCATGACCCTGCCCGCCGGGGCGCGCATCATGGATGAACCTGCGGTGTGGCCGCGCAATCCGCCGATCCGCGAGCGCAAGGAGATCCCCACCAGCTGGCTGGAGATCAAAATCATCGAGGGACGCAACCGGCAGGTACGGCGGATGACCGCCCATATCGGCCACCCCACCTTGCGCCTTATTCGCTACGCCATCGGCGACTGGACCCTGGATGGACTGGCACCCGGCGAGAGCCGCAGCCTGCCCGCCCCCGAGCTGGTGCCGAGCTCCAGCAGCCGCCCGCGTCCCTCCTCATCTCGTTCAGGCGCTTATACCGCCAAACCGGCCAAACCGGCAGGGGAGGCACCACGGCGGGCCAGCCAGCCGAGACGGGACGAGCGCCCCCGCAGCACTCACCCAACCGAGCGCGCAGCCACGAACCCGACCGGCGGCAAACCCCGCAGCAGCGGTCGAGGAACGGCACGCAGACCCGCCCGTGCGGGCAATCCCAATAACAACGACAAGGAGTCATGATGAGCAATCAGGCAGAGCAATCGGCCACCAGCCACGCCCGCATGGAGGCGCGCCTGACGGTCGCCGCCCTGGTGCAGTGGCAGGGGCGCTTTCTGGTGGTGGAAGAGGAGATAAAAGGCCAGCGCCGTTTCAACCAGCCCGCCGGCCATGTGGAGCCGGGGGAAAACCTGCTTGAAGCGGCCTGTCGTGAGCTGAAAGAGGAGACGGGTCTGACCGCCACGCCGACCGCCTGGCTTGGTACCTATCTGTTCAAACCGGCCGACAGCGAGGCCACCTATGTGCGCACCGCCATCATCTTCGACCTTGAAAAAGCGCCGGGTCAGCACCATCCAGAGGATCCTGACGGCGATATCCTCGCCTGCCACTGGCTCACCCTGGAGGAGATCGCCGAGTGCAAACCGGCCCTGAGAAGCCCGCTGGTGTGGCAGTGCATCGAGGATTATCTGGCGGGAACACGCCTGCCGCTCTCGGCGCTCAAGGCCTTTATCCAGAGCTAGGGACAGAGCAGGCATCCGCTGGCAATCGCCACAAGAAAAACGATTTCCTGTCGCAAGGTTCCTGATGGGGACAGTGGCATGGAGATGTGACCGGGGGCGCAAAACTCTGGTAGAATACGCCCCGTTTAAACGAACTGGTAACTTCGACTAATGACAGACAACAGCCAAATCAAGGTGATCGTCGGCATGTCCGGCGGCGTGGATTCTTCCGTCTCGGCCTACCTGCTCCAGCTGCAGGGCTATCAGGTCGAAGGCTTGTTCATGAAGAACTGGGAAGAAGACGACACGGACGAGTACTGCTCTGCCGCCCAGGATTTGGCTGATGCCAAGGCCGTCTGCGACAAGCTGGGGATGAAACTCCACACTATCAACTTCGCGGCCGAGTACTGGGACAATGTGTTCGAGCACTTCCTCGAAGAGTACAAGGCTGGCCGCACGCCAAACCCCGATATCCTTTGCAACAAGGAGATCAAGTTCAAGGCGTTCCTCGAATTTGCCGCCGAAGAGCTGGGTGCCACCTACATCGCCACCGGCCACTATGTGCGCCGTGACGACAGCGCCGGCCGCCCGCGCCTGCTGCGCGGTCTCGATACCAACAAGGATCAGAGCTACTTCCTCTATACCCTGAGCGAGAAGCAAGTGGGTCAGAGCCTGTTCCCGGTTGGCGATCTGGAGAAGCCCGAGGTGCGCCGCATCGCCGAGCAGCTGGATCTCATCACCGCCAAGAAGAAAGACTCCACCGGTATCTGCTTTATCGGCGAGCGCAAGTTCAAGGACTTCCTGGCCAAGTTCCTGCCCGCCCAGCCCGGTAAAATCGAGACCGTGGATGGCAAGGTGATCGGCGAGCATCAGGGTCTGATGTATCACACCCTGGGCCAGCGCAAGGGGCTCGGTATCGGTGGTCGAAAGGATGCCACCGAAGAGGCCTGGTATGTGGTCGACAAAGAGGTCGAGCGCAACGTGCTGGTGGTGGCGCAGGGCGAGCATCCTCGCCTCTACTCCGATGGCCTGATTGCCAGCCAGTTGCACTGGGTGGATCGCACTCCCATTCGCGAGCCGCGTCGCTGCACCGTCAAGACCCGCTACCGTCAGCAGGATATCCCCTGCCTGATCCAGCCCATCGACGACGAGACCATCCGGGTCATCTTCGACGAGAAACAGGCTGCGGTGACCCCGGGCCAGTCCGCCGTCTTCTACGACGGGGAAGTGTGTCTGGGCGGCGGCATCATCGAACAACGTTTCAGCCATCCGGTTTGAATCCTTAACAGAAGGCAGCAGACGTGAGCGATAAATTCCAAGACAGAACCATGGCCTTTGCCGGCATCTGCCAGGCCGCGTATCTGGTGCAGAAGGTGGCCCGAGACGGCAGCTGTGACGAGGCTGCCCTGCGCGAGAGCCTCTCCAGCATTCTGGTGACCAACCCGAGCCAGCCGCTCGAGGTGTTCAACAACACCCATCTGGCCATTCGCGACGGCTACCGTGCGCTGGTCGAGCAGCTGGGTGCCGACGGCAGCCAGAAGAATGCCGAGCTGACCCGCTACGTGGTAAGCCTGATTGCACTGGAGCGCAAGCTGGCCAAGCGCAAGGACATTCTCAATATGCTGGGTGAGCGGATCAGCCAGATTGGCCGCCAGCAACAGCACTTCGATCTGCTCGACGAGCAGATTTTGGCCAACATGGCGAGCATCTACAGCGATCTTATCAGCCCCATCGGGCCGCGCATCCAGGTGGCGGGTACCCCGCTGTTCCTGCAACAGCCGCTGGTGCAGCACAAGGTGCGCGCCCTGCTGCTGGCGGGCATTCGTGCCTGCGTGCTGTGGCGTCAGCTCGGTGGCAGCCGCACCCAGATCATCTTCGCTCGCAAGAAGATGGTGGAACTGGCCAAGCGTTACTAATCATCGGCTCGCGCGCGGGCAAGCGAGGTCAACATCAGGGTGAACAGCCGCACATCCGCCCTGACAACGACTCAGCCCCACGCGCGAGTGGATACGGATCCCCCACACAAATCATCAGGAGTTCACCCCATGGAGCTGTCCGCGCTGACTGCTGTTTCCCCGATTGACGGTCGTTATGGCGACAAGGCCGATGCCCTGCGCCCTATCTTCTCCGAATTCGGCCTGCTGCGTTTTCGCGTCGAAGTCGAGGTGCGCTGGTTGCAAAAACTGGCCAGCCACGCCGGGATCCCGGAAGTCCCTGCCCTGAGCGCGGCCGCCAACGCCCTGCTCGACGGCATCGTCAGCAACTTCAACGAGAGTGACGCCGCCCGCATCAAACAGATCGAGCGCACCACCAACCATGATGTGAAAGCGGTGGAGTACTTCCTCAAAGAGAAGGTTGAAGTGAACCCGGAGCTGGCGGCTGTCAGCGAGTTCATCCACTTCGCCTGCACCTCGGAAGACATCAACAACAACTCCCACGGTCTGATGCTGAAAACCGCCCGCGAAGAGGTCATCAAGCCTTATTGCGAAAAGCTGATCAGCGAGCTCAAGCGTCTGGCTCACGAGTACCGCGATATGCCGCTGCTCTCCCGCACCCACGGCCAGCCGGCGACCCCGAGCACCATGGGCAAGGAGATGGCCAACGTCGCCTACCGTCTGGAGCGCCAGTTCAAGCAGATCATGGCGGTGGAGATCCTCGGCAAGATCAACGGTGCGGTCGGCAACTACAACGCCCACCTCAGCGCCTACCCGGATGTGGACTGGCACCAGTTCTCCGAGGAGTTTGTTACCTCCCTGGGTCTGACCTGGAACCCCTACACCACCCAGATCGAGCCGCACGACTATATCGCCGAGCTGTTCGACGCCATGGCCCGCTTCAACACCATCCTGATCGACTTCGACCGCGATGTGTGGGGTTACATCTCCCTGGGTCACTTCAAGCAGCGCACCATCGCGGGGGAAATCGGCTCCTCCACCATGCCGCATAAGGTCAACCCCATCGACTTCGAGAACTCCGAAGGCAATCTGGGTCTGGCCAACGCCGTGTTCCAGCATCTGGCGAGCAAGCTGCCCATCTCCCGCTGGCAGCGTGATCTGACCGACTCTACCGTACTGCGCAACCTGGGTGTGGCAGTGGGTTACTCACTGATTGCCTATCAGGCGACCCTGAAGGGCATCTCCAAGCTGGAAGCCAACGACGCCGCCATGGCCGCCGATCTGGATGCCAACTGGGAAGTGCTGGCCGAGCCGATCCAGACCGTGATGCGCCGCTACGGTATCGAGAAGCCCTACGAGAAACTCAAGGAGCTGACCCGTGGTCGCCGCGTCGATGCCGAAGGGATGCGTACCTTTATCGACACCCTAGAGTTGCCGGAAGCGGTCAAGGTTGAGCTGAAGAAGCTGACCCCGGCCAACTACATCGGTGACGCCCAGCGTCTGGTCGATCTGCTGAAGTAAGCCAACCGGCAGTGACGAAGGGGCCCTGTGCACGATACGCCACAGGGCCCCTGTTATTTTCCCTGCCACGGCAGGATCCCGAGTGGCTTTTCCCAAGCCTGCCTTGGGCAAAACCTCTTTGCGAGACACGAGAAACAGCATGTACGAACTCAATCTGGATATCGCTCACTTCCTTGAGCACTACTGGCAGAAGCGCCCGCTCCTTATCAAGGGTGGCTTCAAGGACTTTCAGGATCCCATCAGCCCGGACGAGCTGGCGGGTCTGGCCATGGAAGAGGTGGTAGAGTCCCGCCTCGTCACCCGTTTCGACGGCAAGTGGGATGCTGCCCACGGCCCCTTCGAATCCTACGACCATCTGGGCGAAGAGAACTGGACCA
Source organism: Aeromonas sp. 601027 (assembly GCF_049174455.1). Taxonomy (NCBI): domain Bacteria; kingdom Pseudomonadati; phylum Pseudomonadota; class Gammaproteobacteria; order Aeromonadales; family Aeromonadaceae; genus Aeromonas; species Aeromonas sp. 601027. The sequence continues at coordinate 127,713 of NZ_JAAKTN010000010.1, read as the reverse complement.
TTCTGGTACAGGCTTGCAACCACTGGGCTCCCGAGGTGAACGAGCTGGCGGTGCCGTTCCAGTTCATTCCGGGCTGGCGCTTTGACGATGTGATGGTGAGCTTCTCCACCCCCCATGCGGGTGTCGGCCCCCACATCGACAATTACGATGTGTTTATCACCCAGGGTCTGGGCAAACGCCACTGGCGGGTTGGCGATGCCAAGCCGCTCAACGAGTTTGCCGCCCACGCCGCCCTGCTGCACTGCGAGCCGTTCGAGGCGATCATCGACGTCATCATGGAGCCGGGTGACATTCTCTACATTCCGCCCGGATTCCCCCACGAAGGCTACGCCATCGAGCCCTCCATGAACTTCTCGGTGGGCTTCCGCGCGCCGGATGCCAAGGCGCTTATCTCCTCCTTTGCCGATCACCTGATCGACAACGAGGTGCGTACCGAGCGTTACGGCGATGCAGATCTCAAGCCCCGCGCCCGTCACGGCGAGATCCAGCCCCACGAGCTGCACCGTCTGCGCGAGCTGATGCAGCAGGCCCTCGATGACGAGACTCTGTTCAAGGAGTGGTTCGGCACCATGATCTCCGAGGCCAAGCACGATCTGGACGTCAATCCGGTGGAGCCGGACTACAGCGCCGAGGAAGTGGCCGACCTGCTGACCCAGGGCGAGCCAGCCATCAAGGTGCCGGGTCTGCGCACCGTCTGGTTTAGCGGCGAAAGCCAGCAGTGCTTCATCGACGGCGAAGCCTGGACCCTGCAGAGCGAAGACGCGGCCGCCATTTCGCTGTTGTGTGACAAAGACATCATCACTCAAGCCGATATGGTGGAGCTGGCCGATCAGGCCGGTTTCCTGCAACTGCTGACCCGTCTCGTCAACCGCGGGTACTGGTTCTTCAACTGATCCAGCGATGACTGAACGACAAAAAGGCGCCTTATGGCGCCTTTTTTGTCACTCAGATACGGTTCAATTAACAATCGATGCGCGAAACTGAACCCACTCTTGATGAACCGACAAGTGGTGATTTATTGAACTAAGATCGATGAGTATCATGCGTCCGTCCCTGTTCAAAAGAGAAGCGCCACCATGCAAATCACCTCCCGACCCATGCCGCTGCCCGATTACGGCAAATACCCCTCCTCTCCGACTGTCACACCCGAGCAGGTCAGTCAGGCCCGTAACGAAGCACTGGCCAAGAAGGATGAAGTGCAGGCGCAGAGCGAAGAGAAAGCAACGGCTCGCAGAACTCTGGCGGTCTCTTATACGGCCAACCAGCAAGATAAGGCCGTGGTGGAGCGCTACCTGGAGGCCAGCGGTCAGGAGAGCGACAGCAAGTCGGGCCCGAGCACAGCGGAACTCTATCAGGCGGCCAATCGCTACCAGCGCCAGCAGAATCTGAGCGACTACATGCAATTCCAGCAGAGCCCGCTCGCCCAGCAGATGGGTGACATGGTGGGCGAAGATAATCGCAAGGGCACCCAGCTCGACATCATTGCCTGAGCCAATTTGCTCGAATAAGCCCGGCAGGGACCAATACAAGATGAAAAAGCCCTCGATGAGGGCTTTTTCGTTATGGCTTGTCGCTGCGACGTCTCGCTATAAATGGGACACTTCTGCCTGCGCGTCCGGCAGCTCGTCGGGGAGTTCATCAAACAGGGGGTGATAGAGCACCTCACCCTGCACACCCGCAAAACCGCGCTCCTGCAGCTCCATCGCCATAAAGCAGTCGGCAGGCACCTCATAGATGCAGTGCAGGCCAAACTCGCTGGCCGGGCGGAAACCGAAACGGCTGTAATAGGCCGGATCCCCGAGTACAACCACCCCTTTCCAGTCCATCTCGAGCGCCGTATCAAGCCCTTCACGGATAAGATCCGAGCCAATCCCCTGGCCTTGCCAGTCGGGATGAACCGCGACCGGCGCCAGACCGAGCCAAGGCCCTTCCATGCCGTTAATGGTGATCGGGCTTAGCATCAGGTGCCCCATGAACTCGTACTCTTCCTCTTCGACCATGGTCACCACGGCAGCACCACATTCGCGCAGGCGGTTGACCAGTTCGGCCTCATCGGAACGACCGAAGGCGGCACTCAGCAGCTCATAGACCGGCAGCATGTCACCGGGGCGCTCGGTTCTCAACATCAGGTATTACTCCTCGTACAGCAGAGCAGGCATTATTCCACATAACGGCTGGTCACTCTGAGTACCTTTGTCCAAAAATGGGAGGGTGCACTCAGGAAAACGAGCTGCAAACTGCTGCTGCAAGGCGGTTAGCGTCGCCGGGGTGACCCTGTTCATCGCCTCGCGGTAGGCCAGCCAAAGGGCGGGAGCCTCCCGCGCCAACCGCTCAAAAGTCAGTTCGGGCGTTTGATGCCAACAACCATCCAGCTCATCGACCAGCTCCGGCAACTCCACTAGCAGCCGTAACTGCTGATAGCGTATCTGCGACGAGTCACAGTTGCCACCCAGCGCCTGCGCCATCAATTGGTTGAACCAGTGGAGCCGTGATGCGCGCTCCTCACGGCTAAGCCGCTCGGGCCCTTGACGCTGCAGCGCGGCCAGTTGCAGCAACCACGCCAGCCCCTGTTCATCCCTGTCTTTCAGCAAGACGCCGCCAAGATGGGACAACTGCTCCGGTTCGGCCTGCTCCAGCAGTTCGACGGGGTAACAGTGCAGCTCCAGAGACCTCTCAAGATGCGGCGGGCAGCGAATAGAGCAGGACTCCTCCCCCGCGCCCCTCTCATCCACAAAGAGCGAGATAGCCTGCTTTCCGTTGGCACTCTGCCGATTGGTCGTTGCGGGATCACACAGGATCACTACGGCGATCCGCTCATCCGCCAGCCAATGATCAATCTCATCAAGTAAAGGGGCTGGCAAGGAGAGGGGGCGATCCAGCCGCCAGTAGCTCACCTCACACGACTGGCGACCGCTGATATGGCGCCGCCCGCGATAGTGCATCCCCACTTTTGCCATCACCCGGCCGGAGGCTAAATTGTCTGGCATATGGCGAGCCGTCAGCGCAGGCAGTTGCAGTTGGTCAAAGGCGAACCCCTTGACCAAGCTGGCGGCCCGGGTCGCCAGACCGCGATTTTGCCAGGGCACGCCCACCCACCAGGCGAGCTCGCCATTCCAGTGCAGGGAGATCACCCCAAGCAACGCCGCACCTTGCTCCTCTGGCAAGGTGATGGCCCAGCTCCAGCCAAGGCCAAGCGCCGCCTTGCGCCAGCTGAGCGCCAGCCAGTCGCGGGCCCCCTCGGGCGGATAGGGGTGAGGAATATTGAGGGTGTAGCGCGCCAGCGCCTCGTCGCTGCAGTAGCGCACTATCTCGCGCTCATCGTCGGCCTGCAGTGGTCGCAATACGACACCTGATAGCGAATGCCCCTCAGCCAGGGTTGGCACCGTCACGCGGCGCGCCAGCAGGCGATTAAGCACGGCGCCCAAATCGGCCTCGGGGGGGAGCAGCAGATCGGCCCCCACAGGGCCAAGGGTGAGCAGTCCCTGCTCCCTGGCGAGGGTCAATAGGGAGGTAGAGGCACTGATCAGAACCCGGCGGCTGGGATCAACATGAAAATCCGCCAGCAGCTCCCCATCGAGCCAGGCAGCCAGCAGGGCTCCCGGGCAGAGCACCCCGTCTGGAGGGCTGCTCGCCCAGGGTGCATCGGTTTGACCGAGGGCGGCGGCCGCCTCTTTGCCCAGCAGCAGCTGCCAGCGATGACCCTGCTGCTGCCAGTGCGGCAACAGCGCAGCCCACTGCGGTTGCCACAGACTGGCCTCGATCAGCAATTCCATCAACTGGCCTGACAGGCCGCTGGCAGCGTCAGATGGCGGGGATGGGCTTCGATACGGGCGATCCAGCTACGGATAGCGGGCCACCCCTGCAGGGAGAAGATCCCCTCCTCTGCCACGTGGGTGTAGGCATAAAGGGCGATATCGGCGATGGTCGGCGCATCACCGCACAGGTAGGGGCTCTGTTTCAGCTGCTGCTCCATTACCGCCAGCGCCTTCTCGCCACCGGCTTTCAGCCCGTCGAGCCGCGCCTCCTGCGACTCGGGTCGGCCGAGATAGTGAACGATAAAGCGGGCCACCGCGATGTATGGCTCATGGCTGTACAGCTCAAAGAACATCCATTTGAGCACCTCGGCCTGCTGGCGAGGATCGGTTGGCCACAAGGCACTGCCTTGCCCCAGATAGAAGAGGATGGCGTTGGATTCCGCCAGCATGTCGCCTTGGCCAATCTCCAGCACCGGGATCTTGCCGTTGGGATTCATGGCCAGAAATGCGGGGGTACGGGTATCCCCCGCCTGAATATCCACCTCTACCCACTCAAGGGGCAGATCCAGCCAGCGGGCCAGCAGCCACACCTTGTAGCAGTTGCCGGAACGCAGATCACCATACAGACGCATACACACTCCTTGTGAAAACAGATTCGAATAGCGCGCTCAGGGAGCCAGACGCTCGATATGCCAGCCATCCCCGTCGCGGGTGTAGTAGAAGCGGTCGTGCAGCCGGTGCTCGCCCCCCTGCCAGAACTCCACCGTCTCGATCACCACCCGGAATCCGCCCCAGAAGCTCGGCAGCGGCACTTCGCCATTGGCAAACTTCTGCTTGAGCTCGAGGAACTTGGCCTCCAGCACGCCGCGGGCCGAGATGCGGGTCGACTGTTTGGAGACCCAGGCAGCGATCTGGCTATCCTTGGGACGGCTGTGGAAATACTTCATCACCTCGAAGGTGCTCATCTTCTCCACCCGGCCGGTCACGTGAACCTGCCTGTCCAGAGTGTGCCAGGGGAAGAGCAGGCTGATACGGGGATTGCCTTCCAGCTGCTGCGCCTTGCGGCTGCCCATGTTGGTGTAAAAGACCATCCCCTGGGCGTCGTAGTGCTTGAGCAGCACGGTACGCTGCCACGGCTGACCATCGGCATCGACGGTCGCTACCACCATGGCGGTGGGATCGGTCAGTTTGGCCTCACAAGCCTGCGCCAACCACTTCTCGAACAGCGCCAGCGGCTCGGCCGGCAGATCGGCCCGGTGCAGCCCGCCACGGGAGTATTCACGGCGCAGATCAGCAACATCCATCATCTTGATTTTCCTTCAAATAAATAATGGTTCCACGACCATCAAGAGAGTGACGCAGGCATTGTGCTCCGCTCATCTGTCAGTGACAAGCCATAACACAGCGGGGAGGCAACTGCCTCCCCGCTGTGTTTACCTGCAAACTATTACCTCTGAATCGCCTCCGGCATGCACCTTTCCAGCATCTGTCGGTTATATCGGGTGGCATAGTCAATCCGCTGCTCAAACTCCGCCTCCTTGCCCATCTCAATCACATCGCCGAACCCTTTCAGATAACGGACTCCGCACCGGGTTCTCGCTTCTGCTTGCAATGACTCCACAACCCCCGGGGCCATGCCGCCACGCCCGCCGCGCACGATGAGCCGATAATCCTGAGCAGCAAGACTCTCATCTATTGCCTCGGTCAGTGATGCGGCCACAACAGGCGCTGCGCAGATATGCAGAAACAGCAAACTGACGGCTAACCGTAATACCTGCGCCATCCGGCTGCACCTCCCATCAGGATGATCACAATGATACTCACCGCACCACCACCGCCGCCGCCGCCACCCGTATTGTTGTCGGTAATGACAGTTGCACTTTCCGTAGTGGCCGACGCATTACCTCTTATCCCATTGATAGAGAAAAAAATATTATTGCTGCATGCCAGCTTCAGCCTAGCCGTGCTGATCAACGGTGCAGGCAACACCACACTGGCCGAACCGTTATTGACAAGCCCGCTTGCCAGCGTAGTCCAGCTAGAACCGCCATTCTGTGTCAGTGCCAAATCCACGCTGGGACAGTTGATAGGAGGCTGATCGGTCCCGGCAACATTCCATGTCACTAGCTGAGTGCTACCCGCCACCATGGCGCCAATCTGCGGGGCTGTGATGGCAAATGCCGCGCCGGTATTGATCACCTGCACCACCATCTCATCACTGCTGACCGCCCCCTGACCATCGCGCACCGTAAGGCGAAACTGAAGGTTACGATTGGTCGCTGGCCACGCCTCCCCTTTGGCCAGCACACCCGTGATCAGCGAGCTCATGGCAGGCAAGGTTCGGCGGGGATCCGAAGTTGGCGAGACAAAGCGAAACAGCGGGCGTGACCCATCATCCACCATGGTGGCCAAACTGCTGGATGCGTTGCCCAGATCCACTTGCTCCCAGGTGTAACTCAAGGCATCTCCATCCAGATCCAGCGCGCTGCCGCCAAGGGTGAAAGGGGTATTGGCCGGGATCACGCGATCAACACCCGCATCCACGACCGGCGCATTATTGGCAAGTGCCAGGTCGGTGCCGCAGGAGGGTAAATAGGCCATCAAGGTACGCATCTGCTCGATCGACTTGCTGTGCAAGAAAGGTGCGCTGTTAACCTGCAGATTCTCCTCACCACAGATCCCGGCATAGGCCATGATGGTCGAGCCACTGCCCGGCTCCCAGGCTGAGCTAGCCTTGCGACCCGTGGCACAACTGTCGGCCATGCCATTGAAGGAGTGCTCGGCCCCCAGCTGGTGCCCCAATTCGTGAGCCACATAATCAATAAAGAATGCATCGCCGATAGGCTGTGACCCTCCGGTCATGCCCCGTGAACGGCTAAACGGGTTACAGAGGGATCTCAGGGTCGCCACCCCGCCGCCTGATGTCGCCAGCAGATGGCCCAAATCAAAGGATGGATTCAACAGCAAATCCTGTTGGACCTGATTGATGGCAATATCCTGAGTCGAGTTGGTGAAAGGATCCATCGCCGGATCAGTGAAAATCACCTTGTCTGTATCGGCTGCAAGCTGAAACTCGGCCCCCACATCACGGCGATAGACTTCATTGACCCGATTAAGCAGTGTTGCAATCGCAGAGAGTGCAGCAACCTTGGTACCACCATGATACTGGGTATATTCTCCGGTTGCCGAGATGGCGATGGTATAGCGCTTGCGCAAATTGCCATCGACCAGCACAGCTCGCTCACGCTCGATACCATGAGGATCAATCACCTGATCCACATCCTGTCGCCGCCAGGCATCTTGCTGTTCATAAACGGCATAGGAGAAACCATTCTGAAGCGGATCGACATAAAAGGTACGCCCCTGATGGGTAAACATACCGTGAAAACCATGTATGGTGACATCAAATCGGCCTGTATCCGCCGCCCGATCGATAGCCTTCCCACTGTAAGTATTGATAGAAGGGTAGCGCTGGGCCAAAGGCTCCGGGAGCAAGGCATTGGGATGAACATCAAACTGCACCGTAGTGCCATCCGGCAGTGGCAAAGTCAACACACTGGCGAGATGCCCGGGCTCAAAAGGCTTGTCAGGAACCACCACTCTGACCTTTTCAGCTCGCACATCATAGACCCCTCCCCTTTCCAAGTTTTCATCCATGAAGGTCCACTGTGGTTCTGCTGCAACCTGAACAGACAAACTGGTGATAATCACCGCAATGCCATGCTTCATAGAGCCTCCTTGCCCTACCTTGGTGACAACAAGTATGGTGCAGCGTCAATTGACGATCTGCGTGACAGACAGAAAAGAAAATTCGCACAAAACTTCTGTCACGCTGAGACATCGTGCTACACCCACGCTCCCCATCTCAGGCGATACAGACTGACCCCATTCAACAACGGAAAAAAGTGAAGGCGCCATTGGCGTCTTCACGGATAGATAGGGGGCTGAATATCCCCCCATTTGGATTGGTTCGTTGGCGTATTACTGCTTATCCGCGCCCGATGCTATCGGGCAATGAATCACCATGCGCCGGTTAAACTCGCTGGCGTAGGCACTCAGTTTGGCATGCGTTTCGTGCTGGCCGGGCCTTATCACATCGCCCAATCCATCCAGATAACGCTTGCCACAGCGCGCCTTGGCCTCTGCCTGCTGCTCGGCTGCAATACCGGGGGCGAACTCTCCCCGCCCCGCGATCACGATGAGGCGGTAATCCTGCCTGGCAAGGTTTGCACTCAGCTCCTGCTCCAGGGTGCTGGCATCGACCCGACAACCGCCGAGCATGGCAAGCAGCAACAGGGGGATTCCCCTCATGTGCGCCTCCGTTGCCAGCCAAGCAGCGCCAGTGCTAGCGTCCACAATCCGAGCACCCCGCCACCACCACCGCCACCTGAATTAGAGCCACCTTGCACCAGAGGCAATTTGAGGGGACTGATGGCAAAGAAGATGTTGTCGCTGCAAGCCACTTTCAGCCTGACACTGCTGGTGAGGTTGCCCGGCAGGGTCACTGTGGCAGAGCCGCTGTTGGGCTGGCTGGAGACGAGGAGTGCCCAGCTAGCACCCTCGTCCTGGGTTACAGATATATCCACCTTGCTGCAACTGATGGGTGGCAACGTGGTGCCAGCCACGTCCCATGTCAGTGACTGACTCCCCCCGGGCGTGAGGGTGACCCCGGAAATTGGGCTGGTGATGCGAAATGCTGTGCCGGTATTGACCACCTGCACCTTCATGTCATCGCTGGCAACGCCACCCTGACCATCTCGCACCGTCAGTCTGAAATTGAGATCCCGGTTGGTGGTCGGCCAGGCCTCTCCTTTGGCAAGCGTGCCGGAGAGCAGGGATGGCAAACTCGGCAGGATCCGCTCCGGCGATGCCGTGGGAGAGACAAAACGAAACAGCGGCCGGGAGCCATCGTCAACCATGGTAGCGACGCTGCTCGATTCGGTGCCTTTGTCGATCTGCTCCCAGTTGAAGAGCAGAGGGTTACCATCCAGATCCGCCCCCGCCCCCTTCAGGGCAAAGGGCGTATTGGCCGGGATCACATAATCGTTGCCGGCCGCAACCTGCGGAGCATTATTGCTCAACTCGAGCGTGGTTCCGCAGGTCGATACGCTCGCCATATGAGCTCGCATCTGCTCGATGGACTTGCTATGGAAATAGGGATCGCTGTGTGGCTGGATATTCTCCTCACCGCAGATGCCGGCATAGGCCATGATGGAGCTGCCACTGCCCGGCTCCCAAGCTTGCTCCTCAGCACGGTTACCCGCACCACAATTGCCGGTCGTGCCGTTGAAGGTATGCTCGGCACCAAACTGGTGGCCAATTTCATGGGCCACATAGTCTATAAAGAAAGCATCACCGACTGGTTCTTTTGAACCCGTCATGCCAGATGACTTGGCGCCATAGGCGTAATAGGGTGGCAGGGTATCAACACATAACACCCCCAAACTCGCCAAACCACCGCCTCCAGTATTGAGGACATGGCCGATATCAAATGCCCCCACATCCCCGGCAGCAAACGCCTGAGCCTGCACATCTACGTTCAGATCAGCATCCGCATTGGTGTTATCAAAGGGATCACCGGCCGGATCGGTAAAGACCAGGTTGTCATTGCCACTGGCCAATACAAACTCTGCCCCCACATCCTGTTGATAGACCTGATTCACCCGGTTGAGCAGGGTTGTGATGGCCGCCATGGTCAGTACCCTGGAGCCTCCGTGGTATCGGGTATATTCCCCCGTCGCCGAAATGGCGATGGTGTAGCGCTTACGCACATTACCATCCACCTGCACCCTTTGCTGCAACGCCCTGTCGGCATCATGGCCAAGCACCTTGTCCGCCTCATCCTCCAGGCGACTATGGGCATCCTGCTGGTAATAGACGGCATACCCTTCGGCATTGCGCAGCGGATCGACAAACACAATCTTGCCCTGATGGCTGAACATGGCATGGAAACCCTGTGGCCCCAGATCGAAGCGCCCCGTCTCTATCGGATGCGCCGGGTTGTACCCCTTGAAGGTGCGGATCTGCGGATACTTGGCGGCAAGATCTGCAGGCAGCAAGTCGTAGGCTTCCAGAGCAAAGGTGACCTCCCCCCCATCGGGCAGCGGCAGGGTCAGCTCACTCACCCCGGCTTGCAGTCCGGCAAAATAGTCGAGCGGCACCTTGGCCACTCGAAACTGATTGGCCCGCACCTCATAACCTTGCTCCGCAGTCGCTCTGGCGGCTACCGTGCTCCACTCGCTGGCCATCAGGCTGGTTGAGCCCAGCATGCTGGCAACCAGCAAGGCCACCCTAGAGTATTTCGTCACATGCATTGTTTTTAGTCCTTGTATTAATGCAATCGCCTGAATTGCGGCCTGTACTTTATTTTTATTCGGCCACATCAATACAAAGCTGAAGCAACCCTTTCCACCATTCCCGAGTGGGAGTGTTGCGCCAACCCCGTCTAACCCCTATCATTGCGCGGATTTGTCAATTTTAGAACTGCTCCTCTTCACAAAGGTGCAGTTCATCTTTATCTGGCCAAGGTTAATCTCATGCTCAAATCCCCACTGTTGCCCCGTTTCGGGGATCTGGTCGTTGCCATTGTTGACGATGTGCTCGGTCAGGGTCTTACCCTCGACCGCGCCTATGCCCGTCACTTCTCCGGCATCGAACTCAAACCGCAAGAACAGGCAAGGATTGCCCTGGTCACCGGCGACCTGCTGCGCCGTCTCAGCCTCTATTGTTTCCTCACCGGTATTCAGGTGCGTCAGGCCGAAAAGAATGTCTGGCCACTGCTGCACAGCTGGCACGCATTCCACAAAATTGCCCAGCCCAACCACCCGACCCTGGATCGCTTCAATGAAGAAGCATTCCGCCGCCGTCTGACCGAGGCGAAGAAGAACCCGGTATTGATGGATGGTTGCCCGAGCTGGCTGGAGAAACTGGGCAGCGAGCAGCTGGGTGAAGCCTGGCCTGCCGAGCGTGCAGCGCTGGCCTGGATGCCCAAGCGCTACCTGCGGGTCAACACCCTCAAGTGCACCCGTGATGAGCTGCAAGCCATGCTGGCCAAAGAGCAGGTCACCACCATTCCAGTTGAAGGTGTGGAGACTGCCCTGCAGGTCACCTCCGACGCCGCCCTGTTCCGTACCAAGGCCTTTGCCGATGGTTGCTTCGAACAGCAGGACGCAGGCTCCCAGCTGGTTGCAGCGGCTCTGGAGGTTACCCCAGGCATGCGCGTCATCGACGCCTGCGCAGGTGCCGGTGGCAAGACCCTGCATATCGCCGCCATGATGCAGGGCAAAGGCCGTTTGCTGGCAATGGATGTGGAAGAGTGGAAGCTGGAGAACCTCAAGCAACGCGCTCGTCGCGCCGGTGCCCACAACGTGGAGACCCGGGTCATCACCAGCAGCAAGACCGTCAAGCGCCTCAAAGAGAGCGCCGACCGTGTACTGCTGGACGTGCCCTGCTCCGGTCTTGGCGTACTCAAGCGCAATCCGGATGCCAAGTGGCGTGATACCGCCGAGCGTCTGCCGGTGCTGGTCGCGCTGCAAGAAGAGATCCTGCAGCGTTACAGCCAGATGGTGAAAGTGGGTGGTCTGCTGGTTTATGCAACCTGCTCCATCCTGCCCGAGGAGAACCGCCAGCAGGTGGACAAGTTCCTCGCCGCCAACGAAAACTTCCGTCTGCGTGACGATCACACCGTGAGCCCGTCCGAGACCGGCTTCGACGGCTTCTACATGGCTCGTATCGAACGGATCGCCTGATCCAGAATGACCTGCTCCTTGCGCCCTTATCGCGCACGGCGGGTTCGATGAAAAAAGAGCGGCAGCCCTCGAGCTGCCGCTCTTTTTATTGATAAGGATCGCCGCGTCAGGACTCCAGCGCAGCAATCGCCTCTATCTCGATCTTCACATCCTTCGGTAACCGAGCCACTTCTACGCAGGAGCGAGCCGGATACATGGCATCGTGCCGGGTGAAGAAGTCGTTGTAGACCCGGTTGACCGCAGCAAAGTCGTTCAGATCCGAGACAAACACCGTGGTCTTGAAGATGTTTCGCACCTCGCCGCCTGCCGCCTCGACAATCGCCTTGACGTTTTGCAGGGAGCGCAGGGTTTGCGCTTCGATACCCTCTGCAATGTCACCGCTCACCGGGTCCAGCGGGATCTGGCCGGAGGTGTAGAGGATGTTGCCAATCCGGGTGGCTTGCACATAGGGGCCGATGGCGCCCGGCGCCGCTTTGGTAGTGATAACCTGTCGCATCTGTTACTTCCTCGTGCTGACAAACAAAAAGTAGGCCCGGAGCAAGCCTGCTCACCCCGGGCATCAGAGTTACATCATGTTGGTGAAGGTTCTGGAGATGACGTCCTGCTGCTGCTCGCGAGTCAGGGCGTTGAAGCGCACCGCATAACCGGAGACCCGGATGGTCAGGCTGGGGTACTTGTCCGGATTGTCGATGGCATCCAGCAGCATCTCGCGATTCATCACGTTGACATTGAGGTGCTGACCCCCTTCTACATCCCGCTCATGGTGGAAGTAGCCATCCATCAACCCCACCAGATTGTTTTCGCGATTGGCGGGTTCCTTGCCGAGCGCCCCCGGCACGATGGAGAAGGTGTAGGAGATCCCGTCCTTGGCATATTTGAACGGCAGCTTGGCCACCGAAGCGAGCGAAGCGACCGCCCCCTTGCGATCCCGACCGTGCATCGGGTTGGCCCCCGGTGCAAACGGGGCACCGGCACGGCGGCCATCCGGGGTATTGCCGGTCTTCTGGCCATAGACCACGTTGGAGGTGATGGTCAGGATCGACTGGGTCGGCACCGCATTGCGGTAGGTCGGTAGCGCCTGGATCTTCTTCATGAAACGCTCGACCAGATCGCAGGCGATAGAGTCGGCCCGCTCGTCATTGTTGCCGTACTGGGGATACTCCCCCTCAATCACAAAATCGACCGCCAACCCGTCAGCATCGCGCACCGGCTTGACCCTGGCGTACTTGATGGCCGCCAGCGAATCGACCGCCACCGACAGACCGGCAATGCCGCAGGCCATGGTGCGATAGACGTCGCGATCGTGCAGCGCCATCAGTGAAGCCTCGTAGCTGTACTTGTCGTGCATGTAGTGGATAAGGTTGAGCGCACTGATGTACTGCACCGCCAGCCAGTCCATAAAGCTGTCGAGGCTGGCCATGACGGTGGCGTAATCCAGCACCTCGTCCATGATGGGCGCCACTTTCGGGCCGACCTGGATCTTCAGCTTCTCGTCCACCCCGCCGTTGATGCAATAGAGCAGGGTCTTGGCCAGGTTGGCGCGGGCACCGAAGAACTGCATCTGCTTGCCGATCACCATGGGGCTCACGCAGCAGGCGATGGCGTAGTCATCGCTCTCGAAGTCGGTGCGCATCAGATCATCGTTCTCATACTGCAGGGATGAGGTATCGATGGAGACGCGGGCAGCATAGGTCTTGAAGGCCCGCGGCAGCCCTTCCGCCCAAAGGATGGTTAGGTTGGGCTCGGGCGCCGGCCCCATGGTCTTGAGGGTGTGGAGGTAGCGGAAGGAGTTCTTGGTCACCAGGGTGCGACCATCCAGCCCCATGCCGCCGATCACCTCGGTCGCCCAGATTGGATCGCCGGAGAAGAGGGAGTCAAACTCGGGGGTACGCAGGAAGCGTACCATGCGGATCTTCATGATGAAGTGATCGACCAGCTCCTGGGCATCCTGCTCGCTGATGAGCCCCGCCTTCAGATCCCGCTCGATATAGATATCGAGGAAGGTGGCGGTACGACCGAGGGACATGGCGCCACCGTTTTGCGACTTCACCGCCGCCAGATAGGCAAAGTAGAGCCACTGCACCGCCTGCTGGGCAGTGCGTGCCGGCCCGGAGATGTCAAAGCCGTAGTTGGCCGCCATCTGCTTGATCTGCACCAGTGCCCGCTTGTGCTCGGCCAGCTCCTCGCGCTGGCGGATCACCTGCTCCAGCTGCTCTCCCCGCTCGAGAGCCGGTTGCAGATCGGCAAACTGCAGCTCCCGCTCACGGATTAGATAATCTATGCCATAGAGCGCTACCCGACGATAATCTCCGATAATGCGACCACGACCGTAACCATCCGGCAAACCGGTCAATACCCCTGACTTTCGGCAGCGCAACATCTCGGGAGAGTAGACGTCGAACACTCCCTGATTATGGGTTTTGCGCAATTCGCTGAAGGTATATTCAAATTCGGGATCCATCTCCCGGCCATATGCTTCAAAAGAGCTTCTGATCATATTTACGCCGCCAAACGGGTGCAGCGCTCTTTTAAGGGGTTTGTCGGTTTGCAGGCCAACGATTTTTTCCAGCCCCTGCTCGATATAGCCCGGCCCGTGGGCGGTGATGGTCGTGGCAATATTGGTATCAAAATCGACCGGCGCGTGGGTGGCATTCTCGATGCGGACCCCCTCCATCACCTTGTTCCACAAGGTGGTGGTTGCTTCGGTCGCATCTGCTAAAAACTGTTCGTCACCTTCATAGGGGGTGTAGTTCTGCTGGATAAAATCACGGACGTTGATCTCGTGCTTCCAGCTTTCACCGGCAAACCCTTGCCATGCCTGACGGAATTTATCCTGCTCCAATTGCATATCAACTTTCATCAAATAAACCTCATTCACTACTCATGACACTACAGTGGAAGATGTCAGACGCACTCGGCCTGACGAACCTGCTGCCCCAGACGAATGGCATCCAGCGCGATCATTTTCTCTTCATTGGTGGGAATAACTGCTGCCAGTACCATAGACTCTGCCGCCGAAATAACCCGGCAGCCCTCGCTATTGGGACGCTGGTTAAACGGCTCGCTGATCGCTACGCCAAATACCTGAAGTCGTTCGCATACCAGCTTTCTGATAAAGGCCGAGTTCTCGCCGATCCCGCCGGTGAAAATAACGGCATCCAGCCGGCGCAATGAGGTGGCATGGCCGCCGATATGGCGGGCAATACGATGGACAAAAGCGTGAATGGCCAATTTTGCCCCGGGATGTCCTTCGTGATAGGCAGCTTCCAATACCCGCATATCGGAGGAGAGCCCCGAAATACCCAGCAGGCCGGACTGCTTGTTCAATACCCGCTCGATATCCTCGATGGATTGCCCCGTCTTGCTGGCGATATAGGCCAGCGCGCCAAAATCGATATCACCGCTGCGGCTGCCCATGATCAGCCCCTCCAGCGGCGTCATCCCCATCGAGGTATCGACGCTCTTGCCATCTTGGACCGCACAAATAGAGGCGCCATTGCCCAGATGGGCGATGACCAGACCGGCATGCTGCTCATCCAGCCCCATGAATACGCAGGCCTGCTCGGCCACATAGCGATGGGAGGTGCCATGGAAGCCATAGCGGCGCACGCCGTAATCCTGCAGGTATTGGTAAGGCAGCGCATAGATATAGGCTTCCGGCTTCAGGGTCTGGTGAAAGCCGGTATCAAATACCGCAATCTGGGGCTGGTCGGGAAATAGCTGGCGGGCGGCCATCACGCCGCTCAAATTGGCGTGGTTGTGCAGCGGGGCCAGTGGCGAGACTTGCCTGATTTTGGCCAGTACCCGCTCGTCAATGATGGCCGCTTCGCTGAACTCATTGCCGCCATGGGCAATGCGATGGCCCACCAGGGTGATGGCATCGAGTAAACCGCGCAGTTTCAGCTCTTCTGCAATCACCGCCAGTGCGCAGCTATGGTTGTTTTCCGGCAAGGGGGTGGCCGGGTTTTTATCAATTTTCAGCTGGGGATGTTCGGTCTCGATACCATCGGCCATGCCGGAGATCACCACCTCGCAGGTTTTACTATCCAGTACCGAGAATTTGACCGACGAAGAGCCACAATTGATAACCAGAACCAACGAATCAAACTTCATTACATCGCCTCGATATTTATGATGTCGAGTCACTGCAGTCAGAACATATTTACCACTGTTTGTGGTGGCCAAATAACGCATAGCCTTGCCCTGGGCCCAAATAATTGGGCCAACCAAGAACCGGTTATTGCGCGCTTCTAACTGCGCCATGCAGACCCTGCCAAGGGGTCAGGGTCTGAATGGCTGATGACTTACAGAAAAGGTTTTCAGAACAGCTTGGAAACAATATTCAGGATGGTCAGCACACCGATGATGGTGACAAACAGGTTGCTGGCCTGGCCTTTATATTTGGCCAGCGCAGGTGTTTTGTTGACGGCATACATCGGCAGCAGACAGAGCAGTGACGCGATGATCGGCGCCCCCATTGCCTCAATCAGGTCGAGGATGTTGGGGTTCACATAAGCGACCAGCCAGGTCGAGCCCATGATAAACAACATACTGACCATGTTGAGTTTTTTACTGGAAACCTTGCTCTTGTCGCCCTGGTAGCCAAAGCGGAGGATGAGGCCGTTCAACCCTTCCAGCGTCCCCAGATAGTGGCCGAAGAAGGATTTGAAGATGGCAACCAGCGCAATGATGGACGCGGCATACTCCAGGGTGGTGGCAAATGCAGACTTGCTACCAGCCAGCGAGGAGAAGTGGTTGGCCAGATAGGAGAGCACCGGAATATTCTGGGCCTTGGCTTCCGCCATATTTTGCGGCGACAGGGTAAAGAGGCAGCTGAAGGCAAAGAACATCACCACGGCCACCATCAGCATGCTGGCACCGGAGATAATCTTCGAGCAGCGCTTCTCGGTAAAATCACGACCGAACTCCTGCTCATACTCTTCCCGTTTGGAGACGATGAAAGAGGAGACAATCGGCGAGAAGTTGAAGGAGAAGACCATGATGGAGATCCCCAACCAGACGGTGACCAGAATACCGTCGTGACCGAACATGGATATTTCACTCAGGTTGACCTGATCAAAAACGGCACTGTTCCAGTAAGGGACGAGGGAGAGAGAGATAACCACCAGGCTGGCGATGAAAGGAAATACCAGATAGCTCATCACGCGAACCATCAGATCCTTGCCGAAATAGATCACGAAGGCCATCAACAGCAGCAGCCCAAGGGCGACAACACCCCGATTGAGCGGCGCCATTTGCAGTTGATGCTCCCAGAATGCCATGAAGGTATTGGTGATTGTTACACCATATATCCAAAGCAGTGGGCAGATGGCAAAGAAATAGAGGAAGGTAATTACCACCCCGCCCATTTTGCCAAAATGCTCTTCAACGGTCTCGGTAATATTTGCCGATGGATTGCTGCCAGAAAGACATAATCTTGCCAACGCCCTGTGGCAATAAAATGCTATAGGATAAGCCAGCACCAACATGATTAATATTGGGATCAGGCCACCATATCCGGCTCGAATGGGGAAAAATAGAACACCTGCACCGATCGCTGTACCAAATAGACCGAGTCCCCAGGTTGTATCCGACTTACGCCATGCTTTAACACTCTCTTTACTGCTGCTAACGACACTATCCAATATCATGACTGTATTCCTTACAGGCTAAATTGACGGATATTGTTCTGTTCGATAATTTCGGCGATTCGGGTCAGGTCAATATTGCCACCCGAAATAATGCTGACGGTCTTTTTGCCTTCGACATAATGTTTCAGTTTGCCGCTTAGCAGCGCTGCCGAGGCCAGAGCTCCCGCCCCTTCGGTAATCACCTTGTTGCGCTGAATAAGGTCAATCATGCTATGACGAATATCATCCTCGGTGACCAGTACAATATCATCCACCAATTGTTTGACGATTTCGAAGGTCAGTGAACCGGGTCTTGCCACATCACAGCCATCGGCCAGCGTGCTGCTGGTTCTGTGATTGGTCATGGTACCGGCATAGAAAGAGGCCGCCATACCGTGCACATTCTCGGATTGCACACCAATCACCTTGATGGTCGGATTAATAGATTTGATAGCCATGGCAACACCGGCAATCAAACCACCGCCACCGATCGGCACTATGATGTTATCGACATCATACAAATCTTCGATAATTTCCAGACCAATGGTGCCCTGGCCGGCAATCACTTTTGCATCGTCGAAGGGGGGGATAAATACGCGGCCTTCCATCTCCACGATTTCGCTGACTTTGGCAATGGTGTCATTGAAGCTATTTCCATGGAGGATCACTTTGGCTGAATAGTCACTGGTTGCAGCAATTTTTGATTTGGGTGCGCAGCAAGGCATGACCACCTTGGCATCAATTCCCAGCATGGCACTGGACAAAGATACCCCCTGCGCGTGATTACCGGCAGAGCAGGCGACAACACCTTTTTGACGATCCTCCAGACTTAATGAACTGAGTTTGTTGAAGGCACCGCGAATTTTAAAAGAGCCTGTACGTTGCATGTTTTCAAGCTTGAGGTAAACCTCGCCATGGCAACGTTCACTGATGTAGTTAGAGGGTAATTGCGCGGTCTTGTATATATGGTTGGTCAGTCTTTTTTTGGCTTCGGTAATATCATGAAGACCAATGGGCAGATTGCGATACATCTTCATCGCAAATCTCTTTTTATTTATTAATTTGTAGGGTTTTATTTCACTGGGCGAAGCGATACTAGGTTCTATCACTTGCAATTAATGTGAGTATAAACACAAAAAAATCTACAAAGAGACTGCGTTACGGTGAAATTATCAAAAAATGTGATGGCAGCAACACTTGAATCCAAAATGATTAAAAAAAGTAATCGCAGATTGGAAAATCAATATGATTAACAACTCCAAAACAAAGCGGCAAAGATTAGATTTTTCAGGGCGAACGCGTTGCTTTTTGCAACCGGCAATCAGTTGCTTACCTGCCAGAACCGGGATAATAAAAAAGGAGCCGATGTGGCTCCCTATCGACAACACAGGACCGATTACTCGGCTGCTGCATCATCTTTCTTGTACTTGGCAGCAGTCTCTTTGATCAGAGCCTGCAACTCGCCAGCCTGGAACATCTCGATCATGATGTCACAGCCACCGATCAGCTCACCTTCAACCCACAGTTGCGGGAAGGTCGGCCAGTTGGCGAATTTTGGCAATTCGGCGCGGATATCCGGATTCTGCAGGATATCAACGTAGGCAAACGGCTCGCCGCAGGACATCAGAGCCTGGGAGGCCTGGGCAGAGAAGCCACAGCTGGGTAGCTTGGGGGAGCCCTTCATGTAGATGATGATGGGGTTGTCAGCCAGCTGCTGCTTAATCTTTTCAATAGTTTCCATAGGTGCCTCACTAGAGCGATTTCGGCGGCCATTCTACTGCAATCTTGCCCGAGCACAAACTGACAAAGGGGTGACCCGGCTCGAATTGTGCAAAGAACCCACACAGGATTGATCGCGATCATGGCGCCAATCAAGAGTTGTTAGGCCATCTTTGATACTGCTACAATCCCTTGGCTTTGGGCTACCCAGCCCCATCATTTTAAAAACAACTCTTTTCACATATAGAAAAGAGTACGCAATGTCTTGCAACCGTCGCCTTCGCACGGTCCAGCCAATGGAGAGTAGAAAATGGCATTCGAACTTCCCGCTCTGCCCTATGCAATCAACGCTCTGGAACCGCACATCTCCCAGGAAACTCTGGAATATCACCACGGCAAGCACCACAACACCTACGTGGTCAACCTGAACAATCTGGTGCCGGGTACCGAGTTTGAAGGCAAGTCTCTGGAAGAGATCATCAAGACCTCCAACGGCGGCATCTTCAACAACGCCGCCCAGATCTGGAACCACACCTTCTACTGGCACTGCCTCTCCCCGAATGGCGGTGGCGAGCCGACTGGCGCCCTGGCTGATGCTATCAACAAGGCATTCGGCTCCTTCGCCGAGTTCAAAGATGCCTTCACCAAATCAGCCATCGGCAACTTCGGTTCCAGCTGGACTTGGCTGGTGAAAAAAGCTGACGGCTCTCTGGCTATCGTCAACACCTCCAACGCTGGCTGCCCGCTGACTGAAGCCGGTACCACCCCGCTGCTGACCGTTGACCTGTGGGAGCACGCCTACTACATCGACTTCCGCAACCTGCGTCCGAAGTACATGGAAACCTTCTGGGCTCTGGTTAACTGGGAATTCGTGGCCAAGAACTTGGCTGCCTAATCAGCCTCGCTTGCCAAAACGCCCCGCACTGCGGGGCGTTTTTTTATATCTAGATGGCTGCGTAAATGAAAGAGGCGCCCGCAGGCGCCTTTTACATATCGAGATAGCCAGTTTACTGGTCCAGCTCGTCCATGTATTCATCCAGATTGGCATCGTCGGCCTGCTCTTGCTGAGACGCTTTCAGCTCGGTCTGCTTGCCCGTCACCTTGCCCTGGTTATATTGCAGGTAGAAGTCCTTGGTCAGCGCATAGGGGTCGAGGGAGTTGTCGATGATCCGCTCCTGATCGATCAGCTTGGCGCGATTGCCCAAGCCATCCAGAACCCAATGGGTAACCCTTAACGGGATAGTCAGCAAGGCATAGGGGAAGTAGATGGTGTCAATGGTGTCACCAACCAGCTCCCGAGTGGTGGTCGGACCGTAAACAGGCACCATGATGTAGGCACCATTACCGATATCGGCCCTGCCCAGCACTGTGTCCATCTCCAGCTTGTTGCGCTCGAGGCCGGCATGTTTGGCCACATCGAAGATACCCAACAGACCGACGGTGGTGTTGAGGGTAAAGCGCCCCAGGTTGGTCCCTGCCCCCTTCAAATCACCGGTGATCAGATGGTTCACCATGCTGCTTGGCTCATCAAAGTTGGCAACAAAGTTGGCAATGCCATCCTTCACCCCCACCGGAATATAGCGAGCGTAAGCATGTACCACAGGACGTGCTACATAGGGCTCCAGCACATCATAGTTGACCGCCCACATGGCCCGGTTGGCCCCCTGGAAGGGATCGCGCGGATCGGCCGCCGTACTGGTTGCGCCCGGATTATTCATGCCGGGATTGAGATCCAGACTCTCTGGGCCAGGCTTGGGTGGACCACCGGCACAGCCAGCCAGCAAGAGGGCTGCCAGTATGGCCCCTGAACGAAGATACATATGATTGTCCTGACGTTTTATTTTGATTTATCAGAAGTATAGATAACCCGGCCCCTATCCAGGAGCCGGGTTATCCAAAGGCATATTAGAGGGCGTGATCGATGCGGATGTCAATCGGAGCAGCAGGGATCTCGGCCGTCTTGACCGGCACGGATACCCCTTCGAAGGCTCCTTCCTTGTTCATCACATTGCCACCACGCGAGAGACGCGCCTTGAACTGCAGTTCTGGATACGCTTCCAGCTTGCTGCCCTCCATCATGGCGTCACCATCCCCCAGTGAAAGGGTGACAGGCAGGGTTGGCCCAGCGATACGTTTCACCGCGATGGGCATGGGTGGTCCGTTGGGCACCACGGCAAAGACGAAGAGGTGAGCATCTTCCGGCATCTGGATGCCCGCAGCCAGCGTGATGTGGATGGGGAACTCTCCCTCATTAACGTCAGACTGCTTTACCTGCTCTGTTCCCGTTTTGGCTGCGCCTGAATTCGTCACCTCTATGCCACGCTGCTTGAGCTGCGTGCGGGCATACTCCATGGAGCGCTCAACCATCACATAACGGGGAGAGCCTTTTTCCATCAAGGGCAACATCGCCTGCCAGCGAGACAGCGCGGTCTGGAAGTCCTCTTTCTGCAGCGCCATAAAGGCATAGACGGAGCGCGCCTCGATATTATCAGGCTCCTGCGCGATGGCTGCACGCAGCAGTGCATCGGCCTGCACCTCCTCCCCCGTCATCATCAGCGCTTGGGCATAGGGCACCGCCACCAGCGATTTCTGGGGAGCAAGCTTGTAGGCACGCGACAGCGCATCGTTGGCCATCTCGGGATCATTGCCATCCAGCGCCAAACGTCCGAGCAGCAACCAGCCGCGGTAGTCGTTCGGTTCATCCTTTAGGCGGGTACGCAGTGCCAGCGTGAAGTCGAGCAGATCCTGCTCGGTTACCTGGGCATCACGCTCCACAAGAATCCGGTTGCTGAGCTCACCAAGACGGTTGCTGGCATCCTGCCAGCGGCTCACCTCCTGCCATGAACCCAGCTTGTAGTAGATACCCAGGCTCACCACCACCAGCACCAGCACACCTGGGATCCAGCTCAGACTCTTGCCACTGCGGGCTGTCTGCTCCACATCGGGAATATCATCCAAGAGGCTGCGCTGCAACTCGACCAGCGATTCGGGCTCCTCGGCAAGCACACCCTGCTCTCGCTCCTCGCCAATCTCTAGCAAGCGCTGACGATAGAGCTGTTTGTTGAGCGCCGAGCGACTGATGCTCTGGTTTCCCTCACTGCGCCACAACGGTAACACCAGAGCCAGACTCACCAGCACCAGCAGGGCCGCAATCACAATCCAAAAGGCGGTCATTGTTTCTCTTCCTCTTTGAGCAGCTCGGCCAGGCGACGCTGCTCTTCATCGCTCAGGGTGCTTTCCACAGGCTCTGACGTTGCCGCAGAGCGTCGGCTACGTATCACCACCACGCCGATGCCGATAACGATCACTAACAGCGGGCCAAGCCAGAGGATCAGGGTCGATGCCATCAGGGGCGGGTTATAGAGGATAAAGTTGCCATAGCGGGCAACCATATAGTCCACGATCTCCTCTTTATCCTTACCCTCGCGCACCATCTGGTAGGTCTTGTCACGCAAGTCCTTGGCCAGCCCCGCATTGGAATCGGCGATATCCTGGTTCTGGCACTTGGGGCAGCGCAGCTCTTTGGTCAGTTCGCGAAAGACCTGCTCCTGATTGTCGTTGTCGAAGGTGTAGACATCGATAGCAGCCATGACCGGCGTTTGTACCACCCATCCCAGCAACAGCAGCAGGGAAGCAATAAATACTCTCATCAGCACGCCCCTCACTTCATGGCATCAAAGATGGGTTTGAGGGTCGACACCCAGTTCTCGGGATTGATATCCCCCACGTGGCGATAACGGATGATCCCCTTGCTGTCGATAAAGAAGGTCTCCGGCGCGCCGTACACCCCAAGATCCAGTCCCAGCATGCCGTCCGGATCATAGAGATTGACCAGATAGGGGTTGCCCAGCTCCGCCAGCCATTTGATCGCCTTGTCGCGCTCATCCTTGTAGTTCATGCCGATGATGGGAATGCCCTGCCCTGCCAACTGTTTGAGGTAGGTGTGCTCGCCGTAGCAGGTCGGGCACCAGGTGGCCCAAACGTTGAGCAGCATGGGGCGACCGGTCAGGATACTGCGATCGTGCTGTTTGTTCAGATCATAAATGTCCTGCAGGGTAAACACCGGTACCTCCTTGCCCACCATCACAGATTCGAGCTTGGTGGGATCGGAGTAGAGCCCCTTGAACAGGAACACAGCCCCCAGCAAAAAAACGATAAAGGGAATTAAATACAACCAGACCTTTTTGTTCATGCCTTGGCTTCCTCCTCACGACGGCCGAAACGGTAACGCTTGTCGAGCATCGCCAGCACGCCACCGATAGCCATAAAGACGCCGCCGAACCAGATCCAGCGCACGAACGGCTTGTAGTAGATCCTCACTGCCCAGGCATTGTTGTCTAGCTGCTCGCCAAGGGCCGCATAAAGATCTCGCGTGAAACCGGCATCGATGGCCGCTTCGGTCATCGGCATCCGGGTCACTGTGTACATCCGCTTCTCGGGCTTGAGCAGGGCGACCTGCTTGCCATTTTTGTGCACTTCCAGCACGCCCTTGAAGCCATCGTAGTTGGGGCCGTTCTTCTCTTTGATCCCGGCAAAAACGAACTCGTAATCGGCAAAGTGCACCCGATCACCCGCCTGCATCCGCAGATCCTTCTCGATGCTGTAGTTCTGGGTGCAGGCGATACCTATGATGCTGACTGCCAGCCCCACATGGCCAAGGATCATAGCCCAGTGACTGTTGCCAAGCTTGCGCACACCGACCGCAAAGCTGTGCTTGTGGGTCGCGCGCACCCAGGTCTCCTGCAGGCTGGTAACGATGACCCAGGCCCCCAGACCAATCCCCACCGCAGCCCACGGCTTGAAGGTTTCGGCAAAGATCAGCGGCAACAGCAGGGCTGCTGCCAGGCTCAGCACCAGCGCAAGAATCACCTTGCCCTTGAGCTCGCCAAGCTCCTGGCGGCGCCAGCGAAACAGCGGACCAACCCCCAGCAGCAGGGCAAACGGAATGATCAGCCAACTGTAGATATGGTTGAAGAAGGGAGTACCGATAGAGATGCTCCCCAGCCCCAGCTCCTTGTGCACCAGCGGCAGCAAGGTGCCGAGCAGCACAGTCAGCAGGCCAGCCACCAGCATGATGTTGTTGCAAAGCAGCAGGGTTTCGCGACTCCACAGCTCATGCTTGCCGTGGCTTTTCACCTGCGAACCTTTAAAGGCAAACAGCAGCAAGGATGAACCGATCACCGCCAGCAGGAAGCCGAGAATAAACAGGCCGCGGGTCGGGTCGGAGGCAAACGCATGCACCGACACCAGCACGCCGGAGCGCACTAGGAAGGTACCGAGCAGGCTCAGCGAGAAGGCCGAAAGGGCCAGCAGCACGGTCCACGCCTTGAAGGTGGCGCGCTTCTCGCTCACCGCCAGCGAATGCAGCAGAGCGGTACCCGCCAACCAGGGCATGAAGGAGGCATTTTCTACCGGATCCCAGAACCACCAGCCGCCCCAACCGAGCTCGTAGTAGGCCCACCAGGAGCCCAGCACTATGCCGAGGGTCAGGAATACCCAGGCCGCCATGGTCCAGGGGCGCGACCAGCGGGCCCAGGTTGCATCAAGACGACCGGTCATCAATGAGGCTATGGCGAAGGCAAATGCCACCGAGAATCCTACATAACCCATGTAGAGCATCGGCGGATGGAAGATCAGACCCGGATCCTGCAGCAGCGGATTGAGGTCACGGCCATCGACCGGAAAATAGGGCAAGGTGCGGGTGAAGGGATCAGAGGTGAACAGCACGAACGCGGTGAAACCGACCGAGATCAGCCCCAACACGCCGAGCACCCGCGCCACCGCATCGAGCGGCAGTCGGCGGCTGAACATGGCTACCGCCGCAGTCCAGCCACCTAGGGTCAGTACCCACAGCAGCAGGGAACCTTCGTGGGCCCCCCACACCGCCGAGATACGATAGGCGAGCGGCAGCAGGCTGTTGGAGTTAGTGGCCACATACTGCACGGTAAAGTCGTTATCGATAAAGGCCCAGGTCAGGCAGAGAAACGACAGCAGCAGCAACAAAAACTGGGCATAGGCGAGCGGACGAGCCGCCGACATCATGCCAAGACGCCCCCGACTTGCGCCAAGCAGCGGATAGCTACCCAGCAACAGGGAGGTGGCAAAGGCCAGGATCAGCGCAAACTGTCCTAATTCCGGGATCATGGCTTATTCCCCTTCAACTGCGCATCGGTGTATTCAGGTTTGAAGTGCATGCCACTGGTGGCATCGGCCACTTCTGGCGGCATGTAGTTTTCATCGTGTTTGGCCAGTACCTCGAACGCTTCGACCGTGGTGGCATCCTTGAGAGTTCCTTGCGCCACAATCCCCTGCCCCTCGCGGAACAGATCCGGCAGGATGCCATCAAATTGCACCATCACCTGATGACCACCATTGTCGATCAGGTTGAAGCTAACCTTGAGGCTGTTCGGATCGCGCTTGACAGTGCCGGGGACCACCAGACCACCAATGCGCAGGCGCTGCCCCTCTTCCGGTTTGATCTTGTCCGGCCCCTTCCCTTCCACCAGCTCGCTCGGGGTATAGAAGAGGTCGATATTCTGACTGAGGGCGTAAAGCACTAGGCCGCTCACGGTGGCGAGGCCCAGGGTGATGGCCAGAATGATGGTGAGGCGTTTTTTGCGTCTCGGGTTCATAGGGTGTTCTCCATCTGCCGGGCCGCCTTGCGACGGCTCTCGCGTGCCTGCTTGCTGCGTAACTCATTAAACAGACGACGGGTTTTCATGCGGGTAGAAATGATGATACCGACCAGACAGAGCAGGGTCAGACCGAAGGAGAGCCAGACGTAGAAGGCGTAACCGCCCATCGCCAAAAAGTCACTGAATGAGGCAAAGTGCATGCTTACTTCTCCTGTTCGGCAATCTCTTGAACCCAGGGACGATGCCACTCCCGCATCAAGAGCTCGTTTCGAAAACGCATCAGGGTAAGGGCCCCGAGAAAGGCAACAAACGCCAAGATCATGATGAGCAGTGGCCAAAGCATCTCGGGAGAGATGGAGGGTTTGTCAAACTTGGTGATAGTGGCCCCCTGGTGCAAGGTGTTCCACCACTCCACCGAGTAGTGAATGATGGGGAGGTTGATCACCCCCACCAGTGCCAGAATGCCGGCAGCACGGCCAGCAACCACCTTGTCACTGAAGGCGTTGTAGAGGGCAATCACGCCGAGATAGAGAAACAGCAGGATCAGCTCAGAGGTGAGCCGTGCATCCCACACCCACCAGGTTCCCCACATGGGCTTGCCCCAGGCGGCACCGGTAAACAGTGCAATAAAAGTGAACACAGCGCCGACAGGTGCGATAGCCGCCACCGTCATGTCCGCCATCCGCAGTTGCCATACCAGCCCGATAAAGGCGGCAACTGCCATGGTGGAGTAGGCCCCCATCGAAAGAATGGCGGAAGGAACATGGATATAGATGATCCGGAAGGAGTCACCCTGCTGATAATCGGCGGGTGCAAAAGCCAGTCCCCAGACAGTGCCGATGATGAACGATAGCAGACTTATCACAGCAAACCAGGGCAACAGGGTCCCAGCCAGCCGATAGGCCCGTTCGGGTTTAGCGTAAGGGTGCAACCATTTCCACATAACTCACAAACCTTTTTGTTATTAATTGTTTGGCGAGGCCTAACATACTGACCTCGGGATAACATCAAATACCTCGAAAGCAATAAGCGGCAATCCGCTTGATCCATCGCAACTTTATTTCTGGAAAAGAATGCCCCATGCGAAACCATGTTGCGTTCTACCAATAGATCATCAGTTAAGACTGACCCTCAATGCGGCCGAAACGGCCAACGGCGTCAGCGTCAGGGCACCAACCAGCATGGCGGCCAGAATGGCAAGCTGTCCGCCATAGGGCAAGCCCATCCCCGCCGCATCAATTGCAGAGGTGGCAAAAATCAGTACCGGAATATAGAGCGGCAGGATAAGCAGACTGAGCAGCACTCCGCCCTTGCGCAACCCGACCGTCAGGGCAACCCCGACTGCACCGAGCAGGCTCAGCACCGGTGTGCCGAGTGCCAGAGTGGCGACTACCGCCAGATAACTGTTCATATCCAGCGATAGCAAAATTGCCAGCAAGGGCGAAATCAGCAGCAGCGGCAATCCAGTCAGTAACCAGTGAGCAATCACTTTGGCCAGCGCCAGCAACCCGAGTGAATGGGGCATCAACATGATCTGCTCCAACGAACCGTCGCCAAAGTCGTCGCGAAACAGTCGCTCCAGCGACAGCATGGCCGCCAGCAAGGCTGCCACCCAGATGATGCCGGGAGCAATGCGAGCCAACAACTTGGGCTCAGGGCCGATACCGAGTGGGAACAGGGTGATGACAATAAGGAAAAACCAGAGCGGGTTAAGAATATCTGCACGCTGGCGCAGGGCCATCAATAACTCGCGGTGGATCAAATACATGACGGCACGCAACATCGAAACTACTCCTGCAGCAAGGGCGTAAGCGAGAGTGTTTTCAGTCGACCCTGCATCAGCGTCATATCCTGATGAGTGGTGAGGATCACCATCCCCCCCCGCTCGGCATGAGCCAGAAACAACCTCTCCAGCACCTTGACCCCCTGCTTATCAATGGCGGTAAAAGGCTCATCCAGGATCCAGAGAGCCGGTTTGTCACTGAGCCAGAGCCTGGCCAGAGCCACCCGACGCTGTTGACCTGCCGAGAGCTGTCCGGTCGGGTTCTCTTCAAAACCGGCCAACCCAACCTGGGCAAGCACCTGCCACAAATCCACTGTCTGCCGGGATACATGATGCAGCTTCTGATAAAAGGCGAGATTTTCGAGCGGAGTCAAGGCAGCTTTGACCCCGGGCTGATGACCGAGATAGAGCAGATTGGCATGGTACTCATCACGGCAATGGCGAATATTTTCACCATTCCAGCACACTTCACCGGAAAACGGCTGAGACAGGCCAGTCAGCAGACGCAGCAGGCTGGTCTTGCCAACCCCGTTGGGACCTTCAATTTGCACCAGATCACCGGGAACTACCGCAAAGGAGAGATGTTCAAACAGAGTGCGATCTTCACGCACGCAGCTCAGATTGTTAACTTGAAGCAGCATGGAGATTTTTTCAGAGAAAATGAAGCGGCTTGCATCTTAACACAGTATTGGAATACGTCTTTTCCAAGATGCCCTTCATCCACTGTTTTTGTGGAGAAGATCGCGCACAAGGAAAAATAGGCGTG
This sequence comes from Aeromonas sp. 601027, assembly GCF_049174455.1. Taxonomy (NCBI): domain Bacteria; kingdom Pseudomonadati; phylum Pseudomonadota; class Gammaproteobacteria; order Aeromonadales; family Aeromonadaceae; genus Aeromonas; species Aeromonas sp. 601027. The sequence goes on along the minus strand of NZ_JAAKTN010000010.1, from coordinate 99,677 downwards.
GAAAATGATGACAATCAAAGGCATCCAAATAGATCAAACTGGAAACCTCATAACAAACCAGTATTAGCAAATAACTATTCTTCTCGATCACTGTACATGGCGCTCCATGAAAGAGCGCCATACATGCAACAGAAAAAATTCAGGAAGGCAAGTTGCCTTCCTGAATCATCAAGAGCGGCCTTTTCGCAACGATATCAAGAGCTCGGCTTCTGCCTTTGGCAACTCGCACTCACTCATGACCTCATCAAGGTCGGCGCCCAGTTCGACCATCTTGGCCGCTCGACTGTAAAGCCGTCGCTCGGGATCCTGCATGGTCAATTCTTGCTGGCGTTCATTGACCTGCTGCATCGCCCCTTCTACCGACTGTAACCGCTGTCCCATGCCGATGGCGCCGGTATGAAGCTCCATCATCTGCTTGCGCAAGCTTTCCAACTGACCTTGCAGCGTTGCCACACTAGCCTCGGACTCCTGCTTGCTACGCTTGCTCTTGAACCAGATATAAGAGGCAAACGCCAAGGCAATCAGGGACAACCCCAAGGCAACCATCTCGATTATCAAAACATCACCTTACTTATCAGAGGGAACCGATATCTTCCCACTCTTCATCGGAGAGCAGCTTGTTCAAGTCAACCAGGATCAGCAGTTGCCCATCACGGTTGCTGACCCCCTGAATGAACTTGGCGCTCTCTTCGGTACCTACAGCTGGAGCAGCATCGATTTCGGAAGATTTCAGATATACCACTTCTGCCACGCTGTCGACCATGATGCCAATCACCTGCTTCTCGGCTTCGATGATCACAATCCGGGAATTTTCGCTCACATCGCCGGAAGGCAGACCGAAACGGGAACGGGTATCGATGACAGTCACCACATTGCCACGCAGGTTGATGATCCCCAGTACGTACTCAGGCGCACCCGGCACCGGTGCAATTTCGGTGTAGCGCAACACCTCCTGAACCTGCATCACATTGATGCCGTAGGTTTCGTTTTCCAGCTGGAAGGTTACCCATTGCAGCACTTCATCTTCGGCCAGATTCTGTGCGATATTGCGCTTTTCTGTCATGTTTTTATTCCTTTTATGAAAACGTCTACTGCTAAAACTAGCAATAAAACAGCTCGATTGCAGAAGTTATCAGCGACCTTCTATGTTAACCCCACGCTCCAGCAACAAGAGCAGTTCACGAACGTGTAACAGGGCACACATTTTTTCTTTGACCATGCCCGCCAACCAAGGGCGCTTGCCCTCCTGATGGCGCCATTTAACCTGGTCACGGTGTAACAATTCAGTCCCTTTGAGATGGTGGCAGGCTAATCCCCACGGCGATTCACCAAGCATAATCAGATACTTGTAATCATCCATCTCGAGATGCTGACCCGGCATGACCCACTGGGCGGTATCGACCACATTCATCTTCTGCTCGCGAGAGGTCATGATCCCCTTGTACCAGCCCGGCTGGCCAAACAGGGAGGTGATCTCGCCCAACTGGTGAATACCACCAAGCTCGGTCAACGGCACCGCAAACGTCACGCCCGCGACTTCAAAAAAGAGGGCCTGAAACTCTTTACCGGTATCGATATTCTCCCAAGTGACAGGTTCAGTGGCTTCTACCGGAGCAACCTCCAGCGCAGTTTCAGTCAAGATGGTGGTGTGGGGCTCTGCAACTTCGGGCAGCAGCACCTCCTCAGGCCATTCAGGCTCTACCGGCAACAATGACTCCTCGGCCACAATCTCCAATGGGGCCGTCAGTGTCACCTCCTGGGTGAAGGTATCATTTTCAAACTGAACTTGTCCCACCTGAGCCAACAGTTCGCCAAGCTGGGCAAGGCGTGGATCACTTTCCAAATAAGGTGCAGCAACCACCTCGGGGACGCTGTGGGGCTGACGTTGCAACTGTAAAACAGGGGCGGATTGAACCTCTTCCACCTCATCCAGCACCAGCGGCTCATCGAGCAGCAGGGAGTGGAAATAGTCATCCATCGCCCGTACTTGAATGGTATCTCTCATGCCGTCACCTCATGAACCCGTTGCCGCTCAAGGGCATCAAGATGGTTGAGCAGCGTCTCATAGGCATAGGTTCCACGACTCCCGGGAGAATAGATAGACGGGGGGATATGCAGCAAGCTGGCATCCCGAAACTTGGTATCAATAGGGATCACCGCATTCCACACTGAATCTCCATATTGATCCTTGATCGACTTCAAGGTCATCAGAGAGGCACGGGTGCGCTTGTCGAACATAGTCGGGATCACGGTATAACGGAATTTGTCACGCTTGGAACGCTGCATGATCTCGAATGTCTTCATCATCCGCTCCAATCCTTTGAGAGCGAGAAACTCGGTCTGAACCGGCACAAGAATACGATCGCAGGCAGCCAGCGCATTGACCATCATCACCCCAAGCACAGGCGGGCAGTCGATCAGCACATAATCATATTGATCCTGAATGCGCAGCAGCGCCCGCTTCAGCACCAGCCCCATTCCCTCACGATTTCCCATTACCCGATCAAGAGTCGCCAGGGTAATAGATGCGGGTAGTAAATTGATATTCTCGAACTTGGTCTTGAGCGTCAGTTTATTGACAAGCTCGGCTGTCGGTTTGACAGCTTGAAACAACTCATAGAGGGTTCCATCCAGACGATCTGAATCAAAATCAAGATATGCAGTCAGCGAGGCGTGAGGATCGGTGTCAATCAACAGCACTCGCTGACCACGCTGGGCCAGGATCCCGGCAAGCGAGACCACTGTGGTGGTTTTACCCACACCACCTTTCTGGTTGGCAACCGTCCAAACAATCACTGTATCAATCCTGCCTTGTTGTTATACGTATGCCGCCACCGGGCAAAGAGATAACCTTTATCTCTCCAGCATCCACCGCCTGCTGCACCACAGGAACCGGTTCGGCAACCACCGGGGGCTTTACCGCCACAGGAGCTGGCGGCACCCAGGCGAATTTGGAAATTGCGACCACAACCTTGCGATTTTGCAGCCGGCCTTGCTCAGTGCTGTTATCGGCAAAAGGGGAAAACTCGCCATATGCCTCAAAGGCCAGACGCTGGGGTGCGATGCCATCAGCAATCAAGCCATTGAGCACCGCTTCGGCCCTCGCAGCAGAAAGCGCCCAATTAGAACGATAAATTTCATTATTTATCTGTTGGTTATCTGTATATCCTCGGACCCTTATATAGTTATCGACCGGTTTGAGAATACTTGAAAGAGTATTGATTACCGGTGCAGCATTCGGTCCCATAAAGGCGCTGCCACTGCCAAACAGCAGACCTGAACTGAGTTCCACAGTCAGCCAGTTCTCGTCTTGCGTCATTTTGACTATCCCGGCATCCACCAGTGACCCCATGCTCTCTTGCAACTGCATATCAAGTTTGGCAAGTGTCGTGCCATCTTGCAGCACAGGGACACCAGAAATGGGGGCAAGTGAAGGAGAGGGGGACGTTGCGCTTTCCAGCAACGAGGGGGAGGCAGAAACAGCATTCTCCAACAGTGAATTGCCCTGCCCCTCCAGCAGACCATCACTGCGAGACTGCATGACACTGAACGCCTGACTCATGCCATCTATCACCGCACGATATTTGTCCTTGTTCACCAGCGCAACAGAGTAGAGCACCACAAACAGAGCAAATATCAGCGTCATGTAATCGGCATAGGAGACCAGCCAACGGTCAAGGTGTTCACGCCCCTGCAAGTGCAAACGATAGCGCTTGCGCATGGCTACTCTCCTTTCAAATAGGCCCTGAGCCGACGTTCAACCTGTAAACCATTCTCACCATGGGCAATGGCTAACAGCCCTTCCAGGGTCATCTCCTGAAACAGTGCATAGTGATAGTGAAACGCTCGCAACCGGTTGGCTATCGGTAGATAGATCAGGTTGGCAAACCCGACACCATAGATGGTTGCCACAAATGCCACTGCGATGCCAGCCCCCAGAGCAGATGGCTCTTCAAGATGAAACATGGCCTGGATAAGGCCCAAGACAGCGCCGATAATCCCGATAGTCGGACTATATCCCCCCATGGCTTCGAACACCCGGGCCGCATGTTCATTACGCTCCTGCTCGATATCGATATCGGCTTCGAGCAACATGCGAATATCCTCCGTGGAGACACCATCGACAATCATGTTCAACCCTTGGCGGGTAAAATGGTCCTCCTCCTGCTCAGCCTGATTTTCGAGGGCCAGCAGCCCCTGCTGGCGTGCAAAGGCAGCCCAGGATTGTAGCCGTTCAGCCTGGGCAGAGAGATCCTGCCGTGGCGGATTGAAAATCCATAGACACTGGCGCAATGCCAGCAAAACAAACTTGGCAGGGGTCTGCAATGTAACGGCACCAACTGTACCGCCAAGAACAATGAGAAAAGCAGGCCCGTCCAACAACGTCAACAGGGAGCCACCATGCCACAGCTGGGCAATAGCAATAGCCCCCAGTGCGAGGAGCAGACCGAGCAAGCCCATGATTAGCGCCCCAACTCAACCAGAATACGCTGGGCCACCTTGTCCAGAGAAAGTGATTCACTGGCAATACCTGCCTTTGCAACCGCTTGAGGCATGCCATATACCACGCAGGAAGCCTCATCCTGAGCCCAGATTGTAGAGCCCTGCTCTTTCAGCAGTCTGGCACCATCACGGCCATCAGCCCCCATACCGGTTAGCACAATCGCCAATACCTTGTCGGCATAGGTCTTGGCAGCAGAGGCAAAGGTAATGTCCACGCAAGGCTTGTAATTTACCTTGTCGTTGCCATCAACGATGCGAATACGGGCGCCTGCACCACGACCCTCCAACAGCATCTGCTTGCCACCGGGGGCCAGGTAGGCATGGCCCGGTTTGAGGACGTCTCCATCCTCGGCCTCCTTGACACCTATCTGGCATAACCCGTTTAGACGGGCAGCAAAAGCTGCGGTGAAGGTGGCAGGCATATGCTGGATAAGCAATATTGGGTGAGGAAAATCCCCTGGCAACTTGGTCAGCACATTTTGCAAGGCTACCGGGCCGCCGGTAGAAGTCCCGATCGCCACCAATTGATAACTCTTGCCACTTCGCTTGAATGAGGCACTTGGCACAGTGCGTTGCAGGTCAGGCTGACGCTCTGAAGATCTGGGCGCAGTGCTACCCAGCGGAGCACGAGCAACCGGTTCAGGTGCTTTGGGGCGAGCAGCGGATGTCATCAGGAAGCGCTTGCGGGAGATCTCCTTCACCCGTTGTTGCAACAGTCTGACCGCTTCGTCCTTGTCTCTGGCAATGTCTTCAAATTTTTTGGGCAAGAAGTCAAGAGCACCGGCGTCCAGTGCATCCAGCGTTGCCTTGGCGCCTTCATGAGTCAGGGAGGAGAACATCAGAATGGGAGTTGGACACTTGGCCATGATCTCCCGCACTGCACTGATGCCATCCATCACGGGCATCTCGATGTCCATGGTGATCACATCAGGGCGCAGCGACATGGCCTTGTCTACGGCTTCACGCCCATTCTGAGCAGTATCTATCACCGTCAGCATGGGATCCTGATTGATTATCTCGCTCACCCGGCGGCGAAAGAAGCTCGAATCGTCGACAACTAATACCTTGACTGCCATTGTTATTTTTCTAACTCCTTGGGCCTGAGCGATTAATGTCTACGCGCATATGCTTTGAGCAGACTCGGTACATCCAGAATAAGGGCAATACCGCCATCGCTGGTAATGGTTGCACCAGCCATCCCCGGGGTGCCTTGCAGCAGATTATCGAGCGGCTTGATCACCACCTCTTCTTGACCAATCAAGCTGTCGACCACAAACCCGATTTGCTGAGTGCCAATCTGCACGATCACCACATGCCCGGTATCCTGACGTGAGCGCTTGTTGGTACCACGGATCAACCACTTGTGTAGATAAAAGAGGGGAATCGCCTTATCACGCACAATGATGGTGAGCTGACCATCGACCATATTGGCCTTTTTCAGATCCAGATGGAAAATCTCGTTCACACAACCAAGGGGAAGAGCGAAGGTCTGCTCACCCACTTCAACCATCAGGGTCGGCAGAATGGCTAGCGTCAACGGAACCTTGATTTCGAGACGGGTGCCTTTCCCCCAGGTAGAATCGATGTGCACTGACCCATTGAGGCTGACAATACTGGTTTTAACCACGTCCATTCCGACACCACGGCCAGAGATATCGGAGATCTCGGACTTGGTCGAAAATCCGGGGGCAAAGATCAGGTTATAGGCATCGTTATCACTCATGCGCGCGGCAGTATCTGCATCCAGCACACCGCGGCTGATGGCAATAGACTTGAGTTTTTCCGGGTCCATCCCGGCGCCATCATCCTCAATGCAAAGCAGGATATGATCGCCTTGCTGGGAGGCGCTAAGGGTGATCGTCCCTTGCCGCGGCTTGCCCGCTTTCTCCCGCACATCCGGCATTTCGACCCCGTGATCGCAGGAGTTGCGAACAAGGTGAACAAGAGGATCGGCGAGCGCCTCCACCAGGTTTTTGTCGAGGTCGGTCTCTTCCCCAACCATCACCAGCTCAATCTCTTTTTTGAGGGTTCTGGCCAGATCACGCACCACGCGCGGGAAACGACCAAATACCTTCTTGATTGGCTGCATGCGGGTTTTCATCACCGCACCTTGCAGGTCAGCCGTTACCACATCCAGATTGGCAACCGCCTTTGACATCTCTTCATCATTACTGGCAATACCCAGACTCACCAGCCGGTTACGAACCAGTACCAACTCACCTACCATGTTCATAATGACATCAAGGGTCTTGGTATCCACCCGCACCGTCGTATCGCTTTGCACTGCACTGTTTTCGGCAGGAGCTGGCGTAGCCTTGGCGGCAGGCGCTGATGCCTTGGCTGCTTCGGCAGGTTTTGCGGGGTCAGCCTGTACAGGTTTGGCTACAGGTGTTGTCGGTTTGGGCGCAGTCATCGCGGCAGGTGCGGCAGGTGCGGCAGGTGCGGCAGGTGCGGCAGGTGCGGCAGGTGCGGCAGGTGCGGCAGGTGCGGCAGGTGCCATACTACTCTGAGGACCTTGGCCACGACCATGCAATTCATCAAGCAGGCGTTCAAACTCATCATCATCGATAAGCTCGTCCACCTCTTTTTGCACCGACTTCAGAGGATTCACCTCTGGCGCCCCCATGTGCTGTCCCTGACCATGGAGTTGATCCAGCAAGGCCTCAAACTCATCATCGGTTATATCGCCAGATTCGCCAGCAACAGTCGCTCCTGCCGCACTCTTGGTTGGTGTGCCCCCCACGCCATGCAGCTCATCCAGCAGACGCTCGAATTCATCAGCTGAAATCTCGTCTATGGATCCGCCCCCGTTAACAGGAGCAGGATCGCTGGCCTGGTTTATCGGTTCAACAACCTCGGGGTCGGAGACAACCTCAACAACAGGAGTGACAGCCTCCTGCTCCATGGCAATAGCGCCACTTGTCGCGGTTCGGAGTTGCTCTTCTCCTTCAGGCTTGCACAACTCGTGGAGGTCATGGAGCAGATCATCAGACGCAGGACTTGGCGCTTCACGGTTTTGTACTTGGGCGAACATGACGTTTATGGCGTCCAGCGCTTGCAGGATCACGTCCATCAGTTCGGCAGTCACGGTTCGCTTGCCATTACGCAAGATATCAAATACGTTTTCAGCGCCGTGGCATACGTCAACCAACTCCCCCAAAGACAGGAAACCGGCACCACCTTTTACGGTATGGAAACCGCGAAAGATGGCATTTAACAGATTCTTGTCATCAGGCCGCTTTTCCAAGTCGACCAGTTGCTCAGACAACTGTTCCAATATTTCGGATGCTTCGACCAGAAAGTCTTGCAGTATGTCTTCATCAACTTCGAAGGCCATGCGTCACTCCATTAGAATCCCAAGCTAGACAGCAGATCGTCCACATCATCCTGACCATTGACTACATCGGCACGCGCCTCTGGATTCATGATTGGGCCTTCGGCTTCAATCCCGTTCACAGGGAGAGTACGAGTTGAATGCTCAGCTGCAGCCTCACCAAACATAGTCAGCATTTCTATTAATTTTGTTTCAACTTCCTGAACCAGTTTTATGACCTTGCGGATCATCTGGCCTGTCAAATCCTGAAAGTCTTGTGCCATCAGAATTTCTGTCAGCAGTTGTCGTAACTTATCGGCATCTGACTCAGAAGCCTTAATGAAATCATCAAGTTGATGGCATAAGGACTTAAACTGCCCCACGCTCATATCTCTGGACATCAGTGCATTCCAGTTGGGCATCACCAGCTGGATATTATCATTCAGGCGATCCGCTATTGGCAGACTGGCCTCTACCGCATCCATGGTGCGATTAGCAGCCTTGTCGGTCATATCTATGACGTAATTGAGGCGCTCCCTCGCATCGGGAATGTCATGGGTGGCCAAATCGGGAATTCGGGGGTCGAGACGAAATTCTTGAAGTGAGTTATGCAGTTGTCGGGTCAGCTGACCAACTTTTTCAAACAGATCGGCTGCGTTGGGGGCACATACATTGGCAAGCAGTTCATCGGCCAGCTCGAATTCACCTTGCTCCAGATGAGCAACAAGCATCCTTGCCTGGTCGAGCGAAATCATTGCTTTCGTTTTGGCCATCATCCCTGCTGCTCCTTAGCCAAGGCGTTCAAAAATTTTGTCGAGTTTTTCTTTGAGCGTTGCTGCAGTGAAAGGCTTGACGATATAACCGTTAACGCCGGCTTGCGCGGCTTCGATGATCTGCTCGCGTTTGGCTTCTGCCGTCACCATCAGTACCGGCAGATGCTTGAGCTTTTCATCGACACGAATGGCTTTCAGCAGGTCGATACCTTGCATGCCTGGCATGTTCCAGTCGGTAACCACAAACTGGAAATCACCATTTTTCAGCATCGGCAATGCTGTGTTGCCGTCATCCGCTTCATGGGTATTGTTGAACCCAAGGTCGCGAAGCAAGTTCTTGATAATCCGGCGCATCGTTGAAAAATCGTCAACAATGAGGATTTTCATGTTCTTGTCCAAAATTCCCTCCTCAATAGCCACCTCAGTGGCTCACTTACATGATGCTAAAAACGGGTTGTGTCATGCGGATTATGCCTTAGAGTTTCATCTCAGTGTAGCCAGTACAAACACTTATAGATGCCAATCTCTCAAACGAGCGCGTAGTCTGTGCATTGCCTGACTATGTATCTGACTCACGCGCGACTCACTCACATTCAAAACCTCGCCAATTTCACGTAAATTCAGCTCTTCATCGTAGTAAAGAGAGAGAACCAGGGCTTCTCTCTCCGGTAAGCGACCAATTTGCTCCGACAGTTGAATTTGAAATCGTTCTGTGGCCAGTTCATCAAACCCCGAGCCTGACGGAGCTTCATCAGGGTTACCGATCACATCCTCACTGACCCCCAGATCCTCGATACCGATGATCTTGCCACAGGAGACATCCTGCAGCATGACATGATAATCAGCGAGAGAGACCCCCATTTGCGCTGCGACTTCCGCGTCGCGAGCATCCCGTCCATTGGCTTGCTCCACATTTTCGATCGCTTCGGCAATCGCTCTGCTGTTTCGATGCACGGAACGGGGCACCCAATCACCACGCCGGATCTCATCCAGCATGGCACCACGGATACGGATCCCGGCATAGGTCTCGAAACTGGCTCCCTTGCTACCATCAAAGTTCCGTGACGCTTCGAGCAGCCCAATCATACCTGCCTGTATCAGGTCATCCAGCAAGACACTGCTTGGCAGGCGAGCCAGCAAATGCTGGGCAATCCGCTTGACCAGTGGAGCATGGCGCTCTACCAGCAGATAGGAATCCTGATGACGCAAGTACGCTTGGGCTTTATTCACGGGAACCTTCCTGTGTGGTGGCCTGAGTCTGCAACAGATTCTCCAGGAAAAACTCCAGATGACCGCCAGGCTGGTTTGGTACCGGCCAGCTAGCTGCTTTGTTGGCCAATGCGCGGAAAGCCAAAGCCGCCGGCGACTTGGGAAACGCCTCGACAATCAGTTTCTGCTTGCGCACGGCTGCACGCAGATTGGTGTCATAAGGCACGCAGGCAACCAGTTCCAGTGACGTATCGAGGAAACGATCGGTTACCCGGGTCAGCTTGGCAAAAAGCTCCTGCCCTTCACGCAGGCTGCGCACCATATTTGCCACTACCTTGAAGCGAAATACACCGTGCTCTTTGGAGAGGATCTTGATGAGGGCATAGGCATCGGTAATGGAAGTCGGCTCGTCACACACCACCACCATGATGTCCTGCGCAGCACGGGTGAAACTCAACACCATGTCCGAGATCCCCGCCGCCGTATCCACCATCAGAATATCGACCTGGGTCTTCATCTCGCTGAAGGCGCGGATCAGTCCGGCATGTTGTACCGGTGAAAGCTCGACCATGGACTGGGTCCCCGAGGTTGCAGGCACAATCATCATGCCATACGGTCCCTCAACGATAATGTCGTCGATAGTGCACTCACCTGCCAGCACGTGAGAGAGATTGCGATGAACCCGCAGCCCCAGCATGACGTCGACGTTGGCCAGACCAAGGTCAGCATCCAGCACCATTACCCGTTTGCCTTGGGCCGCCATGGCTCCGGCCACGTTCAGGGTCACGTTGGTCTTGCCCACGCCACCTTTACCACCGGAAACGGCGATCACTTTTACTCGATTGTTTTGACGCATTTTGCGCAGACCACTCGCCTGATCCATATACATGTTACTCATAAAACTCCGAATCTTCGGCCTCGCCAAAGCCTGTGCCCCAGAAATAGGGCTCTTCTGTTTCTCGCTCCAGCGAGCCCATGGCCGCGCCGACAAGCTGCGCCGCATTGGCAACCTGAATATCTTCCGGAACCCGCTGCCCATCCGTGATGTAACTGATAGGCAAGGCATTCTGGATACACACGTTAATTACTTCGCCCAGATTCAGACTCTCATCCAACTTTGTAAGTATGCAGCCGCTCAAGGGAATGCGCCGGAAATGGTCAACCGCTTCCTGCATTACCCGACGCTGGGAGGTTGCCGACATCACCAGATAGCTGCGGATCCTCACCTTGGCATTCTTGACCAGGGTATCGAGCTGCTCGGTCAGACGGATATCCCGCTGCCCCACGCCTGCCGTATCGATCAATACCAGCCGACGGTGGCGGAACTGATAGAGGGCATTGGCCAGCTCTTCGGCATCACGCACCTGACGTACCGGACAGCCCATGATCCGGCCATAAGTCTGTAATTGCTCATGAGCACCGATCCGGTAGTTGTCAGTGGTGATAAGGGCCACCTGCTCGGCACCATACTTCATGGCAAAACGGGCGGCTAATTTGGCGATGGTGGTGGTCTTGCCCACCCCGGTCGGCCCCAGCAGGGCAACGGCGCCCCCCTGACGTAAAATCTCGTCCTCGCTGATCTTGAGCTGAGCCGTCAACACTTCCGCCAACTGGGCCATCGCCTGATGGATGGGCATGTCTTCAGGGATCAGCCCCGCCAGTTGATCGGCAAACGCATCGTCAAAGCCCATCTTTTTGAGCTCCTTGATCAGCAGAGCCCGCATCGGCTCACGTCGCTCAACTTCCTGCCACATCAGACCGGAGATCTGGTGCTCCAGCAATTTGCGGATACTGGCCATCTCCTTGCGCATCCCCTCCATCTCCTGATCCCGCTGAGCAGGTTGAGAAGAACGCTGGGCGGAGGCAACCCGGGCTTTGGGCTTGACAGGTTCCGGGGCGGCGCCCCATTGCCCCTGCTCGGCCAATGTTCTGGGCGCTGCATTGGCAGCGGCCAGACCGGCCGATTGGGTATTGCCCATTGGCGCCCCATTGCCCGGCTTGAGCTTCTGCTGGCGCGCCAGCAAGGCTGCCAGGGTATCGGCATAATGTTCGTTCTGTTCCTGAACCTTTGTGGGCTCGGGGCGGGTCATCTGCCGAGCAGCAGACGAAATATTGACACTCTCATCGTTCAGCTGACGGCGAACCGGCGCATCTTTGGGCCCCGGAACCTGGGATTGATAATCGACTGCGGCGACTATCTCTACCCCTCCGGTGACCTTCTTGTTGGACATGATGACAGCGTCAGGCCCGAGCGTCTCCTTGACCTCGGCCAGAGCCGTTCGCATGTCCTTGGCAAAAAACCGCTTAATCTTCACCCATCGTCTCCGCTAACTAGTTCTGCCCTACCGCACTGACGATGCGGATCTGCTTGTCGTCGGGCACTTCCTGATAAGACAGAACACGCAACCCAGGAATGGCATTCTTGACAAATTTTGCCAGGGTATTGCGCAAGATCCCCGATGTCAGAAGCACGGCCGGTTGGCCTTCCAATTCTTGTCGTTGAGTGGCTTCCACCAGCGAGCGCTGCATTCGCTCCGCCAGACCCGGCTCAATACCGGCACCATCACCTCCACCCGCCTGCAGGGATTGATGCAATATACGTTCCAATTCAGGTGCCAATGTTATCACCGGTAGCTCTGGGTCTGGGCCGGCAATCTCCTGCACAATCAGACGACGCAGGGCAATCCGGCAAGCCGCGGTGAGCACTTCCGGATCCGGACTGCGCGGCGCGTATTCAACCAGGGTCTGCAGGATAGTGCGCATATCGCGGATTGGCACCCCTTCATCGAGCAAATTCTGCAATACCTTCACAAGGTTACCCATGCTGATCACTTCCGGCACCAGCCCTTCGACCAACTTGCTCTGGTGTTTGCCAATCATGTCGAGCAGTTGTTGTACCTCGTCATGGCCGAGCAACAGTGAGGCATGGTTGGTCAAGATCTGACTCAAATGGGTGGCAACTACGGTCGCAGTATCCACCACTGTATACCCCAGGGTCTGCGCCTGTGACACCTGCTCCTTGGCTACCCACACTGCTTCAAGTCCAAACGCGGGATCCCGGGTAGCAATCCCCTGAATTTGGCCGAATACCTGCCCCGGGTTGATGGCCATCTCTTTATCATGGTAGACGCTGGCCTCGCCGGTACTGACTCCCATCAAGGTGATGCGATATTGATTTGGTGCCAGATCCAGGTTGTCGCGGATGTGGACGGCAGGCACCAGAAAGCCCAGTTCTTGCGAGAGTTTCTTGCGCACCCCTTTGATCCGGTTGAGCAGTTCGCCCCCCTGATTGCGATCCACCAGCGGGATTAGCTGGTAACCCACTTCCAGCCCGATGATGTCTACCGGCATCACATCGTCCCAGCTCAACTCTTTCTGTTCATGCGATGGCTGGTCAGTACTGGTCGGCATCAACTCGCCGCTGGCTGCTTTGGCTACCGCCAGCTTCTCGCGGCGCAGCAGCCACCAGGCTCCAGCGGCAGCGATCGCCCCCAGACTCAGGAAGGCGAAGTGCGGCATCCCCGGCACCAGTCCCATCATCAGCAGGATACCGGCAGAGATGATCAAGGCCTTGGGATTGTCGAACAGTTGGCCCAATACCGCCGTGCCCATATCCTGATCGGTATTCTGACGGGTCACTATGATGGCGGCGGCGATAGAGAGCAACAGGGAGGGGATCTGCGCCACCAGACCGTCACCTATCGCCAGCAGGGTATAGATCTCGGCAGACTCCCTGAAGGTAAGATGATGCTGCATCATCCCGATGATAAAGCCGCCGATGATGTTGATGAAGAGGATCATGATGCCCGCAATGGCATCCCCTTTGACGAACTTGGAAGCACCATCCATAGAGCCATAGAAGTCCGCTTCCTGGGTCACATCCTGGCGACGCTTCTTCGCCTCTTCCTGGTTGATGAGGCCGGCATTCAAATCGGCATCGATGGCCATCTGTTTGCCCGGCATCGCATCCAGAGTAAAACGGGCGCTCACTTCCGCGATCCGCCCGGCCCCCTTGGTGATAACCACAAAGTTGATGATCATCAGGATAGTAAAGACGATGATGCCGACTGCATAGTTACCGCCGATCACCACATTACCGAATGCCTCGATCACATGGCCTGCCGCTGCACTGCCATTGTGACCTTCCAGCAACACCACTCGGGTCGAGGCCACGTTCAATGCCAACCGCAGCAAGGTGGCCAGCAGCAATACGGTCGGGAAAGCAGCAAATTCGAGGGGGCGCCGGGTATAGACGGATACCAGCAGCACCACGATAGAGAGCGCAATGTTGAAGGAGAAGAGCACATCCAGCATCAGTGGCGGGATGGGCAACACCACCATGCCGAGCGCGGCCAATACCAGCAGAGGGGTACCAAGGCCTTTGCTCAATACTCCCCGAGACTGTTTTAACTGGCCCAATACTGCCTTGAATTCCATCGCTCTTCTCAATGTCAACCTGCTGGTGCCAGATTAAAGCAAACATTAAGCCAACAATGCAACACATTGAAATGCAATGAATTTATTTTGACAACGTCAGAACTTTGTCATTTGCGATATTCGGTCGGAATGGGCAGATCTTTAGCCAGCGGCTGAGGACGGCGCCCCTGGCCACGGCGGAATTTCTTGAGCTGGAAGACATAGGCCAGAACCTGGGCAACCGCCGCAAACAACCCTTCCGGGATCTCGTGGCCCAACTCGGTAGAGTGGTAGATAGCCCGGGTCAAGGCCGGTGACGGCATGATGGGTATCTCGTATTCTCTAGCTATCTCCCTGATCTTCATTGCAATTTCATCAGTTCCCTTGGCCAAGACCTTGGGCGCAGCACCGGGTTTGCCCGCATCATACTTGAGCGCTACCGAGTAGTGAGTCGGGTTGGTGATCACCACATCAGCCTTGGGTACATCCCCCATCATCCGGCGCATCGCCATCTGCATCTGCAACTGGCGGATCTTGCCCTTTACCTCGGGTTTACCCTCGCTATCCTTGAACTCGTCCTTCACCTCCTGCTTGGTCATCTTGAGCTGACGCATATGGTTCCATTTTTGGAACGGCACATCGATGGCCACAATAGGCAACAGGGCACAGCAAAGAATGATCAGCATCCACAAAAAAAGGTCGAGGGCATCTATAATCCCACCGGGGAATCCCTCCATGGAGAGGTTGAGCAGATGATCAAACTGGCTGGAGAGCATCCACCAGGCAAACAGGGTGATGAACACCACCTTGGCGATGGACTTGACCAGCTCAATCAGTGACTGCACCCCAAACATCCGCTTGAACCCGCTGATGGGGCTCATCTTGCTGAATTTCGGCATCATTGCTTCAGTGGAGAAGTTCATCCCCCCCATCAGGATATTGCCGATAAAAGCTGCAATAGCGACCAGAGCGAATAGCAATCCGAGCGGAAACACCAGTTCCCCCAGCAGCGCCGGCACCATGGCAACCATGGCATTGGGATCGAAAGCCTGCTCTCTGTTCAGCGTGAAGCCCATGGTCACCACCTTGAGCATGGCGTTCGCTAGGTAACCCTTGATAAACAGCAGGCCAAATACGGCTGACAACAGCACACTGGCTGTTCCCAGCTCCTTTGAACGTGCAATCTGCCCTTTTTCACGGGCCTGTTGCAGTCGTTTGCCCGTGGGTTGTTCGGTACGTTCCTGGTCGGTATCAGCCATTGACACCTCCGAAACATTGGGTGTCAATCAGCTCGCAACTGACCTCCTGCACCCGCTCCCACAAGGTGTCGAAATGGCCGAGGAACCCGCCGATCGTAAGCCAGAGGATAAGCAAACCCGACATCATGCTGACGGCAAAACCGATACTGAAAATATTGAGCTGGGGGGCTGCCCGGGTCATCACGCCAAAAGCGAAGTTGATGAGCAACAGCGCCACGATGGCAGAGAGGGCCATCACCAGCGAGGCCTGATACATGACCCCCAGGAACGCGCTCAGGGTTTGCATAGAAGAGAGTGACAGACCGCTATCGGAGATGGGTAGCGTCTCAAAACTGAGGATAACCAGGCGTAGCATCACCAGATGACCATCAAGCGCCAGAAATACCAGAGTCGCCAGCATCAGATAAAACTGACCGACCACAGGGGCCGACTGGCCATTCATCGGATCCACCAGGGTGGCAAAACCCAGACTGGTTTGCATGGCTATCACCTGCCCCGCCATCACGAAGCTTTCCATCAGAAACTGGGTCATCAACCCCAGCGCAATACCGATCAGCAGCTGCTGGCCCAAGACCAGAAAACTGCCGGCAGAGAAGAGCTCCACTGGGGGCATGGGAGGGAGCAGAGGAGCAACCAGAAACGTCACGGCTACCGCCAGCCCCAACCTGATCCGAGCGGCGACCAGCCGGCTGCCAAATACCGCCATCACCATGAAAAGGCTGCTTATTCTAGCCAGTGGCCAGAGAATGGACGACAACCACTCCATGATCAGAGCGGTGGTATAGGTCACCCCACCACCTCGGGAATTTGATTGACCATCAGGATGAAGAAGTCCATCAGACTCTGCATTCCCCAGTGAGCACCAATCCCTAGGGCCAAAAGGGTCACGATGAGACGGGGCAGAAAGCTCAAGGTCTGTTCGTTGATGGAGGTGGCGGCCTGAAAGATGGCTACCACCAACCCGATAGCAAGGCTGGGCAGGATCACGGCGCTGACCATGATATTGACCAGCCAGAGCGCCTCACGAAATACATCGACAAAGGTTTCTGGACTCATGTTCGGGCTCCTTGCATGGGACCGGTTAACCGGCACCCAGTCCGAAACTGTTGGCCAGCGAACCCAGGATCAGGTTCCAGCCATCCACCATCACAAACAGCATCAGTTTGAAAGGCAACGAGACGATCATCGGCGAGAGCATCATCATCCCCATCGCCATCAAGATACTGGCGACCACCAGATCGATGACCAGAAACGGCAAGAACAGCATAAAGCCAATCTGGAAGGCTGTTTTCAGTTCGCTGGTGACAAAGGCCGGGATCAGCACCCGCAGCGGCACATCGGCAGGCTTCTCCACCTGCACGTTGGCGATCTCCATAAAAGTATTGAGATCCTTGATCCGGGTCTGGGCCAGCATGAACTGGTGGATGGGCAATTCAGCCCGTTCCAGCGCCTCCTTGGCCTCAATGGTTTCGGCCAGATAGGGCTGCAGTGCCTCGTCATTTATGCGATCCAGCACAGGCGACATGATGAAGAACGACATGAACAGGGCGATGCCGATCAACACCTGATTGGAGGGGCTCTGTTGCAGACCGATCGCCTGACGCAAGATACCCAACACTATGATGATACGGGTAAACGAGGTCATCATGATGACCATTGCCGGCAGGAATGAAAGTGCCGTCATCAACGCCAGCACCTGCAGGGTCAGGCTGTACTCCTGAGAGCCATCCCCCATGGTCTTGACGGTCACTGCCGACATGCCGTCCTGCGCCAACGCAGGCCAGGCGCAAAACAGCGAAATCAACAGGCTGGCCAGCAATCCGCTTTGCCACAACAAGCCGTTAGTTTTTTTCATGTTTGCCCATCAACTTACCCAGCTGCTGGGAAAATGCCTGCGGCTGCTGTTCGTCCAGCGGCTCCTCCAGCCGATAGAGAAAGTTGACCTGCTGCGGCGTTACGCCGACCAGCAGCTGCTGCTCACCCACCTTGACCACCAGCAACTTCTCCTTGTAGCCCACAGGCAGCGTAGCAATCACTCTCATCTGCCCGCCCCCCATGGCGGTGGCAATTTTGCTCTTCTTGAGCAAGAAACCCAGCACCAGAATAAGCCCGATCACCATCAGGCTGGAGAGCAGCCAGGAACTCAGGCTGGGAGGGTTGGCGGCCCCCCCCACCTCGGCAAACACCGGCAATGGCAGCCACAACAGCAGCAGACGCATCATTTGAGTTTCTTAATCCGTTCAATCTGGCTGATGACGTCGGTCAGGCGAATACCGAACTTGTCGTTCACCACCACCACCTCGCCGTGAGCGATCAGGGTACCGTTAACCAGCACGTCGAGGGGCTCGCCCGCCACCCTATCCAGCTCCACGACCGAGCCCTGGTTGAGCTGCAGCAGGTTACGAATGCTAATCTGGCTGCGACCGACCTCCATCGAGATGGTGACCGGAATATCCAGAATGGTGTCAAGCTTGCGCCGCTCCTCGGCACTGATAGGGGCATCGTCCTTGAGCTCTTCCAGCGGGGCCGGTTTGGCTTCCGCCGTCACCTGCTCCTCCAGTGCTGCCGCCCAGGCATCAGCCATCAGATCCTCTTCCTCTGTTCCGCTCATCTTGTTTCCTTATACCACTTCGTGACGATCAATAACTGCAAACCGTCGATTAACGCTGTTGTTCTTCGATGCTGCGCTCAAGCTCTTCAAGCTCGGCCTCACCATCGATACGTACACCACCCCGGGTCACCAGATGCATCTCGGTCTTGACCCCTTCCGGGCGCTTGAGCTTGTCGGTGATCTTGAGTGCCACATTCTCCTTGGTCCGCCCCATCTTGGCATGGAAGGTGGGCAAATCTTCCACGTAGACCAGCAAATGTTCGGGCATGTCGACCGGAATAATATCTCCCGGCTGCAGCTCCATCAGTTCACGCAGAGTGAGTTCGGTCTCCAGCAGTTTGGCCCTCAACTCGACCTTTACATCCATGATCTCGTCACGAAGTGCCTTGCTCCAGCGCACGTCTGTGTCACCCTTGTCACTCTGCACACCGGCATCGAGCAGTTCACGGATCGGCTCCAGCATGGAGTAGGGCATGGCCACGTGGAAATCGCCGCCGCCACCATCGAGTTCGATGTGAAACGAGCTCACCACAATCACTTCGGTCGGGCTGACGATGTTGGCCATCGCCGGGTTCACTTCAGAGTCGAGATACTCGAACCCTACGTCCATCACTGGCGCCCAGGCATCCTTGTAATCCTCAAACACCAGTTTGAGCAGCATCTGGATGATCCGTCGCTCGGTCGGCGTGAACTCGCGCCCCTCAATCTTGGCGTGGTAGCGCCCGTCACCACCGAAGAAGTTCTCCACCAGAATGAAAACCAGTCGTGCCTCCATGGTGATGAGTGCGGTTCCTTTCAATGGCCGGAAACGCACCATATTGAGGCTGGTCGGCACGAACAGGGTGTGAACATACTCACCAAACTTCAGCATCTGCACCCCGTTGATGGAGACCTCGGCGGTACGACGCATCATGTTGAACAGGCTGATCCGCATGTGGCGAGCAAAACGTTCGTTCACCAGCTCCAGGGTCGGCATCCGGCCACGGACGATGCGGTCCTGGGAGGAGAAGTCAAACTGAGCAACGCCGGGGTCTCCGGCGCCGCCTATCTCTTCCTCTTCGACATCATCGACACCGTGCAAGAGGGCATCAATTTCGTCCTGACTTAACAGATCGCTCACGCTTCACCTACTGCATTACAAAGCCGGTAAACAGCACTTGTTCGATAACGGGGGAAGAGACCAGGTCCTTAAGCACCCGACGGCACTCTTCCAGTGAATCCTTGCGCAGCTTCTCCTTGCCTTCAAAGGTCATCAGCTGTTCGGCACTGGCTGCACTGAACACCCGCAGCAAGGTGCCTTCAATCAGGGGTATATTCTGTTTGGCCAGCGTCTCGTCGGCGGTGCCGCGCACCATCAGCTGGATCTTGATCTGCACCAGTCGATCCCGCTGGGCTCCCGCGACGTTGAAGACAAAGGGACGCGGCATCCCGACATAAAGGGATGGCTGGGGTGCTTCCACCTTGGGTTTGGCCTCAGCACCCTCCGCCGCTTCGGCAGGGGGGGTATCCGAGCCGGACAGCATAAGCCAGGCGCCTGCTCCACCACCGCCCAGCAAAATGACCGCCAGGGCAATGATAATAATCAGCTTCTTTTTCTTGCCCGCAGCCGGGTCTTTTAGCGTCAATTCGTTATCGTCAGCCATCCCTTGTCCACCCTAGTCTCAAACTTGTTCGATATCATAAACTTACTCGGGATTGCATCAAGCATAGAAATCTATTCCTGAACCGTTTGTCGATTCCACCGACAAATTGGGGTTGGTCGTAGTGACCTCCCCGTCAAGATGGCTATGACCGGAGTGTCCCTCTCCTGATTGTCCCTGCCCGGCAAACGCCGACTGACCCTGCTGTTGTTGCTGCGGTGACTGTTGTGACTGCTGCTGCACCTGGGTCTGGCCAAGCTGGATCCCCTGCCCCGCCAGCATTTCACGCAGACGGGGCATCGCCTGCTCCAGCATCTCACGGGTCTGTCCGTGCTGGACTACAAAATGGACGCTCGCCTGGCTGGATGCGTCGATCTGGATCTTGATCTTCATCTTGCCAAGGCCGATGGGGTCTAGCTGAAGCTCGGCCTGCTGCAGCTTGTCGGCCAGCATCAGGTTTACCTTCTGGTGCAATTCGGCGGGTGCTTCCTGACTAGACAGTTTCAAATGGGGTAAATTCTGCGGTTCACGGCGCAACGTGCCCTCAGCGGCGGGCGCCCGGCTGTCGGCCACCTGGGGCTGAGGCTGGCTGTTCTGGCCATGCTGTACAGTCTGGCTCTGGCTGCTCTCGCTGCTCGATGTCGTAGCGACAAGACTCTTCTCAGACTCACCGGCCTTCGGTTTTACCTCAAGCGAAACCGCTTTGCGCACCTCGTCGGTGCCCGTCACTTCCATCTGCCTGATCCCGGCTGAAATGCTCGACAGCGGTGCTTGCGGCCCCTGAGATTCGGCCTGCGCCAACACCTGCTGCGGCGCCACCATCACGGGTGCGGCAGCGCTATCGGTCTGAGTCGTCACATTTGGCGTCACGCTGCTCTGGGCTGTGGCACTTTGCACTGTCGTCACTTGCGCCGCACCTGGATTGGAGGATGTGGTTGTCGCTGCCTGCTGTCCCCCCTCGGCGCTACTCTTATCAGCTCCCTTGCCAGCCCCATTAGCGATGCTCTCTACGGCAGTAGAAGTGGTTGAGCTACCCGCATCTGGTTGTTTGCCCCCCTCACCGAATGCCTTGAGCACCGCCCCCTGAATCGCGGCTTGAGCAGCTTGTCCCTTGCCGGTCACGACGCTGCTGGCAGCGGGGTCGGATTTGCTGTCATCTCCCTCTTTCACTGCGGGTGACTCACCACTATTTGCCGCATTGGCGGACGCCTCAACCGGCAACACCCTGGCCAGTTGGGCCATCCGCTCAGCCCCCGTAAGGGGCTTGGTGAGCTTGCCATCTGCCCCGAGAGTTTCACCCTTGGCAGAGACTTTCTCCCCGGGCTGACCATCTTGGGTGGCGGCGGCATCCTTCCCCTCAGAAGTGTTGGGAGCGGAGGACAGTACGGCGGTCGAGGCGTCGCCCTGCTCAATCACTCCTCCTGCAGAGAGTGAAACCGGAGTTTCAAGGGAAGATTTACCAGTCGTAGCCAGAAGCGACTGCGCCCCGGTCTGACCGGCAAGCTGGCTGGCAATTCTGGCAGCGGCAGGGGTCTGCTCGCCGTCATCAAGCGCAATCCCCTCCAGATCACCCTCTTGCGGCAACGGATTGCCGTCTACCGCAGTGGCGCTCTGTTGGGCCGCCACCGCCAGCTGGGGTGTCACTAGCGAGGTATCGAGCTTGAGGGAGTCTTGCAGGCGCAGTAGAAAGTCGGTGGCAGGGAGCTCCTCCACCTTGTTGTCGGCGTCAGGATCCTGCTCCTTGCCGGTCTCCTCTTTGGGAGAGGCGCTTTCGGTCGCCAAAGATTTGGCTGATCGGACATGGTTACCGCCCTGAGTGGCCTCGGCGGCGCCCTGTTCGCTGTTCCGGGCCTTGGCAATCAGGGTGGCGAAATCACCCTTGCTGTCGCTACCGGTTCCCCCATCGATACTTTTGCTCTCGACGGAACCGCTCAGAGGCGCTTTGTCCAACCCGTTGGCCGGAGCCGAAGGCGTTTGTGTCAACAGTGTCTGCATCATGATGGGATCCCTGAATTCTGGTGGCCCCCAAAGAGATGGCCGCCGACAATGTCCATATCAAAGCAAGTTACAGGCCAGATTGATGAAAACGTCGCAACATGGCGTACTCATCCAGCATCTTCTGCTCCTGACGCTGGGCTTTCTGCTGCTCGCGGCTCGCCTGCTTCTCCAGCAACAGCTCTACCGCCTTGCGCCGCTGCTGGGCCGCCAGCCACTCTTCACGGCGCTGTTCCAGCGCCTGACGCACCTGCAACACCCCTTCGTACTGCTGGGTCGCTGCCTGTTCGAGCTTGTTGATAAAGGCGTGATACTGGCTGTTTTGCTGGGGCGAAATCCCCTGCAGGCCGCGATCGGTCCACTGCTGGTGATAGATCTGGCGGTACTGGTTGAGGGCATTTTGCTGATCCATGAACAGCTTGAGATCCTGCTGCGCCTTCACCAGTGCCAGCGCACACTGCTGCTCCGCTTCCACCAGCCGATCGGCCAACAATAGCAACCCTTTACTCATCGTCGACCTCTCTGTTACCGACCATCATCAGCGCATCAATGGCATCGCCACCATCTGCAAGGCTTGCAGGCCATCATCGTAGTGAATGACCTCGCGCATCCCCTGCTGCAAGAACTGATCCAGATAGGGTTTTTGAATGATGGCACGGTCGATGCGCGGATCGGAACCCTGACTGTAGGCGCCGATGGTGATGAGATCCCGGTTCTGCTGATAGAGGGAGTAGAACTGCTTGAGGGTGCGCGCCAGATCCATATGTTCCTGCGAGGTCACCATGGGCATGACCCGGCTGATGGACTTCTCGATGTCGATGGCCGGATAGTGGCCCGCATCGGCCAGCTCGCGCGACAACACTATGTGGCCATCGAGGATCGCTCGCGCCGCATCGGCAATGGGATCTTGCAGGTCATCCCCCTCAGTCAGGACTGTGAAGAATGCCGTGATGGAGCCCTGGCCGTCACTGCCGTTACCCGCCCGCTCCACCAGCGCCGGTAATTTGGCAAATACCGACGGTGGATAGCCCTTGGTCGCTGGCGGCTCGCCCACCGCCAGTGCGATTTCCCGCTGAGCCTGGGCGTAACGGGTCAGCGAATCCATCAAGAGCAGCACATTAAGCCCCTGATCGCGGAAATACTCGGCGATGGCCAGCGCCGTCTCACACCCCTTTAGCCGCATCAGCGGCGAGGCATCGGCGGGAGCCGCCACCACCACGGAGCGGGCTCTCCCCTCCTCTCCCAGAATGTCTTCGATAAACTCTTTCACTTCCCGGCCCCGTTCACCGATGAGGCCGACCACCACCACATCCGCCACCGAGCCGCGAGTCATCATGCCCAGCAGCACCGATTTACCGACACCGGAACCGGCAAACAGCCCCATCCGCTGGCCCTGCCCCACCGTCAGCACGGCATTGATGGCGCGTACCCCCACGTCCATCGGCTGATGGATCGGGCGGCGAGAGAGCGGGTTGATGCGGTGCTGGGCAAACTGCACCGTCCGGGACGAGATAATGGGGCCGAGGCCATCAAGCGGCTGGCCGATGCCGTCGATGACCCGACCAAGCAGGTTCATGCCAACAGGAATACCGTGCTCTTCGGTGATGGGCACCACCCGAGCACCAGGGATAACCCCCTTGAGCTGTTCACTCGGCATAAGATAGAGGCGATCGCCCGAGAACCCCACCACTTCGGCCTCCAGCGTCCCATCCAGGGTATCGATGCGACACAAGGCTCCGATGGCGGCACGGCAGCCGATGGCTTCGAGGGTCAGCCCCACCACCCGGGTCAATTTGCCGGCAACCGGCGGTTTGGGGGCGCTGTCGCGAACCTTGTACCCTTGCAACCGGTTCAGTAGCGAGCCGCTCATCTGGCCTCCTGAGAGCTAAAAAGTGCAGCCGGACGGCAACGTCCGGCATCGGTTATGGGCGTGAGTCCTGCGAAGCCGGTTTCTGCGACGCATTGTCCCGCAAGAAGTTGCGCAGCAACTGATCGATGCGCCCGGAGAGGGTCAGATCGATGCTGGATAGCTCGGTAGCCAGTTGCAGATCGCCGGGGGAGAGGGTGGGATCGCTTTGCAATCGCCAGTGGCGCTTGGCGCACTCGTCGGCGCCAAATGCCTGTTCGATTCGCGCGATATCGTCGGGATGCAACATCAGAGTCACCCCCTGTTCGGCGGCAGGCAGCAAGGCCAGCCCCTCCTTGAGCGCCTCCAGCAGGATGCGGGGCGAGGTCTCTGCTTCATGGCGAATGAGCGCGCGGGCCAGTTGCATCACCAGCGAGACCAGTTGCTGCTCTACCGCCAGATCCAGCGCGCTCAGGGGATTGGCAAGGCGTGCGGCGAGACCCTGCCAGTGGGCGATCTCCTGCTCCACCAGATCGCGCCCCATGGCCAGCCCCTCCTCGCGCCCCTGTTCGAGACCTGCAGCATGACCCTGTTGCAATCCTTCCAGTTTGCCCTCTTCGAGCCCCTTGGCAAAACCGGCCTCGCGCCCTTCGGTCAGTCCCTCTTCCCAGGCGGCCTGACGGATCGCTTCGAGCTCTTCGGCGGTGATGCTGGGGGTCGGCTCCTGCTCGGGTTCCGGCTCCACCACCTCCTCTTCCTGCTGATACCAGTCAGGTGCAAGACCGAGCGCATTGGTCTCGGCCTCAGCCACCACGTCCATTTCGGGCCAGCCCCAGGCCTCTACCCGGGTCTCTTCCCCTTCAGGCCGCACATAACCACGCAGCTTGTTGTTCATCTATTCGCGCCGCTCCTTGCCAAGACAACATACTGGGCGGCAGACAGGTTACATGAGTTGGCCATGGTTTAGAGGAACTCCTCGCCACCGCCGGAACCCAGCATGATCTCGCCGGCATCCGCCAGACGGCGGGCGATGGAGAGGATCTCCTTCTGGGCAGCCTCCACCTCGGAGACCCGGATCGGCCCCATGGCCTCCAGATCGTCTGCCAGCATTTCTGCCGCCCGTTTCGACATGTTCTTGAAGATCTTCTCGCGCATCTGATCGTCGGACCCCTTGAGGGCGCGCTGCAACAGATCCCCAGGCACTTCCCGCAGCAGAGTCTGGATACCGCGATCGTCCACATCGATGAGGTTTTCGAACACGAACATCAAATCCTGGATCTGCTGGCTCATCTCTTCGTCCGACTCGCGGATGGAGTCCATCAACTGGCCTTCGATATTGGTATCCAGATAGTTCATGATGTTGGCGGCTGCCTTCAGGCCGCCCATCTTGGCTGCCTGGGCACCGGCCGCACCGGCGAACTGTTTCTCCATGATGTCGTTCAACTCTTGCAGTGCCGCCGGTTGTACCTCTTCGAGGTTGGCGATACGCATCACCAGATCGAGGCGCACCTGCTCCGGGAACTGGCTCAGGATCTCGGCGGACTGCTCCGGCTCCAGATAGGAGAGCACTATGGTCTGGATCTGCGGGTGTTCGTTCTGGATGATGCTGGCCACCTGACGGGCATCCATCCACTTGAGCGAATCGAGGCCACGGGCACCGGAACCGAGAATGATCTGGTCCACCAGGTTGCTCGCCTTGTCCTCGCCAAGGGCCGCCACCAACGCCTTGCGCACAAAGTCTTCACTACCGATACCTATGTTGGTGTACTTCTGGATATCGTCGATGAATTGACGGTGCACCGCCGCCACCCGATCGTGACTGAAATCGGACATGGAGGCCATCGACATACCGAGCCGCTGCACCTGCTTGGGTTCGAGATGGCGGAAGATCTGGGCGGCATCCTCTTCGTTGAGGCTCAACATCAATACAGCCGCCATCTCCATACCGGACATCTGATCCAGCAACTGGCGCTGGCTGTCGGTAATGTCGTTACCGGTCACCTGGCTTTTAGTTTCTTCAGGCATCTTTGGTTACCCACTCTTTAATGACCTGAGCGGCCAGATCCGGTTCGTTCGCCACCAGCGCACGCACCGCCTTGAGCAAATCTTCATCACGGTGCAGATCCGGCAGTTTCAGCTGACCATCGCGCACCCCGAATACCTGCTCTCCCTCAACCTGGGCTGCCAGCAAGCTGAGCTCGTCGTCACCCCCCAATACGGTGTGGTTGTCAAAGTCCACTTCCCCTTCCGGCTTAGCATCCGGATAGAGCAGCCGCTTGAGCATGGGGCGAACCACGGTGACGATCAAGACAATAATCACCAGTACCGAAGCGGCAATCCGTACCGCACGCCAGAACCAGGGCTGATCGTAGAGCGGCACCTCGGCCACGGTATCAAGCTCGGGACGATTGAACGGAATGGCGACCACCTCGAGGGTATCACCACGGGTCACATCAAAGCCAAGGCCACCGCTCAGCAAACGGCGCAGGGTATCGAGTTCCGCCTGACTGCGCGCTTCGCGGGTCACAGCCCCGTCGGCACCGGGCACCGCCTTGTAATCCACCGCGACCGAGACGGTCATGCGGCGAATGCCCCCCATCTGGCGCCGGGTATGGCTGACGGTGGTATCCAGTTCGAAGTTGCGGGTCGCCTCTTTGCGAGAACGCCCCGAGGCAGCAACGCTGGCCCCATCACCGCCAGTGGCCTGTTCAGGAATATTGGACGCGGCAGGGGGCTGGTTGCTGAGAGCCCCCGGCACACCGCCATTGCTGCCGCCGGAGCTGTTCTCTTCCAACGTCATCTCGGAGCGCACTGCAGGCAGATCCGGGTTGTAGGTTTTGCGGGTCTGCTCCTGCTGGGAGAAGTCGAGGGAGAGATCCACTTCCGCCGTATAATTGTCGGCGCCAAGCACCGGGATCAGAATGGCGTCAATTTTTTGCTTGTACTCCAGCTCCTGCTTCTGCTGCATCGCAAATTCCTTGCGCGTCTGGGCAGAGACGGGATCCTGGGAGCCGGAATTAAGCAGGCGACCATTCTGGTCGGTGACGGTGACACGAGTCGGCTCCAGGCCATGTACCGCAGAGGCCACCATATCGACGATGGAGTCCACCTCCCCCTGCCCCAGTGCCGCCCCTTTCAGGTTGAGTACCACGGTAGCACTGGGCTTGCGCTCGTTGCGGGCAAAGACGTTATCTTTGGGGATGGCCAGCAGCACCTGGGCCTTGGCCACATTCTGGAACTGTTCAATGGCGCTCGCCAACTGGCGCTCGCGACTCAACTTGAGGCGCTCGGCCTCCATCCGCTGGCTGACACCGAAACTGGAGTCCTTGAGCAGAATATCCTCTCCACCATTGGCTACATCGGCCGCATTGGTGAGGCCGGCCCGGGTCAGTGCCAACCGGATACTGGCAAAGTTCTCGGCACTGACCAGCACGCTCTTGCCATCGACCTCATAGGGGATCTTCTGCTGATCGAGAAAGTCGAGGGTCTTGACCAGCTCCTGAGTGGTATAGGTGCCAAGAGGGCGCATATCCGGCTCCTTGCCCCACAGCAGGATGAAGACGGCGATGGCCAGGCAGATGGCAAGCCCCAGGATCAGAGTGATCTGGCGCAGTACATCGGTATTGGACAAGAATCCCAGTGCCGAGCTCTTCTGCTCGTTGGCATCGAGGGCGGCGGTGCCCTCATCGTTTATCAGCAGATCGCCATTTTGGTCAGTAGCCACGATTTATGTCCTTATTGCTGACATGTCATGATGCACGGTCATCGCTCAGACCGGCATATTCATGATGGTTTTGTAGGCATCAACCATCTTGTTGCGCACTTGCACCGTCGCCTCAAAGGCGATGGAGGATTTTTGGCCCGCGATCATCACCTCGGCCAGATCCACCGACTTGTCGCCCATATCGAAACGGGTGCGCAGATCATTGGCTGCGCCCTGCAACTCGTTGACGTTACCGAGCGCCTGCTGCAACAGCAGGCCAAAATCGGAGGTCACCTGACGGCCAGGCTGTGACAGCGGGGTTGCACCGGCCTCTACCTTGAGAGCCTGCATCTCTTGCATCAGGCTGCTTGCACTAATTTCCATTTTCTGTCCCCAGACAAATCATTGACGCTGACGGACCAAAAGCAATAAAAGTGCCAATTAGGTAAAAACGATCTCAAGCCGCAGAAATGGAGGGGAAAAAGAGATGATGAGGGGGATCGGGGAATAGGCTGCTTCACGCACGGCACGGCTCCGTAACCGGCCACACCGTAGAACCGTGATGTTTGTCGAGCCACTTGACCAGTGGTTTGTTGTGAAGATTAACCACTCGACGGGCTATCAGTCCGGGGGGATGGCGCGTGCAGAGCCGGCTATCGGGCTCTGCACGCTTGCGGGTGCGGACTGATACGCTCCGCGGCCCCAGTCAAAGCTGGCATCGGACACTACCGTTATGGCTCAGAAGTGTCCCCCCTGGCGGCCAGCGCCTCATCTACCTGCTGATCCCGCTGCCCGGTCATGCTGGCGTGACGGGCGATCAGGTGGTAGGTGGCGGGCACCACCAGCAGGGTAACCAGGGTCGCCAGGGAGAGACCGAAGAAGACCACGGTCCCCACCGCCATCCGGCTCTCGTAGCCAGCCCCCATGGAGAGCATCAGCGGCACAGCGCCGATGATGGCGGTGAGCGAGGTCATCAAGATCGGCCGCAGACGGCGCACCGAACCCGCGATGATCGCCTCTTCGAATCCTTCACCGCGCTGACGCAACTGGTTGATGAACTCGACGATGAGAATACCGTTCTTGGTCACCATGCCGATCAGCATGATCATCCCGATCTGGCTGTAGATGCTCATCTCCTGCCCCGTCAACCAGAGGCCAAGTAGACCGCCGAAGATGCCGAGCGGCACCGTCATCATCACCACAGTCGGGGTGAGGGTGCTCTCGAACTGGGCCACCAGCACCAGATAGACCACCAGCAGGGCGAGGCCGAAGACCATCGCCATCTCCCCCTGATTGTCGCGGTAATCCTTGGAGTCACCGGCGTAATCCACCGTCATACCGCTCGGCAGATGCTCGTTGGCCCAGCCATCGAGGAAGTCGAGCGCCTCGCCCAGAGTGTGATCCGGTGCCACATCGGCGGTCAGGGTCACCGCCTTCTGGCGCTGATAGTGGTTGAGGCGATTGGCGGTCGCCACCTGCTTGACGGTCGCCAGGGTCGAGAGGCTCACCATCTCGCCATTGGCCGCTTTCAGGTAGATGCGGCCGAGATCCGAGATGCCGTTGAACTCCTTCTGGTTGGCGCGCAGATAGACGTCATACTCCTCGCCCCTGTCCACATAGGTGGTCTTGCTCACCCCGCCCAACATCGCCTGCAGGGTGCTGGCAACGGTGGAGACCGGTATGCCGAGCTGGCTGGCGCTGTCGCGCGAGACGGTCACCTGCAGCTCAGGAGTCTTCTCGGCGTAGTCGAGATCCGGGCTTATCATCAGGCCACTGGCCTGCGCTGCTTTTTGCAGCTCTAGCCCCTGCTGGTAGAGCTCGGCATAGTCGTTGCCCTGCAGCACGAACTGCACCGCAGCGGTAGAGCCGCCACGGAAGCCTGGCTGGAAGGTGCGGATCATCACATCGGGAATAACCGACAGCTTGGCCCCGAGCGAGCGGGAAAACTCGGTGGCGGTCACATCACGCTCGGCCCAGTCGGTGAGCTGGATGATCACCATGCCGGTCTGATCGCCGCCACGGCCAAAGGCGGGGGTACTGAAGCTCATCGCCTTGACCACCCCCTGGCCCAGCATCGGCATGATGGTCGATTCCACCTGCTGCATGTTGCGCTTCATCCGCTCGATGCTGGTCCCCTCCGCCCCCTTGACGAAGACGAAGACCACACCGCGATCCTCGGTCGGGGTGAGACTGCTAGGCAGCTGGGTAAAGAGGGCACCGATACCGGCCAGACAGAGCAGCAGCGCCAGCGGCATCCAGCGCGAGCGACGCAGCAGCCCCTGCAGCAGATGACGATAGTGCCCCTCCATCCGGCCCAAAGCGCGATCGAGGGCCGCCGTCAGCCGGTTCGGCTTGTCGAGCGGGCGCATCAGCCAGGAGCCCATGGCTGGCGTGAGGGTCAGCGCCACCAGCGAGGAGCAGAGCACCGCCAACGAAAGCAACATCGCAAACTCGGTAAAGAGCCTGCCCACCATACCATCCATAAAAGCGATGGGAATAAAGACCATTACCAGCACGGCGGTGGTAGCGATGACCGCAAAGCCCACCTCGCGGGTGCCGTGCCAGGCCGCCAGCAGGGGGGGCTCACCCCGCTGCAGATGGTGGTGAATGTTCTCCACCACCACGATGGCATCATCCACCACCAGACCGATGGCGAGAATAAGCGCCAGCAGGGTGATGAGGTTGATGGAAAAACCGAGATACCAGGCGCCGATAAAGGCGGAGATGAGCGACACCGGCACAGTAATGGCCGGAATGAGTGTGGTGCGCCCCTGCCCGAGGAACAGATAGAGCACTGCCACCACCAGCACGGCACAGATGGCCAGTGTCTCATATACCTCGTCGATGGCCTGCTTGATAAAGATGGTGGAGTCGTAGTCAACCTCAAGGGTGGCCCCCTCCGGCAGGAAGCGCTGCATCTCCACTAGCTTCTTCTCCACCCCCTGTGCCACCGCCAGCGGGTTGGCGGTGGACTGGGCGACGATGCCGATACCCAGACTCTCGCGGCCATTGCGCTGGTAGGCGCTGTCTTCGTTCTTGGCTCCCACCTCCACATCGGCAATATCGGCCAGATAGACACTCTGACCGTTGGTCGCGGTACGGACCTGCAACTGCTGGAAATCTTCGGCGGTGTGGTAGAGCCGGGCAATCTGCACCGACATGGTCATGGAGTTGTTGCGGATCTCCCCCCCCGGCAGCTCTATGTTCTCGCGCTTGAGGGCATCCTGCACATCCGCTACCGTCACGCCGCGGGCCGCCATATCGGCCGGCCTCAACCGCACATACATCACCTGCGTCAGATCGCCGGAGAGCGCCACTTCACTCACCCCGTCCACCAGGCTCAAGGGGTCTACCAGCACCCGGTTGGCGTAGTCGGTCATGGCGGTACGATCCATCTGGCTGCTGCTGAAGTTGAGCCAGACCGCCACGTCACCGCTGCCGCTATCCTTGGTCACCAGCGGTTCGTCTGCATCCTCCGGCAGCTTGCTCTTGGCGCGAGTCAGGGCGTCGCGCACATCGGAGACCCCCTCCACCATGTTCCAGCCAAGCTTGAACTCCACCGTGATCATCGAGCGCCCCTTGCGAGTCACCGAGTTGATATTCTTGATACCGCTGATGCCGGAGAGCTGATCCTCGATGGGCTTGGTGACCTGACTCTCCATCACTGCGGGAGCCGCTCCCTCATAGGTGGTGGTGATGGAGACCGACGGGATCTGCACGTCCGGCATCTCCCGCACAGTCAATTTGCTAAAGGCGACCAGACCGAACACGCTGAGCAGGGCGCTGAGCACTACCGCCACCAGCGGTCGGCGTACTGAGATATCGGAGAGCCACATCAGCCATTCACCTCCGCCAGATCGTGCACCTTGGCACCATCACGCAAGTTGACCAGCCCCTCGACCACGATGCGATCGCCGACCTTGAGCCCCTCGGTGACCCAGACGGTCTCCCCTTCGGTTTCGCCAAGTACCACAGGCACCCGCTTGACCCGGCCATCGGCCTCGAGACGGTAAACAAAGCGCTGCTCACCGGCGTACTCCACCGACTGGGCGGGGATCAGGGTAAGCTGCTGGGCAGGCAGCGCCAGCTCTACATTGAGCAGCATGCCTGGGCGCAACTGGCCGTTATTATTGGGTAACTCGACCCTCGCCTTGATGTTCTGGGTCTCGTTGGAGATACGGCTATCGAGGGTGGTGAGGGTGCCGTTAAAGCGCTGATCCGGCCAGGCTGCGCTGGTCGCTGTCACCGCCATGCCAGGGCGCAGCAGGGAAAGGTAGCGCTCCGGCACTGCCAGATCGAGGCGCAGGGTGTCGATATCGTCGAGGTGCAACAGGGTATCGCCGCTATTGACCAGGGCCCCTTCGCTCAAATCAATCAGGCTCACGGTACCGGCAAAGGGAGCGGTGAGAGTGCGCTGGGAGAGTTCGTAACGGGCGGCATCGACCCGCGCCTGCACCTGATCAACGGTGGCCTCCTGCCCCTCCAACACCGACTGGGTGACGGCTCCACGGGCGACAAGCTTGCGCATCTCGGTCAGCTTGCGATTCTCGTCGCGCAGACTGGCACTCTGCTCGGCCAGCTCCGCCTGTTGCTTGCCCGCATCCAGCGCGACCAGCGTATCGCCCTTGTTGACCTGCTGACCCGACTGCACCGCAATCTTGACCAGGCGCCCGGTCACCTCGGGAGTGATCACCACCGAGTGGTTGGCCGCCAGTTTACCTACCAGCTTGAGAGTCGGCTCGGCCAGACTCTGCTTGACGGTCTGGGTACGAATATTTATCTCGCGGGAAGGGGCTTTGGCTGCTGGTTGCAAGTGGCCAACCGCCCACCAGATGGCCGCTACCAGAGAGAGCAGGCCGAGGCCAATCCAGATACGCATTTTCATCAAACAATCCATGAAGTGTTAAGAAGGGGAAATCTGAGTGGGGGCCATTTTAGCCCCAGACTATGCCGTGACTATGTATAAATGTGACAAAACGTAACAGGTGCATGGTGAACTCACCCGGTTTCAGGTAGTTCAGTTTGTTTTCACACCACATCGCATACACTAACGACAATTTCCTTCGCAACCCGACTGACTGCCTATGCCCAACATGTCTGGCCACCGTTTTCTCACACGCCTGACCTGGCTCCTGTTCGCCGTGGTCATCCTGCTGATTGGTTTGACTTTGTGGCAAAGCCTGAAACAGATTGAACGCCTCTATCAAAGCGATACCCTCAACAGTGCCATCTACCTGCGGGATCGGTTCAAACGGACCGAAGTATTTCTGGAGGCGATGCGCGGGCAGGCTGAGGAGCGACTGCGCAGCGACCCCCAGTCGGTGCTCACCCGCCAGCTCTATCGCCATATCGAGGCGCTGCCAGAGGGGCTGGCTCTCGACAAGCTCCCCGGTGATTTGCCTGCCGGACTGGCAGGCAACCTCACCGGTGATGGCCCGCTGCCGCCCCCCGGCAGCGAGCGTGAGGCACGCATTCATCTGGCCCTGAGCCTCTCCCCCTTGCTTGCCACCGCCAGCCAGCGCCTTGGCAACGAGATCGCCTGGGTCTACTTCACCGGTGTGGACAACTTTATCTATCTCTACCCTTGGCAACCCTCCAGCCGGTTTCGCTTTTATCCCACCATCTACCAGAAGAGCTTCTGGCAAGATGCGCTGCACAGCACCAATCCGGACAAGAAGACCGTTCTCTCGCGCCCCTATGAGGACTTTATCGGGCGCGGCCCCATGGTCACCATGTCCCAGCCCCTCTACAAAGAGGGAACTCTGGTGGGAATGATCAACATGGATGTGCTGCTCGCCCGCCTGCAGCAGCAGCTCGATCAGATGACCCCGGCGCTGGGGGAATATCTGCTGCTCAATCAGTACCACCAGGTGCTGGCCAGCAGCGCACACCAGCCCGTGGCGCCGCAAAACACCGAACCGACCGGCGAATATCAATGGCGGCAAGGCACATTGCAGCTGACCATGGCGATACCTGATACCCCGTTGCGGCTGGTGCACAGCGTGACCCTGCTACCGCTGGTGTGGGCCATGCTCTGCCAGTCCGCGCCGACCCTGCTCGCCATCCTCTTTATGCTGCTGGCCGTCCTCTCCAACCTGAGATCCCATCGCCTCAACGAGCGGCTCAACTACCTCTCCTGCCACGATGCCCTTACCGGCGCTTTCAACCGCCACTATGTGGTGCTACTGGAGCAGGCGGGAGAGCTGGCCCGGCTGCAAGCGGGGATCCTGATGTTCGATGCAGACCACTTCAAACGAGTCAATGACAACTTTGGCCATGCCGTGGGGGATATGGTGCTAATCCGGCTGGTGCAGATCTGCCAGCAGCAGCTTGGGCCCACAGACCGCCTGATCCGCTGGGGGGGCGAGGAGTTTCTGCTGCTGATTGGCCGCAGTGATGCAACACAGCTCGGCGAGCTGGCGGAGCGACTGAGAAAGGCGGTGGCAGATCACGACTGGGCCGCCATCGAACCCGAGCTAGAGGTCACCATCAGCCTCGGCTATCTCCCCCACCAGGAGAACCTTCCCCTGCACGAAGCGGTACGCCGCGCCGATGTGGCGCTCTATCAGGCCAAGGCCAACGGTCGCAACCGCAGCGAAAGATGGCAGGATGACGCCTCCTGACTCTCGGAGTAAGCTGAGCCCTCAACCCCTTTTTTGGAGGACTGTCGTGCCACGTAAACCCCGCGTTGGGCTCGCTCTCGGGAGCGGCGCCGCCAGAGGATGGGCCCATATCGGCGTCATCCGCGCCCTTGAACGTCTCGGCATCAAACCGGATTTGATCGCTGGCTGCTCCATCGGCAGCTTTGTCGGTGCCGCCTATGCCGCCGGAGAACTGGATCGGCTGGAAACCTGGGTGCGCGGCTTTACCCGCCTGCAGGTGGTCAGCCTGCTCGACCCGGCCCTCTCCGGCGGTCTGTTTCGCGGCGAAAAGGTGTTTGGTCTTGCCGCCAGCCATCTGGGGGATCCCGATCTCGAGAGCCTGCCCATCCCCTTCGCCTGCATCGCCACCGAGCTCGATACCGGCCGCGAGATCTGGCTGCAACAGGGCCCGCTGCGCCAGTCGGTGCGCGCCTCCTGTGGTATGCCGGGGATCCTAACCCCGACCCGGATCAACGACCGCTGGCTGGTCGATGGCGCCGTGGTCAATCCGGTGCCCATCTCGCTGGCCCGCGCCATGGGGGCCGAGGTGGTGATTGCGGTCAACCTCAACACCGATATGCACCAACCCTGGACCGACGAGCCGGATCAACCCGGCAGCGGCGGTCTGCTCAGCCAGTGGCTCAATCGCGGTGAATCCGCGCCAGCCACCCCCGGTCTGTGGAGCGTGATGAGTGGCTCCATCAACATCATGCAGGAGCGGATCACCCGCGCCCGGATGGCCGGTGACCCGCCGGAGATCCAGCTCTGCCCGCGCCTTGGCAGCTTCTCCATCATGGATTTTCATCGCGCCAGCGATGCTATCAACGAGGGGGAAGCCTGTGTCGAGCGCAATCTCGATCAGCTCAAGGATGAACTGGGCCGCCTCGGGTTGCTGGGCAGTTAGTTGTCGACATGCAGCGGTTTACACATGGAAAAAGCGCCATTCGGCGCTTTTTTTTCAACTCACTTACCCGGTTACTCCTTACGGTAGAAGAGCAACCCGAGCAGAATCACCCCCACAGAGACCAGCAGATAGAGTCCCAGACTGGGATTGGTGATACCGCCATACAGAATGATGAGCGCGCCCAGGGTGGCGCAGGTCGGGATCACAAACCGCTTTATCCAGCCCAACTCGGTAAAGGTGCGCATGTACCAGACATAGAGGAACAGATAGAGGCCATAAATCAGCACGATCGGCATCTCGTCCAGGGCGATGTAACGACCGAATGTCTCGTTGATGCTGCAGTACCACAGCACTGAGTAGATCACCGACAACAGCGCTGCCGCGAGGGCCGAGTTGATTGGCATGTGGTGATGCGGTTCGATACGGCTCATCCACTTGGGGGCTGGCCCCTGATTGCGGATCGCCAGCGAGTAGGGAATACGCATGGTCGCCAATACCAAACCATTGAGGGTGCCGAGGCAGGAGATAATCACGAACACGGTCAAAATGGTCGAGGCAGTCCCGCCAAACAGGCTGGTTGTCGCGAGATTAACCGCGTTATCCCCTTGCGCCACTATCTCGTCCGTCGGCAAGACGCTGGCGATCCCCAGAAAATAGGTGACATAGACCACAAAGACTATCAGGGTGCCAATCACCAGTGCTCTGGGCAGATTCTTCTTGGAATCGCGAATTTCGCTGTTGATGGTCACGGCGGCGATCCACCCCTCATAAGCGAAGGCGGTGGCAACCACGGCCGTGGCCAGCGTGCCTCCGGTGCTTCCTATCCCATCCATTGCCTGCACAAAGTTGGTCACGGTGACACCATTGAGCAAGCCTGAAATGGTGCCCACAATGGCAACCAGGATCAGCGGGATCAACTTGATCAGGGTAGAGCCCACTTGCAGCTTGCCCGCCAGGACCGGGGTGTAGAAGTTGATCAGATAGGTGACCGTCATATAGACAGCCGCTAGTATCCAGGTCGCACCAGAGTTGGTCGGATTATCACTACCAAGCAAGATCATGGTGTACAGAGCGGCGACCCAGGCAAGGATGGCGGAAAGAGGGGCGTAATAGAGTACGCCTTTGAACCACCCCACCAGATAACCAAACATTTTGCCGTATGCCGCTTCGGCATAATCGACGATACCGTTGGACTTTTCGATCCGCTGGGCAAACTCGGCAAACACCAGCGCGCCGAAGATCATCGAAAATGCCCCCAGCGCCCATGCCAGCAGCGCAATGGCCAGATTACCGCCAGTCAGACGCAGTACATCATCGGCCTTGAAGAAGACACCGGAGCCGATCACCACGCCGACCACCATCGCAATGGCAGTCATCAGGCCATAGCGTTTATCCAACTCATTACTGCTCATACCCATACTCCATACGATTGCTCATATCATCCTGAATGTAATAGTGTTCAGGTGGCCAGATACCACCAGGGGCCCACTTTTCGGGGCCGCTTATTCTCGTTGGCCTGCATGGATAATTCAAAGCGTGTTAGATCAAAATATCGATCGGCGACCCAAAAAAATACCGCCCGAAGGCGGCATTTCTATTCACATCGATGATCACGCCTTGGCGAGGTCATCCGGGCCAATCTGGCCGATTTCGGCGACTTTCTTGTCTGCCAGCAGCCAGAGGGTGAACTTGTGCAGATCCGGGTGGTGCGCCAGGGCAACCAGGAAGGCGCCCCCAACTTCACGGTAACCCAGCTCGTAGTTTTTCAGGGTTGTGGGGGGAACACCGAGCAAATCAGCAAACTTCGGACGGCTCAAACCGACCGCTTCACGGATCTGACGGATCTTCTTGCCAACAGTGACGATATTTGAATTCATAATGTTCCATACTCCGTTTGACGGATTAAATCCGTCTTTATTTTTCGCGACGACTCGTAGTCAAGTGTATCAGTTTTGTACGGACTCGTTATGGTCGAGCCTCTATCTTTATGAGCGCCTTTCGGCGACAACCCTTATCTTCAACGGGGGATGGTAATCGCTCAGCTGTCTCAGGTAAACAGTCTCGAAAAGAAACCTTTATTGTTGCCACCAGAATAACTCGTATAATCCGCCAGCTACCCATTAAGAGGAATAAGTATGGCGTTTCCCGGCATTATCTCTCGCCTGCACCCGGTTTCTGACCCGGCCCAATTGCAACAACAGCTCAGTCAAGGTGCACAATATCGTGCCGAAGCATTCTGGCTTCCGGCCTTGATGTCCAGCCAGGCCAGCGAGCTGTTGGCCGCCCTGCCGGAGAGCTGCAGCCTGTTTCTTGAACAGGAATCGCATAACCTACCCTTGCGCAGCCACGATGGTGCCCTGCATAACAATGAAGAGCTCACCACGGTAAATGGCCAGTCTATTGCGCTGGCAAGCGCCCCGGGTGATGGTGGTCTGGTAGCTGAATCGGGCATGTGCGAGATGGCCGACTGGCTGGAGGCGGGACACCGCCATTTCATCTGTTCAGCCGCGGTTCAGCCTGTGGCACGAGCCATCCTCAACATCTGGCCCCTGGATCCCTATCTGGCCCGCCACTACCTGATGGCGTTTACTCCCCTGCTGAAAAGTGCAACGGAAGCAGACTACCTCGAGGTGTTCACTGCCAGAGCAAACCCTGCCAACCCGCACTCCGACTGGGTTCAGGCCTATATGAAACTGGAAAAAAAACTGCACAGGGCCTATCTGGATCACTAATTAATCTGGATAAACAGCCATTTAAGGTCACGACACAATTTGCCACAAGGCTCATTTGTGAGCTTGATCATGTTTTAAAATCGGCATAGAGTGCGCCTCGTCATCGGAATGACATCAGTTGCCTGGCAGTGGTTTCTCACGCATTGCGTGCCATGCCAGCGCACTCGACACACCAGGAGAGTGTGCAACCCGGTTGTACCGGGTCATCTGCCAGACTCGACGCCAGCCGTACGGCGGAGCCTGCAGCTTACATAAATTACAAAGTGTGAAGCACGTGAATAACGTGCGATCTCAACGAGGATTTTTTTATGATGAAAATGGCTCCTTCCATGATCGCCATCGCCATGGCTGCTCTGGGTGCTACCGCTGCTCACGCCGCTGACGACATCTACTTCGGTGCCGGTGTCGGTGCTACTCACTTCAACGGCCTGAACAAGCTGGAAAGCACCAATGTAGGCCAGGAAGACGCGGCTGCCGCCAACGCCTTCATGGGTTACAACTTCACCGAAAACTTCGGTACCGAACTGGGCTACCAGTACACCGGTCGTGGCAACACCGACGGCAACCGTTACGAGAGCCAGGGTGCCACCCTGTCCGGTATCGCCCGTATGCCGGTTGGCAACGACTTCTCCCTGTTCGCTGAAGGCGGCGCCTACTGGGGTCACACCGACGGCCTGGGCACCAGCGACACTAAAGTTTCCCCGCTGGCTGGCGCCGGTGTGACCTACAAGGTAAATGACGCGCTGGATCTGCAAGCTCGTTACCGCTACATGTGGGACGTGGCTGACCTGCACGCCAACGGTGAGCGTTACAAGGCCAACCAGAGCATCGCTACTCTGGAAGCGGTATACCACCCGTTCCGCACTTCCTACGTAGCTCCGGTAGCTGCCCCGGTTGTTGAAGAAGCACCGGCTCCTGCTCCGCAAGTTGTAGAGAAGAACTTTGCACTGAACTCAGACGTGCTGTTTGCCTTTGGCAAAGAGACTCTGAAGCCGGAAGGCGTTGCAGCCCTGAATGCGCTGTACCAGCAGATCGTTGAGTTCCAGCCGAAAGATGGCAACGCTGTTGTTGTTGGTTACACCGACCGTATCGGTTCCGACGCGTACAACCAGAAGCTGTCTGAAGCCCGTGCCCGTACCGTTGCCAACTTCCTGGTGAGCAAAGGTATGGCTGCCAGCAAGGTTGCCATCGAAGGTCGTGGCGAAGCCAACCCGGTTACCGGCACCAAGTGCAACGGTATCACCGCTAAAGCTCAACTGATCTCCTGCCTGGCTCCGGATCGTCGCGTAGAAGTTCGCGTATCTGGCGTACAAGAAGTTCAGCAATAATCTGACCTCGTTCAGATAATGCAAAAGAAAGGGATGCTGCGGCATCCCTTTTTGTTTGCCTCATTCTCGCTTGCATCATCCCTCACTCCCGCCTCCCTACCCTTGCCTGCCCCGCCCCGAAAGCATAAAGTAGTTGCGCCTGTAAGGTATTGGATAAGCACTAAAAAGCGCTTCTTGTCCGGTCTGTTGTCCATGACGCCAATGCATCATGAGAGTCCAAAGCCTTCGCTATCCACTTTGCTGGCGATTTTTCGCAGCAATAAAAACAAGTGCATTGCCCGACATGGGCTAACACAACGAGGATAAACCGATGAAACTCAAAATGACTCCTACCCTGATTGCACTGGCGCTGGCCGCCGCAGGCACCACAGCTCAGGCTGCCGATGACTGGTACACCGGTGTTGGTGCAGGCTGGGCATATGCCCACGGTCTGGATGATTTTGGCAAAGACACTGACAAAGACGCCACTGCGCTGAGCCTGTTCGGCGGTTACAACTTCAACGACTACTACGCAGCTGAACTGGGCTACCTCTACGCCGGTAAAGCGGGCGTTGACGGTGCCGATTTCAAAACCCAGGGTGCAACCCTCTCCGGTATCGCCCGCCTGCCACTGGGTGACATCTTCTCGGTGTTTGCCGAAGGTGGTGCCTACTTCAACCACGTCAACGGCAATGGCAACAGCGACAACGGCACTGCGCCGCTGGCCGGTCTGGGGGTGACAGCCAAGCTCTCCGACCTTATCGATGTGCAAGCCCGCTACCGCTACATGTGGAGTCTGGGTGACGAGCAGAAGACCTGGGAGAGCGACATGAGCGTCGCAACCCTGGAGCTGGTGATGCACCCGAACCGCACCACTTACGTGGCCCCCGCTCCGGCACCAGCACCCGAGCCAACCCCAGAACCTGTGGTGGTTGACAAGAACTTCGCCCTGAGCTCTGACGTGCTGTTTGCCTTTGGCAAATCCACCCTCAAGCCAGAAGGTGTCGCAGCGCTCAACACCCTGTATCAGCAGATCGTCGACGTACAGCCAAAAGATGGCAGTGCCGTGGTCGTCGGTTACACCGACCGTATCGGCACTGACGCCTACAACCAGAAACTCTCCGAAGCACGCGCCCGTACCGTAGCCGACTTCCTGGTTGGCAAGGGCCTGCCGGCTGGCAAAGTTGCCATCGAAGGCCGCGGTGAAGCCAATCCGGTCACAGGCACCCAGTGCAACAGCGTCAAGGGCAAGGCTCAGCTGATCTCCTGCCTGGCGCCGGATCGCCGCGTTGAAGTGCGCGTCACCGGTGTGCAACAAGTCACACAATAATCCTGATCACCTGGATAAGCAGGAGGCCATATGGCCTCCTTTTTATTGTCTTCCATG
Source organism: Aeromonas sp. 601027 (assembly GCF_049174455.1). Classification (NCBI taxonomy): domain Bacteria; kingdom Pseudomonadati; phylum Pseudomonadota; class Gammaproteobacteria; order Aeromonadales; family Aeromonadaceae; genus Aeromonas; species Aeromonas sp. 601027. The sequence goes on along the minus strand of NZ_JAAKTN010000010.1, from coordinate 59,438 downwards.
CCGCCCACCTCAGGCTATCTTTCCTCTTCCCGCATGGTTTCAGTGACATAGGTTCACTTATGGCCGCAATCCACACCTCTTGAGTGGTTAAATACAACCTGTCACCTATACATAAGTGTGGGGTTTGACCAACAAGCAGCCCCACTAAACCACACATCGACGAGGATACGCGATGAACATAAGATTAAAACCTGTGTGGATTGCACTGGCATTGGCGAGCACAGGCGCACAAGCGGTACCGGTCCATGACTGGTATGCCGGGATAGGCGGTGGCTGGGCGATAGCCCACGATCTGAATGATTTCAGCCAGGATGTCAGCAAGGATGCGACTGCGCTCTCCCTGTTTGGCGGCTACAACTTCACGGAGAACCTGGGCGCCGAAATTGGTTACCTCTCCACAGGTGACTGGGATATCAGCGGTCATGAGTTCAACAGCAAGGGAGCTACCCTGTCTGTGATTGGTCGTTTGCCGCTCAGCGAGATGTTCTCGGTGTTTGCCGAGGGTGGTGGCTATATCTATCACGTTGAATCGATCAATGGCGGGGACGACAACCTGGCACCGTTGGCAGGTCTGGGAGTGACGGCCCGGCTCCATGACTGGGTCGATCTCCAGGCCAGGTATCGTTATCTGGTCAGGGTCGGCGATGATCCTGACAATGACAAGGCAAACAGCGGCACCCAGCGTTGGGTCAGCGACATCAGCACAGCAACCCTGGAAGTAGTGATCCATCCCAATCGCAGCCAGCCGACAGAGCCGGCTCCCACGCCCGCACCGGTCGTGGTCCCCCCGCCACCGGCCGAACCGGAGGTGGTAGATCAGACCTTCAACCTCAGTTCCGATGTGTTGTTCGCCTTTGGCAAAGCGGACCTAAAACCGGAGGGGATGAGCGCGCTGGACGCTCTCTACCAGCAGATCGTCGATGTACAACCCAAGGATGGCAGTGCGGTTGTGATGGGATATACCGACCGTATCGGCTCGGATGCCAGCAATCAGAGGTTGTCAGAAGCTCGGGCCCAAACCGTTGCCGACTTTCTGATCAACAAAGGGCTGCCTGCCGACAAGGTAAGCATTCAGGGCAATGGCGAGAGCAATCCGGTCACCGGCAACCAGTGTGACGACATCAAGGCCAGAGCCGCCCTCATAGACTGCCTTGGGCCGGATCGCCGGGTCGAGGTGCGCGTCACCGGCGTACAGGGCGCCAGCGAGTAGTTGATCTTGAGGCGATAACCATGTCAGACGTGCAGTAAAAAGGGATGCTTTCGCATCCCTTTTGCTTTGCCGTGGCATTCCCTTCTCCCCAATCAGAAGGAGGTGCGGCGGTAGCGGCGATACTCCGGATGCCAGAAGTTAGCTTCGATGGCCTGATCGATCACCTCGTCCGGGGTCTGCACCGCCTTGCCCTGCAGCATGGCGGTCTTGGCCACCATCTTGGCGATGTAGCGGGAGACCTGATGGATATCCGCCAGATCCGGCAGCAGGGAGCCCTCCTCCCCTTTCACCAGCGGCGAGCACTCCGCCAGCGCGCGGCTGGCCGACATCAACATGGCGTCAGTCACCCGGGTGGCGCCGGAGGCGATGACGCCAAGGCCGATCCCCGGGAAGATGAAGGAGTTGTTGCACTGGGCGATGACGTAGCGCTTGCCCTTGTACTCCACCGGTGCAAACGGACTGCCGGTTGCCACCAGCGCCTGACCGTCGGTCCAGCGGATGAGGTCTGCCGGCGTCGCCTCGACCCGGGAGGTGGGGTTGGAGAGCGGGAAGATGATGGGACGGGCACAGTGCTTGTGCATGGTCTTGACCACCTCTTCGGTAAACAGCCCAGGCTGGCCGGATACCCCGATCAGGATGTCCGGGCGACCGTGCTCCATCACCTCCAGCAGGGAGATATTGTCCCCCACTGGCCAGTCTTTGATCCGCTCCACCGGCTGGGAGAGACGGCGCTGGAAGTCGAGCTGGTTGGGGATCTTGTCGGTGATAAGACCAAAGCGGTCCACCATAAAGACCCGGCTGCGGGCCTGCGCATCGGTCAGCCCTTCGGCCTTCATCTGCGCCACGATCTGCTCGGCGATACCGCAACCGGCGCTGCCTGCCCCGAGGAAGGCAACCCGCTTCTCGGAGAGCTTGGCGCCGGAGGCCTTGCAGGCGGCGATCAGGCTGCCCAAGGTCACCGCTGCAGTGCCCTGAATATCGTCGTTGAAGCAGCAGAGCTCGTTCTTGTAGCGGTTAAGCAGCGGCATGGCGTTGTTCTGGGCGAAGTCCTCGAACTGCAGCAGGATGTCGGGCCAGCGGCGTTTGACCGCCTGAATGAAGGCATCGACAAACTCGGCGTACTCATCCCCCGAGATACGCGGATTGCGCCACCCCATATAGAAGGGGTCATTCAGCAGTTGCTGGTTGTTGGTGCCGACATCCAACACCACCGGCAGGCAGTAGGCGGGCGAGATGCCACCACAGGCGGTGTAAAGCGACAGCTTGCCGATGGGAATGCCCATGCCGCCGATCCCCTGATCACCCAGACCCAGGATCCGCTCGCCATCGGTCACTACGATCACCTTGACGTTCTGCTTGGTGGCGTTTTGCAGCATGTCATCGATCCTGTCCTTGTCCGGATAGGAGATAAACAGGCCACGGGCGCGGCGATAGATGTTGGAGAACTCCTCGCACGCCTTGCCCACCGTCGGGGTGTAGATGATGGGCAGCATCTCGGTCAAGTGGTTGTGCAGCAGACGGTAGAACAGCGTCTCGTTGGTATCCTGGATGTTGCGCAGATAGATGTGCTTGTCCATGTCGTTGCCAAACGCCATGAACTGGCGATAGGCACGCTCGGCCTGCTCTTCGATGGTCTCGATATTCTGGGGCAACAGACCTTCGAGGTTGAAGTTGCTGCGCTCTTCGCTGGTGAAGGCGCTGCCCTTGTTGAGCAAAGGGGTCTCCAGCAGGGCGGGACCGGCGTAGGGAATGTAGAGAGGACGTTTCTGGTTATTATCTTCAAACATGGATCTTGGTACCTAAACGGTTAGCTAGACGCAGGGACCCGCCGATCCTAGGGGCTTGTGTCATTAATTTCAAAGAGTTTGCACATCCGTTGCAAAAGGTTTGCGACCCAGTCGACGAAAGGCGCCGGGGGTCTGACCAGTCAGACGGCGAAAGCAGTTGGCAAAGTTGGCCCCATCGCTGTAACCGACCCGGGCCGCCAGCTCGCCAAGTGGCCAGTTGGTATAGAGCAGCAGCTGGCGTGCCTTGTTCATTCTGAGCTCGGTCACCCTCGCCATCGGCCCCATACCGAACACTTGCTGACAAAGCCGGTGCAGATGGGGGACGGAGCAGGCCATCTGTCGGGCCAACAGGGCGACACTCCAGGGCTCGTCCAGGCGCGCCTCCACCCGGCGAAACAGCGCCTGCAATCTGAGTTCAGGGGTACCGCGCACCTCCCCTTGCAGGGTACGCTCCAGCAGCGCCAGCAACAGGCTAAGCAGTTGGGGTTGCAGCGAAGATCGAACCCCTTCCCCCTGCATCAGGCTGAGCAGATGGTAGAGCTGATCGCCGCCATCCCCTTGCCAGATACGGTGGCCAAGGCAGTGCAGATGCTGCCAGCGCGGCACGTCATCGAGCAAAATCCAGCTGATCTGCCAGCTTTCGCCAATCAGCTTGAGACCACCGGGCACGGCGGCGGGCAGGAAAATCAGCGATCCGGCCGGAATGGCTTGCTCCCCCTCGTCGGTGAGCAGCGCGCCCCCCCCATCGTGACTCACCATCAGAATGTGAAACTCGGGGCGATTGCGGCGAATGAGGTAGTGATCCCGCACCCGGGATAGGCCGGTCAGGAAGATCCCTGCCTCGCCGAGCAGGGGCAGCCCTTCACGTCCCAGCATCTGCTCTTCACAGGCTGGCGCTATCTCCAGACACTCGCTGGCAAATGGCATAACACCTCAACAGGATAGTTTTACACAAGAAAATCGAGAGCTACTCACAGTGAGAAGAGCCTCGCTAGTCCCTATCATACCCCTGACAAACCTTGCTTTTCTCATACCCGGTTAACAACTATGAATTATTGGCAAGCGATTTTAAAACAAACCACCGATCGCGAGTTCATGACTCGATTGTGGCGGCTGGCCCTGCCTGTCTCGCTGCAATCCATGATGTTCTCCCTGCTCGGCCTCATCGATATCATGATGGTGAGCCAGCTTGGCACCACGGCTGTGGCGGCGGTCGGCTTGGGTAACCGGGTCTTCTTCTTCAATCTGCTGGTGATAGCGGGCCTCGCGGGCGGGGTCTCGGTATTGGCAGCACAATACTTCGGGCGCGGTGAGATGGCCGGGGTGCGCCGCTCCCTGGCGCTGGCCATAGTGGGCGCCCTGCTGGTCACCCTGCCCTTTGCCTTCATCTATGTGTTATCACCGGGCAGCGTGCTGGGTTTTGCCAGTCAGGATCCGGCACTGCGCGAGCTGGCGGATCAATTCTTGATGATCACCGGCGCCACCATCCTCTGTACCGCCATCGTGGTGCCGCTGGAGTCAGCCCTGCGCTCGGTCGGCAATGCCGCCGCGCCGACCCGCATCGGCATTATCGCCATCATCGCCAACGTCATCCTCAACTACGCCCTCATCTTCGGTCACTTCGGCTTCGAGGCGATGGGGGTGGCCGGTTCGGCCTGGGGCACCACCATTTCACGGCTGCTGCAGACAGCCCTGCTGCTGCTCTACGTAAAGCGTTATGAAGCGCGCCTGATCCCGCGTGCACCAGACTGGCTGGCCGCCTTCAAACGCAAGGAGGTGGTGCGCTTTACCCTGATCGCCCTGCCGCTGCTGTTCCATGACGGCCTCTGGGCCTTCGGCATGCTGATTTACGGCTTTCTCTATGCCCATCTTGGCACCGATTCGCTGGCCATCATGACCACCCTCGGCACCCTGGAGAGCATCCTTATCTCCCTCTTCTTCGGACTGGCGGTGGCCTGCTCCACCCTGCTCGGCCACCGGCTCGGGGCCGAGGAGTACGAGATTGCCTGGCAGCACTCCCAGCTGTTCCTGCTGCTGGCACCGATTGGCGCGCTACTGGTGGGGATCATCGTCTGGCTGCTGCAAGCCAACCTGCTGCAGTGGGTCGGCAACCTGCCCCCCGAGCTGATGACGGAAGCGGGACAGGTGCTCGGCATCATGTGCCTCGGGATGCTGCTCAAGGTGTTCAACATGGTGGGGATCATCGGGGTGCTGCGCTCTGGCGGCGATGTGAACTACAGCATCTTCATCGATATTGTCGGCATGTGGTGCATCGGCATCCCGCTCGCCTGGGTGGCGGTCACTCTGCTCGGCTGGCCCCTCTCCTGGGTGGTGGCGGTGGTCTTGCTGGAGGAGCTCAGCAAAGTGTTGCTGGTGCAGCGCCGTATTCGCCAACGCTGCTGGTTGAAGAATCTGGTGATCGGATAAACAGCCACAAATCGGGGTCATATCAATGACAGAAAAACCCTGTTTGCAGTATGCTGGGCGCCTCTTCAATCAGAGGCAGGGATCCACGATTTCCCTGTCCAGTAGTCGTTTAAGGAGACGAGCATGCAACCACAGAAAGAGCTGATCACCGAGACGGCCCTGCTTGAGATGGCCAACAAGATCATCAAAGAGCATGAAGACTTCATCCACGGTATGCGCGCCGATTCGGTGGAGCAGAAGGGGGATATTCTGGTGTTCAAGGGGGAGTATTTCCTGGCCGAAGACGGCACCCCGACCGGCAAGACCATGGCAGTCTTCAACATGTTCAAGCTGCTGGCCCAGCAGCTCTCCGGCAAGTACAAGCTGGCCTGATCTCGTCAGCTCATTGCCTACAGGATGCCGCCCTCAGGCGGCATCTGTTTTTGCGCGGTTTTGCCCCTCGACCACCACGCAGTTGCGTCCCGCCATCTTGGCCTGATAGAGGCACTCGTCAGCACGGTTGATCAGAATATCGATGGTGTCATCGGAACGGGCCATGGCAATCCCGATACTCACCGTCACCTCCAGCAATTCGTCCGAGGTGGGGCTCTTCACCAGCCGCGCCTCAACGGCAATGCGCAGCCGCTCGGCCATTCTGATCGCCTGCACCGGATCGGCGTGGTTGTGCATCAGGATGGCAAACTCTTCGCCGCCATAACGCCCCAGCACCATGTCAGGCTCCAGCTGCTCCCCCAGGGTGGTCGCCACCTCCTTGAGCACCGCATCCCCCGCCAGATGGCCGTAGATATCGTTGATCCGCTTGAAGCGATCGAGATCCAGCAGCATCACTGCAAAGGGCTTCTTCTTGAGTTGCAGCCGGATTCTGGCCTGCTCCAGCTGCTTCATCAGCAGGCGGCGGTTCATCATGCCGGTCAGCTCATCGGTGGTCGATTCCCGATATAGCCGCAGCAGCATGTTGAGCTGGCCACACTGCACCCAGCAGCTGGCCATGGTAAACATGCCGAGCACCCACACCTGATTCAGGGTGGCCTGACTCCAGATGCTCTGGCCCACCAGCAGCCAGTGGCCCAGCAGCATGGTCACCAGTACCACACCAGCCAGTTGCAAGCCGAGGGAGAGGGGGATGGGGAAGATGGCAAACAGGGTGATCAGCAGATAGGGAAAGGCCGCATAACCCGCCTGCAACTCCTGTCCGGCGCCAAAGCTGTTCAGGCAGAAGAGGGAGAAGAGCATCATCACGGCCATCAGGTAGCCAAGGGCCAGCTTCATCCGTTCCCGCTTGAAGTGGATGAGGTACGAGAGCGGAATAAGTGGCGAGAGCGCCAGGGTGCAGAAGATCCTGGCCTGAAACAGCTGCTCGAAATGAACGGCGGGCAAAGTCAGCCAATCCACCACGGCCCAGGCGGGCAAACCAATCATCAGCAGGCAGGTGAGCAGGCGCAGACGCACCGTCATAAACCCCATACGAGTACGGGTAAAGTCTTCGGAGTGAGCCCTGGCACTCCAGAACTCTGACAACTTGAGCATCCATCGCCTCCACTTCAAGGTCGAGTGGCTCATTCTACACCTACAAAGTGGTAAAAATGTCATTAGCGGGGGGAATAAAACGGAGAGGTCGATCACACAAACCGACAGATGATAATCGCAGCGCGCAAACGTTTCAACCCATCAAAAAATAAACCTTTTTTTGCATAATTAGCGCTGGTCAGCCTCATTTCAATCACTACAATAGCGCCCAATTTTCTCCCCCCTCCCCACACAATTCGAGGTACTTATGGAACAGGCTGCTGTCACACGCGCCAATCGAGAGGCACATCCACCCAGGCGAGCCCATAGCGAACTGGTCTATGGCATAGAGGATGTCCCGCCTCTGCCCCAGACGCTGTTCGCCGCCCTGCAGCATATGCTCGCCATGTTTGTCGCCATCATTACCCCGCCCCTGATTATCGCCAATGCCCTCGGCCTCCCTGCCGCCGACACCCGTTATATCGTCTCCATGTCGCTGGTCATGTCCGGCATCGCCTCCTTCATTCAAACCCGCCGCTTCGGCCCCATCGGTTCCGGCCTGCTCTCGGTACAGGGCACCAGCTTCAACTTCCTCGGCCCCATCATCGCCTCCGGTCTCGCCCTCAAACAGGCCGCCATGCCCACCGAGGATCTGTTGGGCACATTGTTTGGCACCATGATGGTTGCCGCACTCACTATCGTGGTGATGAGCCGCTTCCTCCATCTGGTGAAACGGATCATCACCCCGCTGGTCACCGGCATAGTGGTGCTGCTGATCGGCCTGACCCTGATCAAGGTAGGCCTGATCAGCATGGGCGGCGGCTATGCAGCCCTCTCCGATGGCAGCTTCGCCAGTCACACCAACCTCTTCCTCTCCCTGCTGGTGCTCGGCCTTATCGTGTTGCTGCAACGCAGTCGCAACCCCTGGTTGCGCCTCTCCGCCATCATGATCGCCATGCTGGCGGGCTATGCCGTGGCCCTGCTGTTGGGCAAAGTGAGCGCCCCCACCTTCGACGGCCCGCTGGTGATGGTGCCCATTCCGCTCCACTACGGTCTCGGCTTTGACTGGCAGCTGTTCGTGCCGCTCGCCATCATCTTCGTGGTGACGGCGCTCGAGGCCATCGGCGACATGACCGCCACCTCGGATATCTCCGGCGAGCCACTGGAAGGGCCTGTCTATATGGAGCGGATTAAAGGCGGCGTGCTGGCCGATGGTGCCAACTCCATGCTGGCAGCGGTTTTCTCCACCTTCCCCATGTCCACCTTCGCCCAGAATAACGGCGTCATTCAGCTGACCGGGGTGGCCAGCCGTCACGTCGGTCTCTTTATCGCCGCCATGCTGGCCCTGCTCGGCCTGTTCCCGGCGGTCGCGAGTCTGGTGCAACAGATCCCCGAGCCCGTGCTGGGCGGAGCGACCATCGTCATGTTTGGCACCATCGCCGCCGCCGGGGTGCGCATCATTGCCCGCGAGGAGCTGGACAGACGCGCCCTGATGATCCTGGCGGTGTCGCTGGCCATGGGGCTGGGAGTCGCGCAGGTGCCGGAAGTGCTGCAACACCTGCCGGAGCTGGCCAAGAGCGTGCTCTCCTACGGCGTCGCCACCGGTGGCATTACCGCTATCGTGCTCAACCTGCTGCTGCCCAAGCGCGAAGCGCGTCACTCCTGAGACACAGCCTACCGATAGCAAACAGCCCCGCACTGCGGGGCTTTACCTTGCCAGTCGCCACGGGTAGTGTGCTGGGCAGCCTTTTTTGAGGATGCCGCCATGCCCTATCGCCTGCTCTCCCCCCTCCCCGATACCGCTTCACCCGCACAGATACTGGCGCAAGAGCAGTGCTGGTTGCGCGACTGTGCCCATGACGGTCAGCCCCGCGCTCACCTCTGGCAGGCGCCCCAATGCCTGATTGTCACTCGCAAAGATACCCGCCTCCCCCATTACGAAGCCGCCTGCCAGCAACTTGCAGCTGAAGGCTGGCCAGTGCATGTGCGCGACAGCGGCGGCACCGCCGTGCCCCACGGGGCGGGGATCCTCAACCTATCCCTGCTGCTGCCCCGCACCACCACAGATCTCGCCCACTACTACCGGCTGCTGGGGGCGCCGCTGCTGACCCTGTTGGCGGAGTACGGCCTTGAGGGAAGCTATGACTTCGTGCCCGGCTCCTTTTGCGATGGTCAGTACAATCTGGTGAGCGGGGGACGCAAGATCACCGGTACCGCCCAGCGCTGGCTGGCGCCGGGACAGGATCACCAGGGTGCCGTGCTGGCGCAAGCCATGCTGCTGGTGGCGGGTGATGTGGATGAGGGAACCAGGATGGCGAGCCGCTTCTACGAATTGGCGGGCGGCGAGCTGCGTTTTATGGCGGGAACCTCCACCACGCTGGCAAGCTGCATCGATTGGCGCGGTAGCGATCAGGCACTGGTAGAGAAAGTGCGAGCACGTCTGGATAGCCTGCTGAGCGAGGGGCTATCCCCCCCATCCTGACCTTATTCCGAAGGGAGAGGGAAAATCACCGTCCATAGACACTGCGCACAAAAAAAGCCACGACCGGAGTCGTGGCTTGTTCTTTTCAATGGGAACGCGAAACGGGCTGAGGCGTTCAGGCCGTCTGCGGCTCCGGCTCGGCTTCGCTATCCAGATCCCGGCTAAAGTAGGCGCGGGTCTCGGCGATCACCACATGGCGCAGGCCAATCAGGCCGATGAGGTTGGGCACCGCCATCAGGCCGTTAACGATATCGGCCAGCAGCCAAATCATGTCCAGATGGAGGAAAGCACCGCTCGCCACCAGCGCCAGATAGACCAGACGATAGGGCTTGATCGCCTTCACCCCGAACAGGTACTCGGTGCAGCGCTCGCCGTAGTAGTTCCAGCCAAGGATGGTGGTAAAGGCGAAGAACAGCAGCCCAATGCTCACCAGATACTGGCCGACATGAGCATCGAGCCCCTGGGCAAAGGCCAGACTGGTCATGGCCGCGCCGCTTGCATCGCCGCTCCACACGCCGGTCACCACCAGGGTCAGGCCGGTCATGGTGCAGATGATGATGGTGTCGATGAAGGTACCTGTCATGGAGACCAGCCCCTGCTCCACGCACGAATCGGTCTTGGCCGCCGCCGCCGCGATGGGCGCAGAGCCCAGTCCCGATTCGTTGGAAAAGACCCCGCGCGCCACCCCGGACTGAATGGCCAGCATTATGCTGGCACCGACGAAGCCGCCGGTCGCCGCATGGCCGGTGAAGGCACTCTCGATAACCAGCATGACGGCATCGGGCAAGGCGCTGGCGTTGTTCACCAGCACACCCAGACAGGCGACGATGTAGAAGATGGCCATGAAGGGCACCACCTTGCTCGACACGCTGGAGATGGATTTGATCCCTCCCAGGGTCACCAGCGCCACGATCAGGGTCAGCACCACGGCGGTCGCTTCACGGGGCACCGAGAAGGAGAGGCTCATGGCATCGGAGATGGCATTGACCTGCGGGAAGGTACCGATGCCGAAGAAGGCCACGCCGATACCGAACAGGGCAAACAGCTTGGCGAGCGGTTTGGAACCGAGCCCCTTCTCCAGATAGTACATGGGGCCGCCAGCCATCTGGCCGTTGGCATCCTGCTCGCGGTATTTGACCGCCAGCAGGCACTCGGCATACTTGGTAGCCATGCCGAACAGTGCCGCCATCCACATCCAGAACAGGGCACCGGGGCCGCCGAGCTTGATGGCGGTAGCCACCCCGACGATGTTACCGGTGCCAATGGTGGCAGAGAGGGCGGTACAGAGGGCGCCGAAGCTGGAGACATCCCCCTGCTTGCCCTGCCCCTGATCGCGGCCAAAGACCAGCCGCAGAGCGAGCGGCAAGCGCACGACCTGAAGCAGACCCAGACGCAGGGTGAGATAGATACCGGTCCCGACCAGCAGGATCAGCAGGGGCGGCCCCCAGATAAAACTATCGATGGCGGTTAACGCCGATTGAATTGATGACATGCATCCTCCTTAAGAAACATAAATTAAGGAGGAGAAGGATGATCTTCCCATAGGTGTCGCGATCGGCCAGAGGCGATCGGATGCGGGCCAAGCCCAGGTACAACCATCCCATCCCCTCTGTCCTTTTGCCTGAGAGTTTCCGGCGCCAGCCTGCCCTTGCGGGTAGTCATGGTGCCTTGCTCCTTCGGCGCCCGATTTAACGGGTCTCTCCAGAGTATCGTCCAGTAGCAGTCCACACCGGTTGCCCGGTACCTGAAAGATTCACTTCTTCGGTGGATGGTTGCCCATCGCTCTCCTGCTACCTTCATCCGAACTAGTTTGGATTAGGAAGTCGGCATGTTAATCCAAAAAATGTGAGCTGTCTCGCACTTGGCCGCCCCCATTTATATTTTTTTAGTGACCACCAGAATCGCAGCAAGAATGTTAAATGTTAGTTAACTATCAACAAGTTAGGCTTTCACGGATCAAATGTGGCCCAAACGGGAAAAATGGCGGATAGAGAACAGTGATCCCTCTCGTTTCGCCAAGAAAATCTTGCCGACATATCCAATCAAAATGCTTGCACACAGAATCAATAAGCCGATAATCCGCTGCATAACCAAGCACTTTGTTATCAATTTATGCACTGTGTTCGGTTGGTCCCACCGGACCGCTCGCCTGACCCGGCCGTCGCCGGTTCAATCGCATATGGCTTGGGCATATCACGCCCCCTAAGGATGACCAAAAGAGAATGAACGAGACCCTGGTTGCAAAAGATGTGGTCGCACAAGATTACCGTCAGCTGGTTGAACAATTCGGCTCCCCCCTGCTGCTGCTCGACAAGGCAGCCGTCCGCAAACAGTATCGGGCCCTGGCCGCCGCCCTGCCCGATGTACGATTGCACTATGCACTCAAACCCCTGCCCCATGAGGCGGTGGTCTCTGTCTTGAAGGAAGAGGGGGCCTGTTTCGATCTGGCCACCAATGGCGAAGTGGATCTGGTGCGCAGTCAGGGGGTTCGCCCGGGACGTTGCATTCATACCCATCCCATCAAGCGCGACAGCGATATCCGTTATGCGCTGGAGTTCGGCTGCACTGTGTTTGTCTACGACAACCCGCTGGAGCTGGAGAAGTTCATTCCCTACAAGGACGAAGTGAAACTGCTGCTGCGGGTCAGCTTCCCGAACCCCGAGACCAAGGTCGATCTCTCCAAGAAGTTCGGCTGCACTCCGGAGCAGGCGCTGCCGCTGCTGCAACTGGCCCACGCCAAGGGGATCAAGGTGATGGGGCTGTCGTTCCACGTCGGCTCGCAAGTGCCTCATGCCCGTCGCCATGTGCAGGCCATCGACGCCTGCCGCGAGATCATGGAGCAAGCCTGGGCGCTCGGGCTCAAGCCCTGGGTGCTGGATATCGGCGGCGGTTTCCCGGTCGATTATGAGGGGGGCGAGTTCGATATCGACGGCTTCTGCGCCCCGATCCGCGAAGCGCTGGCCAAGCTGCCCGCTACCGTGCAGAAGATTGCCGAACCGGGCCGCTTTATCAGTGCGCCGGCCATGACTTCGGTATCCAGCGTGATGGGCAAGGCCCACCGTGGCGACAAGATCTGGTACTACCTGGATGATGGCCTCTACGGCAGCTACAACGGCCAGCTCTATGACCACGTCACCTATCCGGTGAGCACGCCTTATGCCAGTGGCGAGCTGCATAACTCGGTACTCTCAGGCCCCACCTGCGACAGCGTGGACGTGATCCGCGATGGCATCATGCTGCCCGATCTGGCTATCGGCGAACTGGTGGTTGGCAAGGTGATGGGCGCCTATACATGGGCCTCCGCCTCCACCTTCAACTTCTTCCCCAAGGCGAGCATCCTCATTCTGGACAGCAGTCAGAAGGGGCAGAAACTGGTGGCCGTCGCTTAAGACCGACACCCGAATGCAAAGAGGGGAAGCCAGGCTTCCCCTCTTTCGTTTTATCTTGCCAGATCTGGCTAGACGAACTGACTGGTCAGCAGCCAGCCGGTGTAGGCGACGAAGCAGGTGAGCAGCACGCCCCCCTCCAACCGGTTGATACGGCCCTGCCCCTTGCGGCCCAGACACATCACCAGCAGCAGCAGGGTCAACCCCATCATGATGCTCCAGTCGCGGGAGAGCACTTCCGGCGCCACATCCAACGGATGAATACCCGCCGCGATCCCCACCACCGCCAGGGTGTTGAACAGGTTGGAGCCCAGCACGTTGCCAAGGGCCAGATCATGCTCGTTCTTGCGAATGGCGATGAGAGACGAAGCCAGCTCCGGCAGGGAGGTTCCTATCGCGACTATGGTGAGACCAATCACCAAATCGCTGATACCAAGCGCCTGAGCGATGGTCACCGCCCCCCAGACCAACAGGCGGGAAGCGCCGATCAGCAGCACCAGCCCGACCACCAACCAGAAAACGGCGCTCTTGAGGGACATCCCCTCGCTCTCGATATCCTCGGCGGTCTCGGTATCCAGCGCATCTCCCTTGCCATTCATGCCAGCCCAGATGGACCAGCCCATCAGGGCAACGAAGACGGCCCCCAGAATGACCGCATCCATCCGGCCCAGATGACCATCAATCAGCAGGGCACCTGAGAGCAGGGTAATACCGAGCAGGATGGGGATCTCCTTGCGCACTACCTGAGAGGCCACCGCGATAGGGCTGATCAGTGCCGTCAGACCCAGGATCAGCGCGATATTGGTGATGTTGGAGCCATAGGCATTACCAAGCGCCAACCCGGGATTGCCCTGGGACGCCGCCAGCGCCGAGACCACCATCTCCGGGGCCGAGGTACCAAAACCGATGATCACCATGCCGATCAGCAGCGGCGGCATCCCCGCATAACGGGCGGTCGCCGCAGCACCATCCACAAACTTGTCAGCACTCCAGACCAGCAGCGCCAGTCCGGCAATCAGGGCAACAACAGCCAGGGTCATAACATCTCCATCCCATCGCCAGTAAGCAACAGAGTCAGGACAAGCTCCTGACCCGATTCAAAAGTGGCGCCAGTGTAACGAGCCAGCCTCCCATTTCAAGGGGAAATCAAACTGCGATTAACATTTCACAGCACAGCCAGCAGACTCGCGGCATCGGAGACCTCAAACTTGCCAGGCGCCTCCACAAACAGCTGCTCGACCACGCCATCGTTGGCGATCAACGCAAAGCGCTGGGCGCGGATACCTCCAAAGGCGCCGGTATCCTTGGCCAGACCCAGCGCCCGGGTCCAGCTGCCGTCGCCATCCGCCAGCATGGTGATCGCCTCGGCATTCTGGGCCGTCTGCCAGGCCCGCATCACGAAAGCATCGTTGACCGACAGACAGCAGATGGCATCCACCCCTTTGGCCATAAACTGATCGGCCAGCACCACATAACCGGGCAGGTGGGCATTGGAGCAGGTGGGAGTAAAAGCACCGGGTACCGCAAACAGCACTACTTTTTTACCGGCGAACAGCGTCTGGCTATCCCGCAGCTGCTTGCCCTCGGCGGTGATAAAGGTAAATTCGCCCGAAGGCAGAGTCTGACCCATCGCAATCATTGTGCTCGTCCTTAAGTGGAGGGAGGAGGCCCCAGTCTACCCCACTGCCGAGCTGTGACACAGACCTCCCTTTGCTTGGATCATTTGAACTAACCTTGAGCAGGATCAGCCGACCAAGGAGGCCTCATGCAGCACTATTACGATGGACTGGAAATTCGCCCCCCCGCCTTGCGCGAACAACAGCAGCTGGAGCAGCTCAATCATCAGCTTACCCATGTCAGTCAATATTGCGCCGGTTACTCCAGCGTCTATCGCCAGTGCCGCCTCGAGGATCTGGCAGAGCTGGCCACCCTGCCACTGCTCGACAGCAAAGAGCTGTTTGCCGCCCAGCAGGCTCACCCTCCGTTCGCCGGACTCACCGGCCGCCCCGCCAGTCAGGCGTTGCGGGTCTTCTCCTGTCCGGGCCAGCTGGCCATCCCCGAGTATGCGGGAGCAGACTGGTGGGGGGCCGCTCGAGCACTGTTTGCCGCCGGCTTCAAGCCAGGTGAGGTAATACTCAATGGCCACGACTATCATGCCGGCCCCACCGCCTTTATTTTCGATAACGGCGCCCGCCAGCTGGGCGCCCCCGTGGTGCCCTGCGGGCCCCACGATACCCAGCGCCAGCTGGAGGCGCTGCTGCGCTATCAACCCACCGGCTACGTCGGTCCGCTGGTGACCCTGCTCGATCTGCTGGAAGCGGCCGAAGCGGCCGACATCCCGACCGACTCGCTGCGCCGCGCACTGCTGTGTGAAGCCACTCACCCGGAAACCACGCCGCTGCGCGCCATTCACGGCATTGCGGCCCTCAACTGTCTGGTGTGGCAGGATGTGGGGGTAGTGGCTTACGAGAGCCGACCAGGAGAGGGATTTATTGTGAGCGAGAGTTGCATCATCGAGATCATCGATCCCGCCAGCGGCGAGCCGGTGAGCGGCGACGAGACCGGCCAGCTGGTGGTGACCCGACTCGATCTGGAGTATCCGCTGCTGCGGCTAGCCACCGACTGGCAAGGGCACTGGCTCGCCAAGCCGAGCGCTTGCGGGCGCACCAACCGACGCCTCAAGCTGGCGTAGCAGACCAACTAAATGCACAAAGGCAGACGGGCAGCCATCAGGCTGCCCGTCTTGTCTCTGAAGAAGAGGATATATGAAATTGTTCAGCGCCTCGCCTGCCAGGTGGCGATGGCGAGCAGGGAGTCGGGGGTAAATTCGCTGGCACGCTCGGCGATCTCGGCCAGGCTCATCCAGTGCACCGAGCTCACCTCTTCGGCCTGCAACTGCAGCGGCCCCTGATAACGGCAACTGAAGAGGCCACCCCAGACCCGGTAGCCCTCCCCTTCCGCATAAAAGCTGCCAAAGCCCTGCAGAGGAACATCTATAATCCCCAGCTCCTCGGCCAGCTCGCGGCGGGCGGAGCGCTCCATCTCCTCACCGGTGGTGACCACGCCACCAGCGCAGGCATCCAGCATGCCGGGGCAGAAATCCTTGCTGAGGGTGCGTCGCTGCACCAGGATCCGATCCGCGTCGTCGAGCACCAGAATATAGCTGGCGCGATGGCAGAGATTCTCCCGCCGCACCTTGGCTCGCTCGGCCACGCCAATCACCCGGTTATCCTCGTCCACCACATCAACCCATTCCACGCACAGGCCCTTTTATTTGTTCCATTCAAGCCCGCAGTATATCGGTGCGGTGGTTTGTCATGGCACAACTTTTTCGATGATGCCGTCAATTTGCCGAGCTCACTGGCAAAATAAGGATTCATGCAAATCTTTATAAACCGTCATATCAGTGTCATCGACCGACACCATAGTGTGCCCTGTCCAGGCAATCAGGGAACCGTGTGATGAAGGTATTCAAGCAGTTATCCCCACGGCAGATCGCTCGCTACATCAAGAGCTTTCATCGAGGCTATTTTGCCATCGAGTCGCTGGGGACATTTGAATTCAACGCGGGCAGGATCAGCCTCCATGGCCTGACCTGCCGCCAGCGGCTAAGACTGGCTCGCCAGATCAATCTGGCGGTCAGACAACTTGGTCACCGCGACCCCTTGCCGGACATGTGAGTCAAAGGGTCTTGCCCTACTGTCTGTTGTGCATCCATGCTTTGCCCGCCGGCTACTGGCCGCGCGGGCCGTTTTCGATATCGGTAATGATGCCGTTGCGCACCGTCACAAAGCGCATGAACTCGTTCTTGCCGAAGTTGTAGGTCCAGCGTTCACCATATTTGACCTGCACCATGTTGCCAAACTGGTTCTCCTCGTTGCGATTGAGCTCTTCACGCAACATCGGCTCACCGCACTTGAGCAGCATCTCGGCGGTGGTGTCTCCTTCGGTTATCAGGGCGTTCTTGCAGCGCATGGCATCAGCACTGGCCGGAATGCTCAACAGCAACAGAGCAAGCCCCGCTACTTTCTTCATCTTCTTGCTCATCGGGTTCTCCTTATCCTCTCTAATGAGTCGCAGTATGCCTGTTCCCGTTTCTGAAAAAACCAGTAAAAAGCGCAAAAAAGCCGCCCTTTTCTGCTCTCCAGCCCGCTGGTCGCGACAAATGCTGTCTATCACATAACCCAAAAACAAACGGCGACCCGAGGGTCGCCGTTTGCATCAAGCCAGCAGGATCACAGGATGTCCAGCAGCTCGACTTCAAATACCAGTGCAGAGTAAGGCGGGATGGAGCCCGCGCCACGGGCACCGTAGGCCAGATCGTGGGGGATGTAGAGCTTCCACTTGGAACCAACCGGCATCAGCTGCAGCGCTTCAACCCAGCCAGCGATCACGCCAGTCACCGGGAATTCAGCCGGCTGGCCGCGAGCGACGGAGCTGTCGAATACGCCACCGTGGGTGAAGGTACCGTGGTAGTGCACACGCACGGACTGACCGGCTACCGGAACGGCACCGTTGCCTTCTACCAGCACTTCGTACTGCAGACCGGAGTCGGTCACCTTCACTTCAGCGCGCTTGGCGTTATCAGCCAGGAAGGCTTCGCCGTCAGCAGCGGCGGCCTTGGCGGCGGCTTCCTGCTCTTCTTGCATACGCGCAGTGATCACCTGGAAGGCATCATTGATATCGTCACGGCTGACCGCGAACTCCAGACCATTCAGGGCATCTGCCAGACCTTGTTGCAGGGCCGGGATATCCAGACCGGCGAAGGCTTGCTGCGCCAGCTGATCACCCATGTTGCGGCCGATGCCATAGCTGGCCTTTTGTTCGATAGAGTCGTATTGGGACATTGAGATGTTGCTCCAGATCCATGTAGTAAAGAGGCGGGATAATATCAGACTTTTGGCCGGGGTGCTGCCGGAGGCGCCCCTGATTTCCCCGTCAGTGGGAGGAACTTCACACAAGATGCGGATGAACGCCGCCCAACGGCGGCGATCTGCTTAACCGCGATCCAGCAAGGCTCTGACCGCAGCGACCTTGGCGCCATCGGTGATATTGACCCGACCATCATCCGAAGTGCCCATATTCACTCCGTGCGGCACCATGCCACCGCGCCAGCCCATGCCGGACATATGCACTTCGCTCACTCCGGTGAACTCGATGATAGTACGCACGTTGTCGGCATTGACCCCGGCCCCCGGCATCAGGCTGGCACGCCCCGCCAGCGCTTGTTGCATCTCTTGCAGGGTTTCCAACCCAGCCAACGCGGTCGGCGCATGGCCCGAGCTCAGAATACGCTCGCAACCGGCCGCGACTATGGTCTCCAGATCGAGGCGCCAGTCGGAGGAGAGGTCGATGGCGCGATGGAAGGTGACCCCCAACGGCCCTGCTGCATCCACCAGCTGTTTGAGCTTGGCGGCCGGCACCCGCCCCTCCTCATCCAGCAAACCGACCACCACCCCTTGCAGCCCCGCAGCGCGTGCCGCCGCGATATCTTGCAGCATCATCTCGAACTCGCCGTCGTTGAAGCAAAAATCCCCGGCGCGCGGGCGGATCATGGCGTACACCGGCACGGTGGCGTGGCGGGCTGCCTGCTGCATAAAACCGTAGGAGGGGGTCAGGCCCCCCAGACCCAGCGCAGAGCAGAGCTCGATGCGATCCGCCCCGGATTGCTGGGCGGTGAACAGGGATTCCAGGTTGTCGATACAGATTTCAAGACGGGTCATGAGGACTCCTTTTTCGGGGAGATCAGACCCCACATCTGATCTCATAGATTGAGCAAGGCTGCGCCTCGTACACCGCCGGCGCCGCCGAAGCGGGCCTGGCGGATCTCGGGCAGGGCGACCCCGGGCAGCAAGTGACCGGGCAGACGCAGCGGCAGCTGTTCATAGAGGGCGGGCAGGCCGCTCAGGCCGCCCCCCAACACCACCACTTCGGGATCAATCACCGAAATGGCGGTGGCAAGCCCGGCGGCCATGATCTCCAGCCAGCAGTCGACCGTCTCGACCGCATGGGGTTCATGGGCCTCGAAGCGCCCCACAATCTGGTGACCCGTGGCGCGCTGGCCATGGAAATGGTGATAGAGACGCTCCAGACCGGTGCCGGAGGCATAGGTTTCAAAACAGACCAGACGGCCGCAGCCGCAACGGGGACGGGGCAAATCGGGGTACTTCATCAGCATGGTCGCGGGCAAGGGGTAGTGACCAATCTCGCCAGCCAGCCAGTTGCGCCCCTGAATAAGCTTGCCCGCCAAATAGACGGCGCCGCCGATACCGGTGCCGATGGTGACGCCGAGCGCACTGCCTGCGCCGTCAGCTGCCCCTTGATGCACTTCGGACCAGAGGAAGCAGTTGGCGTCGTTATCCAACTTGACCGGCCGCTCCAGCAACTCGGCCAGATCGGCGCCCAGATGGCGACCATTGATGGAGGGCAGATTGGCCGCCACTATGCTGTGATCGTGGCTGTTGATGACCCCGGGAAAACCGATGCCGACCGAGCCCCGTGCGCCGAAGCGGGCATCCGCCTGCTCGACCCGGGAGCGGATCAGCTGCTGCAACCCCTCGTAATCGTTGCCCGGGGTGCTCATGCGCTCCTCGTGGCAGAGGTTCAATGCACCGTCATAGACCGCAAAAGCGATCTTGGTGCCACCGATATCAAAGCCGTAATACATGCCAGCACTCCCTTGTCAGCCCGTGTTTATCCAACTCTGTTCCAAGGGGGACATTGTATTAATTCGCAAAAAAAATAAAGTGACCGAAGGCGAAAAACGGGAGAGTGATCAGAGCAAACGGCTCATTTGTCGCTGCAGGCAGGGCTGCCCGAGGCTTATCAGGGTGCGCTCTGCGCCGTCAAAGACGAAGCCGCGTCGCAGGTAGAACCCCTCGCCGATGTGGTTGCCATCGAGCAGCCACAATTTGACGCTATGACAACCGGCGCGGCGCATCTGCATAGCCACCGCCTGCCACAACCGTTTGCCATAGCCTTGTCGCCAGTGGTCGGGATGGAGGTAAAAAGCGCGGATCAGGGCATGGCTCTGCCCCGCTTCCTGCTGTGGTTGCCAATAGAGCAGGCCAATCACTACCTCATCGAGACAAAGCAGCATGGGCCTTGGGCCCGGCTCGGCCAGACGGCTCTGCCAAATCTGTAGATGAGCGGTAACGTCCAGCTGCTCCAGCAGGTCAGCACCGAGCACCTGGCCATAGGCAGCGAGCCAGCTGGCTCGCTGCATCACCGTCATGGCGGCGGCATCATCGCTGCGCGCCATGCGCAGGCTTATGCCTTGCATTGGGGCACCAGACCATTGGCGCGGGCCTGCTCATAGAGCGGCAGCACTTGCGCCTGTTGCGCCTGCAACTCGGCGATCCGGTTCTCGTTGCTCGGGTGGGTTGAGAGCAGTTGCGGCGGGGTGTTACCACCGGCGGCGGCACTCATGTTCTGCCACAGGGGGATCGCCTCGGCCGGATTGAACCCGGCCCGCGCCATCAGCTCAAGCCCGAGCCGATCCGCTTCGCTCTCCTGAGTGCGGCCATAGGGGAGCATCACCCCCACTTCAACCCCGAGACCAAGGGCGGCCATAGTGGCGCCGCGATACTCGCTGGTGCCCATGGCAATGTCCGCAGCCGCCAGACCGATCCCCGCCAACTGGCTGCGTGAGAGTCGCTCGTTGGAGTGCTGGGCCAGCACGTGAGTCAACTCGTGACCGATGACGGTCGCCAGCTGATCCTGATTCTTGGCCACCTTGAGCAGGCCGCTGTAGACCCCGATCTTGCCGCCGGGCAGGGCGAAGGCGTTGACCTGCTTGGAGTCAAACACCACCACTTCCCAATTGGTGATGCCATAGCTGGCCGGCACCTGGGCGGTCACCGCCTTGGCGACACAGGAGACATAGGCGTTGAGTTTGGCATCCTTGCTCACCTTCTCCTGCTTTTTCATATGCTCGAAGGAGTCGGCACCAAGCTGGTTCATCTGCTGGGGGGAGTAGAGCAGCATCTGGCTGCGGCCAGTCGGCGACTGGGCGCAGGCGACCAGCAGGGAACTACAGAGGGCTACCAGGCCAAACTTGGAGAGGGACGCAATCATGAAGGGATCCTTTGCCATAACGTTGCCCTATTCTCGGAAATGCAGCCCTGCTACGCAAGGGAACCTGCCCCCGGCTGGCGGAAAAACATCCATCCAGCGCTATTAACAGAACTGACAGTCACCAAAAACAAAACGAGCCCGATTGGGGCTCGTTTTATCAGTAGATGCTGGCAGCAAGCGGTTACATGATGCCCAGCTTTTTCAGATCCGCCTGCACCACCTTGGCCGGTACCGGTACGTAGCCATCTTTGGCAACGATGTTCTGGCCCGCCTTGGAGAGCATCATCTTGACGAACTCCTGCTCCATCGGAGAGAGCGGCTTGTTCGGATGCTTGTTCACGTAAACGTACAGGAAGCGTGACAGCGGATATTTGCCGGTGATGGCATTATCGGCAGTAGCATCGACAAAGGTCTTGCCATCCTTGGAGAGCGGAATGGCACGAACGCCGGAGGTAACGTAACCAATACCGGAGTAACCGATACTGTTGAGGGAAGCGGAAACAGACTGCACCACGGAGGCGGAACCCGGCTGCTCGTTCACACCGCTCTTGAAGTCACCATTACAGAGCGCGTGCTCCTTGAAGTAACCGTAGGTGCCGGATACCGAGTTGCGACCGAACAGTTGCAGATCCTTGCCGGACCAGCTGCCATCCAGACCCAGATCAGACCACTTGGTAGCCGCCTTGGCTTCGCCGCACTTGAGTGTGCTGGAGAAAACGGCATCAACCTGCTGCATGGTCAGCCCCTTGATGGGGTTGTCCTTGTTGACGAATACCGCCAGGGCATCGACGGCAACGCGGATAGCGGTCGGCTTGTAGCCATAACGCTTCTCGAACGCTTCGATTTCACCGGCCTTCATGGCGCGGCTCATGGGACCAAACTGGGCAACCCCTTCGGTCAGGGCGGTCGGTGCGGTAGAAGAGCCGGCAGCCTGGATCTGGACATTGACGTTGGGGTAGACACGCTTAAATTCTTCTGCCCACAGGGTCATCATGTTGGCCAGAGTATCAGAGCCGACAGAGGACAGGTTGCCTGAGATACCGCTGGTCGGAGTGTAATCCGGCAGATCCTTGTCGACACCATAGGCCAGGGTGCTGGCAGAAAACAGGGTTGCTGCGGTAAATCCGATTACACCA
Source organism: Aeromonas sp. 601027 (assembly GCF_049174455.1). NCBI lineage: Bacteria > Pseudomonadati > Pseudomonadota > Gammaproteobacteria > Aeromonadales > Aeromonadaceae > Aeromonas > Aeromonas sp. 601027. Next base: position 37,428 of record NZ_JAAKTN010000010.1, on the reverse strand, counting down.
GCCAGTTTGTTGAGTTTCATCCAATCTCTCCAAAGTTACAGAAGGTCCGTTCTTAAGACGGCGCCAGTATCTGACCTGGCAGTGACAAATTTATGGATTAAATGTGACACTTTAATGACATGACAACAAAGTTGCACAAATGCAGAGAGGGCCCGCATTGTGGCCCTCTCGAATTTACTAACCCATTGTCATAAAAGCTATTTTAACACCACCATACGAGCCGGTATCAGGAAGCTGAAGCGACTGCCAAGGCCGACACGACTTTCAATCTCGAGCTGACAGTCATGATGACTGAGGGCATGCTTGACGATGGCAAGGCCGAGTCCGGAGCCACCGGTGTGGCGGGAGCGGGCCTTGTCGACCCGATAGAACCGTTCGGTCAGCCGCGCCAGATGCTCGGGGGCAATCCCCTCCCCCTCATCCCTCACGGCAAACAGCGCCATTGCCCCCTGCTTGCGCCACTCCACGCTGATCTTGCGCCCTGCCGGTGTGTAGTGGATGGCGTTGTAGACCAGATTGGAGACGGCGCTGCGCAGCTGCTCCTTATCCCCGCGCACAAACAGGTCTGGCTGCACCATGAATTCGATCTGGTGGGCCCGTTCGCCCGAGAGCGCCCGCGCCTCCTGCTCCAGCAGTCCGAGCATGGCAGGCATGTCCACCAGATGGGAGAGATCCACGGTCGGGGCCGCCTCGATGCGCGACAGGGTGAGCAGCTGGTTGACCAGATTGTCCATCCGGATGGTCTGCTCCATCATCACCCGGTGCGCCTTGGCCCACATGGCAGGCGGGGGCGGATCTTCAGTCATCTCCAGATAGCCCTTGAGCACGGTGAGCGGAGTGCGCAGCTCGTGGGAGACATTGGAGACAAAGTGCTTGCGGGTCTTCTCCAGACTGCGCAGGCGGGTGACATCGCGTACCACCAGCATCGCCTGATCGGAGGCGTAGGGCATAATGCGAAACTCGAGAAACTTCTCTTCGTTGATCGGAGAAGTCATCTCCAGTGGTTCATCATAGCTCCCCTTCCCCAGATAGGCGGCAAAGGCAGGATGGCGGATCAGGTTGCCAATGTGCTGACCTGCATCTTCCGGCCAGCGGAAACCGAGCAGTTGCTCTGCCAGCCGGTTGCACCAGAGGATGCTGCCATCTTCGCGAAACACCACGGCCGCATCGGGCAGCGCCTCGGCCCCCTCCCGAAAGCGGCGGATCAGCCCCGCCAGCTCGCGCCGCCGAGCCCGGTGACGCTGTTGCAATTTGTAGATCCCGTTGAAAATGTGCTCCCAGCTGCCACTGCCGTTAGGTGGTACCAGGCTGCGGTCGTGCCACAGCCAATCAGACAGCCGCTTCTGAAAACGGTAATGCCAGCCCAGATGCAACACTGCCGCCACCAACAGGCAGAGGGCAAGATGATCAATCAACCAGCCAACCAATGCGAAGGGGGCGTAGAAAAACGCCATTCGCCACAACTGTCGCCGCCAGGCGTAAGGTTGCAACATAACTGCCTCTAGAGACGGGTTGAGAAGCGGTATCCGGCTCCACGCACCGTCTGGATCAATCTGTCGTGCCCTGTCTCTTCAATCGCCTTGCGCAGGCGCCGAATATGCACATCCACGGTTCTGTCCTCGACGTACACATTGGTACCCCAGACATTGTTGAGCAACTGCTCACGGCTATAGACCCGCTCGGGGTGAGTCATGAAGAAATGCAGCAGCTTGAATTCGGTCGGCCCCATGTCGAGCGCCTTCTCCTCGGCACTGACCCGGTGGGAGACGGGGTCCAGCTTGAGCCCCTGCACCTCGATCACCTCGTCTACCGAGGTGGGGGAGACTCGGCGCATCACCGCATGGAGGCGAGCGGTGAGCTCCTTGGGCGAGAACGGCTTGGTGATATAGTCGTCGGCACCGGCCTCCAGACCACGCACCTTGTCCTCCTCCTCACCGCGGGCGGTGAGCATCACCACCGGGATCTGGCGGGTCACCTCATCCTGCTTGAGCTGTTTGATAAACTGGATGCCACTGCCGCCTGGCATCATCCAGTCCAGCACGATAAGTTCCGGGTAGGGTTCACGCACCTTCGCCAGTCCGTCGGCGAAATCTTCCGCTTCAATCGTCTCATACCCCTTCTGCTCCAGCACGAAACAGAGCATTTCGCGGATCGGTGCTTCGTCCTCGACCACCAGAATTCGCTTAGCCATTCCCTTCTCTCTCCTCTGTGAAGATGGGTGCGCCAATTATTAGAATTTTCTGTGACACTTTTATGACTTTATGACAGGCGGGATGATAAACGTTTTCAGATTCAGTTGGCAGCAGCGCGTTGCAGCAGGTCCCAGCGGTTGCCACTGATATCCTCGAACACTACCACGGTGCCGTAGGACTCCTGTCGAGGCTGTTCACAAAAATGGACACCATACTGCTGCATCCGCCGGTAATCCCGCCAGAAGTCATCGGTCTCGAGGAACAGAAATACCCGTCCGCCACCCTGTTTGCCAATGGCGGCCAGCTGCTCCGGGGTCGCAGCCCGCGCCAGCAGCAACGAGGAACCCGAGCTGCCAGCGGGAGCAACCCGCACCCAGCGTTTGCCCGGTTTGCCCGGTTCGTCGAGCCGGGTATCTTCCAGCAGCGCAAACCCCAGCCCCTCGGTGAAAAAGGCGATAGCCTCGTCATAGTCGGCCACCAGCAGGGTCAGGGCACCAATAGATTGTCTGGTCATCTTGCTCTCGTCTTTAACATGTCATGCTACCGCCCTCAATGCGCCACTACCCGGTTGCGTCCCTGCGTCTTGGCCTGATAGAGCGCCTCGTCGGCACGTTTGAGTACGCATTCCCATGGCTCTCCCCCCCGCTCGGCCACCCCGAACGAAGCGGTCACCCGCAAGGCCAGCGGCCAATGGGGAGATGCCTCCAGCAGGGTACGCAGCCGCTCGGCCAGGATACACGCCCGCAACTCATCGTAATCAAGGCAGACCAACACAAACTCCTCTCCCCCCCAGCGCACCAGATGGCAGAGGGGATCGCAGTGGCGCAGGATCTCGCTGACCAGCAGTTTGAGCACCTCGTCTCCCACCGGATGGCCATGGCTATCGTTGATCTGTTTGAAGTGATCCACATCGATATAGACAAGAGTGCAGGGCTGCTCACCTATCTCGAGCAGCAGTCGCTCACCGCCGAGCCGGTTGAGGGCGCCGGTCAGGGCATCATAACAGGCCTCCTCGCGGGAGCGGCGATTCTCTTCACTCAAGGTCCGGTTGAGCGCCTCGGCCTCCAGTTTGGCTTGATGGGCATGCTGCAAGCGCTGCTTCATCAAAAGGTGGTTGATCAGAAAAACGGTACAACCGTAAAGAAACCAGACAAACAGGATCAGCCGATAGAAGAGGGTGGCATCGAGCCAGCTACCGTGAAACTGCAGCGCTTCGATCACCACGCCATGCTTACCGGGCGGCATATCTGAACCAGCCATAACCTCGATGGCATAAACCCGATCCAGATTGGCCCCCTGCTGCTGCAACGGCACATTGTAACGGGTGATCCACCAGGTCGCCGGGGTAAACACATCCAGTGGCACCTCGTGATCCCGGCCGTAATCCGCCGGCCGAAAAATGATCTCGTTGAACTTGGATTGCTCAGGCTCATCAACCCGGTCATAGACCGGATTGTAGTTGCGCAGATACAAGCGCCAATCCTGCTCGCCAGCCCCGGTTACGCTCAAACGGATATGAAGTGTGCCAAAACGGGTCAGATTAATCCCCTTGTCACGGGGGGTCAGGGTGAGGATAAGGCCGCAACTTGGGTAGCTGGCCGGATTGGCGGTTAACGTACAGACCACTCCGGGATGATCATCCGCCGAGGGTTGATAGCGCACCGCCCCCGGCCCAGCATCCCGTGGCTGCTGCACTGTGATGGAGAGCGGCCACTCCTTGATATCGAGAACTCGCTCTGGCCCGAACTCGAACAGCAGGATGGCACAACCGGTGAGCGCCAGCAGATACCAGAATAGTGACTCGGCCAAACGGGAACCGGACGCGATCATGCTTACCCTAACCCCTGAATATGAAGGCACAGCCATTCACTCGGGCAGACAACCGATCGTTGCTGCCAGATGGCCCATGATAACAGGGCTCTATGATAATCCCTGTAACGACAAGAAACAGGCTACTTATCATGGCATTCACACTGCATCGCTCCCATTTTTTCCCATTAGAGCCCCCGTTCTGCCGATTGCTGGCGATAACGCTGAGGGGAGCAGCCCAGCTCCCGGTTGAACATGGCGATAAAGGCCGAGGTGGAGCCGTAACCGAGCCGCCAGCTGATCTCCTGAATCGGCATGTCCCCCTTGAGCCAGGCCAGCGCCTTGAGCAGCCGCAACCGCGCCCGCCACTGACCGAAACTCATCCCCAGCTCCCGCAGGCAGCGCCGCGCCAGGGTGCGCTCTGTGGTATGCAGTTGTCCGGCCCACTGGGCCAGTGTTCGGGGATCGGCAGGATCGCTGTGTAACGCCGCCAGCATGGGAGCCAGCAGCTTGTCCTGACTCATCGGCAGGTAGCTCTCCTGACAGCGGGTGCGCGCCAGTCGCTCCACCAGTAACTCGGCCTGACGCTGATCCCACTCATCCGCCATATGGCTCACCCGCCGTTCGCAAAAATCGCTCAGCAGGGCGCGGATCAGCGGGGTGAGCAGCAGCAATCTGGGCTCTGGCGGCAGCTTGGCCGCCAGCTCGTGGCTGACGTAGATGGAGGTGTAGTCGAGGGTCTGCTCGTTGTAGGAGGTGTGGTCGAGATCCGCCGGCACCCAGATCAGGTAGTCGGCAGGGGCCACCAGTCGCTGATCCCCCAGCTCTATCTCCATGATCCCCAGACTGATCATGTTGAGCTGGCCCCAGGGGTGGGAGTGCAGCACGGTCGCGCTGTCGGCCAGCATCTGCTGGTAACTGAAATAGAGCGGATTGGGAGCGGGCAGAACGACATCTACCGGCTGAAAGTGGTGAGTGGCCATCAGCGCCCCTTGTCAGCGAGAGAGAGGAGCAGGCGTGATGCAACGCCCTGTTGGCTCGGTCTCCGGCACAGGTCAAAAGCAGCCATCAGTTGCGGGCAAACGCAGCCCGTGTGGGCCGGAAAAAGGTGCATCAGAAAGAGTTGTCTTTTCTGCTGGGTCATCTGTCTGTTTTACGCTACTTGATAATATAAAGACAAGGGTAGACTTGGCCCCCTGTTAATAAGGAGCCTCTGATGCGAATCTTTTCCCCTCTTCTCTTTCCGCTGATGGCGGTGCTGATCTGGGCTACCAATACCGTGGTGTCCAAGGCGGCCGCCAGCGTGCTCGACCCCGCGGCTATCTCCTTCTATCGCTGGGTGATCGCCGCTCTGGCACTGACCCCCTTCTGCCTGCCGCAGCTGTGGCGCCGCCGTAGCGAGGTTCGCCCCTGGTTCGGCAAGCTGCTGGTGCTGGCGGCGCTCGGTATGGTGCTCTACCAGTGCCTCGCTTACTACGCTGCTCACAGCACTTCGGCCACCAATATGGGGGTGATCGGCTCCCTCATTCCACTGCTCACCCTGCTGCAAGGGGCGCTCTTCTTCGGCCAGCGTCCCGGCAAACAGGCACTGCTCGGCATGAGTATCTCCCTGTTCGGAGTGCTCTGGCTGCTTGGCAAGGGCGAACCGCTCGCCCTGCTCCATAACGGCATCAACCCGGGGGATGGCATGATGTTGCTCGGCTCCGCCAGCTACGCCCTTTACGGCCTCTTGATCCGCCGCTGGCAACTGCCGTTTGGCCCCTGGCTCAACCTCTACATGCAGATCCTGCTGGCCGTGCTACTGCTGGTGCCGCTCGCTCTCAGTGCCGACTCGATGGCGGTGCCGGCCGAAGGGTGGGGTCTGGTGCTCTTCGCCGGGCTCGCCTCCTCCCTGCTGGCGGCTTACTGCTGGATGCGCGGCCTCGCCTGTATGGGGGCAGAGCGCACCTCGGTCTTTATGAACCTGATGCCGCTCTGTACGGCACTGATCGCCGTCGTCAGCCTGGGTGAACCGATCCACGGCTATCACCTGCTGGGGGGCGGGCTGATCCTGGGCGGGGTGATGGCCTCCCAGCTGAAGGGGCGTGCACCGGTAGCAGAACGGGAAGCCGCCTGAGAACCAACATCGTCCGGAAACAACAAGGGAGCCATGGGCTCCCTTGTTGTTTCTGCAATGCACGTCAGTGAGCACCTCAACCGGCCCGGCGCCAGCGGTAGCGCCGCTCCGGCCGCCCCCGCTGACCGTAGTTGAGATCTACATCCACCCGATCTTCCGACTCCAGATACTCCAGATAGCGGCGCGCCGTGGTGCGGCTGAGGGAGAGTCGCAGCGCCACCGTGTCGGTGGAGAAGACGTTCTCCGGCTCACCCGCCAGCAGATCCAGCACCTGACGCAGGGTGATGCTGTCGATCCCCTTGGGAGTGACGCGCATCTCCTTGATCTGGGAGCGCCCTCCCTTGCCCAGCAGCTTGTCGAGATCTTCCTGCTCCAGCCGACCCCGCTCGCAGAGGCGGCTGTGCAGTTGCAGGATCTCGTCCAGGCTCTGCTGAATGCGAAACAGCCGTAATGGTTTGATGACGTAGTCATGAACCCCCAGATTGAGGGCCTGCTGGATGGTCTCCACATCCCGCGAGGCAGTCACCATGATGACGTAGGCTTCGCGGTTGTGGCTGCGCAGGCGGCTCACCCACTCAAGGCCGGAGCCATCGGGCAGGGAGACATCCACCAGCAGCAGTTGGGGCACCACACCGGCCATCATGGCATCGGCCTGGGCCAGGGTGCCGGCCCGCCCCAGCAGGGAGAAACCGGGTGTCGCCGCCACCAGTTCTGACAAGATGGCACCGATCCGATCGTCATCTTCAATAACAAGCGTGATTATTGGGTCCATGGCTCACATTAATTGGTTTTTATTCAAGTAGATACCAAACAGGGTGGTCTGCTCGGCGGTTCGCCGCCATTCTATCACACCCTCGTGCCGACCCACGGTCTCCTTGACCAGGAACAGACCCACCCCGTGATCGCCGCTCTGGCGACTCACCCCGTAATCGAACAGGTGATCGGCCAGCTCCTCGTCGACCCCCTCACCGCTATCCTCCACTTCGATCACCAGTCGCCGCCCCACATCGCACAGGGACAGCAGCACCCGCGGCGGCCGCTGCTGGCGGTTGCGCCAGGCCGCCTGCAGGCCGTTGTCCAGCAGGTTGCCAATGAGGGTAATGAGATCGGCCGAGACCGAGGCCGGATACTCCGCCAGCGCCGAATCGGGATCGAGTTCCAGGGTCACCCCCAGCTCGCGAGCCCGGCTGAACTTGCCGAGAATCAGCCCCGCCACCGGCTTGTTGTCGATCAGCCGCAGCAGCTCCTGCAGCATGGTCTGGCACGCTTCGTTCTCCTGCTGGATCAGCTCCACCGCCTGATCCACATGGCCCAGCTGCAACAGGCCGGAGAGGCTGCTCAGCTTGTTGGCAAACTCGTGGCTCTGCATCCGCAACATCTCGGCATACTGGCGCAGGTGGGTCACCTGCACCCCCAGACTGGCGGCCACCTCCGGACGGCTGAAGATCAGCAGCCGCCCCGGCGCCTTGCCCTGCACCGCCTGCCAGCGGCCAACGAAGGACTCCCCCTGAATGGTGAAGCCCACTTCCCCACCCTCCTGCTCCAGACAGGGGGCAAGGGGCGGCACCAGCTCCGCCAGCGACTGTCCCTGCAGGGCGTGGCGCCCGGTAACCGGCAGCCGCAGCTGATAGCTGGCGGTGCTGTTGATCATGTTGATGTTGCCGCGACCATCAAGGGCGATGACCCCTTCGGTGATGTGCTCAAGCACCAGATCCTGCAGGGTGAAACGGCGCACGATTGCCTCCGGCTCCAGATCGAGCAGAGTCTTGCGCAGCAGGTATTGCACCCAGAGTGCCAGCAGCAGGCCGCACCCCAGCACCGCAACGATGGCGCTGATGAGCAGGGCTACCCGCTCCATATAGATGCCCTCCACCTGCTGCATCAGATAGCCCACCACCACGGCCCCCATGACGCGCCCGTCACCGCCCACCACCGGGGAGAAGCAGCGGATCGCCGGCCCCATGGTGCCCCGATCCTTGGAGCAGTAGCTGCGCCGCTCCTGCAGCGCGGGCCAGATATCCTCGCCGCGAAACTTCTGCCCCACCAGCTCGGGGTTGGGGTGGCTGAGGCGGCGACCATGCTCGTCGGTTACCACCATATAGGTGGCGTCGGTGCGGTTGCAGACCGCCTCCACATAGTCGCGCAGGGTAGGGTCACGGCCCTGACGCAGGGCCTCGACCACCCGGGTGTCCGCCGCCATCACCCGTGCCAGATCGCTCCCCTTATCCTGTAGATTGCTCTCCAGCAGATGGCGGATAAAGAGGGCCAGCAGACTGCCCAGAATGAGGATCAGCAGCAGGGAGAGCCCGAGAGAAAGGGTGACCAACTGGTGGCGAAGTTTCATGCACATACCTTAAAACGTCAGGACGCAGCCCAATAGTGCGGATGCCACCAGGTCTGGTCAATCAAAGGAGCCGGATCGCCGACAAAATCGGCCAATCCTTCCTCGCGGGCGCAGAGCGCCACCGCTCTGGCGACGGCGCGGGCCACCTCTCCCACCTGTTCGATGGGGGGTAGCAGCCGACCCGCCACCAGCGGATAGGCGCCGACTGCCCGCACCGCAGCCAGCAACATGCCATCGCTGATGCGGCGCGCCTTGACCGCGCAGGCCCCGAGACCAATCCCCGGGAAGACATAGACGTTGTTGCACTGGGAGACTACCCGCCGCTCGCCGGCCACCGTTACCGGCGCAAAGGGGCTGCCGGTGGCCAGCAGGGCGCGGCCATCTGTGGCGGCCCACACCTGCTCGGGGGTCGCCTCGGCACTGCGGGTCGGGTTGGAGAGTGGCAGGATCACCGGCTGATCGCACACCTCCCCCATCGCCTGCAACACCTCGCGGGTAAAGAGGCCACCCTGCCCGCTCACGCCAATCAAGACCGCCGGACGCACCTGGCGGATGGTCTCCAGCAGCGAACTGTTCCCCTCCTCAACGGCGCGGGCAAACGGCTGTTGGGCGCGAGTCAGGTTGGGACGATCGGCGCAGACCACCCCGTCCTGATCAAACAGCCAGACGCCATCGTGGCTCCCCGCAAGCTGGGCCAACATGGCGGCGATGCCGCAACCGGCAGAACCCGCCCCGACGATCAGCACCGGGGCATCGCACAGGGCGGTACCCGCCTGCTGCAACCCGGCCAGCACGCAGGCAGAAGCCACTGCCGCCGTGCCCTGAATATCGTCGTTGAACATGCAGAGCTCGTCCCGATAGCGGGTCAGCAGGTTGGCGGCATGCTTGCCGGCAAAGTCTTCAAACTGCAGCACCACTTGGGGCCAGCGCTTGCGAATGGCGGCCACCACCTTGTCCATGAAGTGGTAGTAGCTCTCGCCGTCGATGCGCGGGGATTGCCAGCCGAGGTAAGAGTCATCCTCCAGCAGCTCGGGGTTGTTGGTGCCCACATCGACACAGAGCGGCAGGGTACGCGCCGGATTGATGCCGCCAGCAGCGGAGTAGAGCGCCAGCTTGCCGATACAGATCCCCATGCCGCCGATACCGAGATCGCCAAGCCCCAGCACCCGCTCGCCGTCGGAGATGACGATCACATCCACCTCCTGCTCCACCGACTCGAGGATATCGTCGAGATCATCCCGGTCGTGCCAGGAGAGGTAGAGGCCGTGGCTGCGCAGATAGAGGTCACTGTGGCGCTGGCACGCCTCCCCCACCACCGGGGTGTAGATGATCGGCAGCAGCTCCGGCAGGTGGTGGCGTACCAGATCGTAGAACAGCACAGGGTTGTCCTCCTGCAGCTGGCGCAGCAGCAGATGCTGGTCAAACGGACTCTGCATGGCGCTGACCAATCGGTAGATCCGGCGCCGCTGCTGGGAGAGGGACTCCTCCTTGTGAGGCATGCGACCCCGCACCCCCTGACGCTTGCGCTCGGCATAGGGCAGGCTGGTGCCCATCATGATGTCGTTCATCTTGTTTGTTCCTCAATCCGGTATCAGGCGAGCAGGGAGATAAGGGCGGTGGCCAAGATCAGCATCACGGCGCCGCCCAGGCGAGAGGAGATCTGGGCAAAGGGCATCAGCTTCATCCGCTGGGCCGCCGAGAGCACGGCTACGTCGCCGGTGCCGCCCATGTTGGCCATACAGAGCCCGCCGGTTATGGCCGCCTCGATGGGATAGAAACCGATCAGCTTGCCGACCAGCGCCGCGCCGAGGGCGCCACCGATTACGGTGACCATGACCAGCACGAAGTAGCTGACGGAGAAGGCACTGATCAGCTCGGGAATACTGGTATAGGCGACGCCGATCCCCACCAGCAGCGAGGGGGTGAGGTTGCTCACCACAAACTGGTACCAGTCGGCCGCCGCCTGCTCATAACGACGCGGCAGCACGCCGCTCACCTTGATAAAGGCGACCGCCAAAATCATCAGGGCGAAGGGGTGCATGGGGATAAAGTTGCCAAGCAGGGAACCCAGCACAAACATGCTGGAGCTGATGAAAAGGCCCATACCCAGACTCTGCAGGGTCGGCGCTTCGGCCTGCTCGTCAGCAATGCTCTGGCTATTCTCTTTGACCATCAGCTTGCCGTTGCCGGTCAGGGAGGGGTAACGGCGACCGAGCCGCGCCAGCAGGGAGCCCACCAGAATGGCCAGGGTATTGGCGATCACCACCGCCGGTACCATGCGCGACAAGAGATCCGCACTGGACATCTGCATCGGGCCGGAGAGGATCTCCACCAACGGCACCGCACCGGCGCCCATGCCACCGCCCATGATGGGCAGGCCGATCAGCAGCACGGCATTCTTGAAGCCATATCCCATCAGGGAGCCGACCAGCCCCACACTCAGCAGTGCCAGTGCGACGCCACCAAGAATAACCGGCAGGTAGCGCATGGCGGCATTTTTCAGCAGCGCGCCGCTCATGCCGAACACCGAACCGGTCACCAGACTGGCGATAAAGAAGTTGAGAAAGCCCCCCTCCTTCATGAAGTGGGTGATGACCTGCCCCGCCTGCACCGGCAGCAACTGATATTCAAACAGGGCGGCACCGCCAAAGATGGCGAGGATGGTGCCGCCCCCCAGGTATTCGCGGATCGGCATGATCCGCTCACCCAGCTCGGTCAGCAGGGTGCCCAGCACGAACATCAGCGCCAACGCACCGACCATGCCCAGCGGCAGCGAGCCATTCCAGCCGGAAAAGAGAACACAGGTCGCCAGCCCCAGAAATATAAAGAGAGGCATACCGGCAATTTGTTGGCCGCCCATAAAGGCGGCCTTTTCTTGTGTGGTTTGTAGGGGTGAGAGGTTTTTCATTGTTATGTACTCTGCGTGTGATTGTGGCCGCTACTTTATTGATCCCCCTCGCCCCTGTCGGTTAGCCAGATTGCAAAGCCATATAAAAACATTAAAAACTTAAACATCATGGTGCCGCCAACGTGCGCAGCACAATAGAACACCAGACATCCGATACCCGACCAAGTCAGGAAATAGGGTGATAAAACGAGCGAGCCCAATGGCGGATATTTGGGTGATCAGCAGTAATAACGATGCGATGATCTCCCCCCTTCGGGGAAATAACAGAGCCAGATGACAAGCTCTGCGACCATTTATCGCCACAGCTCCTGTGAGTGATTATCAGCGGGTAATGTCATCGCCATAACGCGAGTGCCACGGCATGCCACACCAGGGTTTGAGTCGGCGTGCAGGAAGGAAGCACGCACGATGAAAAATGGTGAGGAGAAAGATGCAAAAAGGGGAGATTGAAATAGTGATGAGTCAAGCCAGCGAATACCAGAGCACTGGCTTGAACTCACAAGGATCACACACGGTCAGGTCTATTCTGCCAACAGCAATGGAATATTGGCGGGGTCAAAATCATGACTGATATCGGTACTTCTGATAGCGCCTTCCCGATTCACGCCATGGTGTGACTCTGCACCATATTCTCCATCACTCAACAGCGTTTCAATTGCCAGATACACACATCCACTGTCATATCCATCCACAACCCGTTTCCCCCTTGTTTTATAACCCCATCAATATTAGCGGATAAAAAAAGAGCTGCTCACTGAAGCTGAAAATTTCATGAAAATAATCGCCGGATATCCTCCATTCACGGCGCAATATCCGAATCGGCAAGAGAGCCTCGAGTGGATCAGCCCCGAAAATAATATCAGGGGCTCGAATGCTGCTCGCCCTCACCAACGAAAGATCCGACCAGAAACATGATTCACATCACACTATTTACTTAGCCTGCTAAACAAGTATGATAGTTAGCAGGCTAAGTACATTGAGGATGAGAAGATGACGGATCTGGAAAGGTTGCGCGAGCTGTCACTCGCCGAGCAGATAGCGCGGATGCACCGGCTATGGCGTACTGCCGCCGACCTGGAGCTGGCTCCCCTTGGCCTCACCCATCCCCGCTGGACCGCGCTGTGGAAGCTCTCCCGCATGGGGAACCATGTCAGCCAGAAGACCCTGGCCGAAGCCCTCGAAATAGAACTGCCATCCCTGATGCGCACCCTGGGCCAGCTGGAAGAGCAGGGTCTGATTGAGCGCCACTGCTGCAGTCAGGACAAGCGGGCCCGCATCGTCTGCGTGACCCCGGCTGGCCAGACCCTGCTCGATCAGATCGCCGACCGCATCATGAATATCCGCCGGGAGCTGCTGGGGGGCATCGACGAGCAGACCCTGCAGCTGTTTGAAGCCACGGTGCAGCGGATCTCGGCCAACGCCCTCAGCAAAATTGAACAACACCACGACCGACAAGCCGGAGGCGATACAAGCCCTCCCGAGACCGACACAGAGAGAGAATAAGATGACTCCGGATCAACAATTTACCCGCTGGATCAAATGGTCCATGGCGGGCTTTGCCACCTTGTTTGCCTATTTTCTGATAGCCGACCTGCTGATGCCCCTCACCCCTCAGGCGATGGCGACCCGGGTGGTCACCAAGCTGGCCCCCCAGGTGAGCGGCAAGGTGATCGAGGTCGCCGTTCACAACAACCAGCAGGTCAAGAAAGGGGATCTGCTGTTCAGGCTGGATCCGGCCCCTTTTGAACTGGCAGTGGAGCAGGCCCGCCTTGCGCTGGCGCAGGCAGAGCAGCAGAACAGTGAACTGGATGCCGCTCTGACCGCCGCCGTTGCCGAGATCAACGCCAAGGAGACCCTAGCCAGCCAGAAGTGGCGCGAGGCTGAGCGGATCGATGCGCTCTACCAACGTCACATGGTTTCGCTGCAACAAAAAGATGAGGCTGACAGCGCCCTGCGCAGCGCCCAGGCCAACCTGCGCGCCAGTCAGGCCAAACTGGCCCAGATCAAGGCCAGTCGTGGCGTGACCGGTGAGGACAATCTGTTGCTGCGCCAGGCCCGCAACCAGCTGGCGCAAGCGCAGCTGGCCCTCTCTTACAGCCAGGTCCACGCGGATCAGGATGGCACCATCACCAACCTGCAGCTCAAGCCGGGCAGTATCGCCAGCGCGGGCAGCCCGCTGCTGGCGCTGGTGTCGGAACAGGTGGACGTCATTGCCGATTTTCGGGAGAAAAGCCTGCGCCATGTCGGCGCGCAAACCCGCGCACTGGTCGCCTTCGATGGCGAGCCGGGTCAGCTCTATCCTGCCCGGGTGAGCAGTCTGGATGCCGGGGTGAGTGCCGGTCAGTTTGATGCCAATGGTCGACTGGCCGCACCGGTGGAGTCGGATCGCTGGGTGCGGGATGCCCAGCGGATGCGGCTGCACCTCGAGCTGGACCAGCTCCCCGACCATCTGCCAGCCGGGGCGCGGGCCACGGTGCAACTGCTGCCGGACAATGCCCTGACCGCCATGCTGGCACGGGGCCAGATCCACCTGCTCAGCCTGCTCCATTATGTCTACTAACCACGCCACTCACCCGTCGGCCAATACTGCCCCAGCCCACCTCGTCGGTGGTGCTGCCACTCACCTCTGGTATCGGCCCCTCACTGGCAACGAGCTGCGCCAGTGCCTGCGCATCGCTTTTGGCTGCACCACGGGCTTTCTGCTCTGCAAACTGTTTGGCTGGAATTACGGGGTCTTCTATACGGTCACGCCGGTGCTGCTGCTGGGGATGGTGCCTGTAATGAATGGCCATGCCGCACGCCAGCTGATCGCGGCGGCGATGGTCTGTGGGGTGGAGGTCGGGCTGCTGGGGGGGCTGTTTGGCAGCCATCCGGCACTGATGACTCCCATCGCCTTTCTGCTGTTTCTCTACCGTTTCGCCGCCATGTCGCGGGGCAGCCTGTTTCTGTTCGGGGCCAACGGGGTGCTGAGCCTCAGCATCATGCTGCACTTTGCCAGCTATCCGCAGACCGACCTCAACGACCTGATCCTCAACAATATCTGGGCGAGCCTGCTGTCGGTGCTGATCGCCTACCTGATGACCATGCTGATCCCGGATGTGGAGGCCAGACCCAAGCCCGCCTCGGCCCCCAAGGCACCGCACCGGATGCGCCATGAAGCCCTGCTGGGTGCCACTGTGGCCACCCTGTCGTTTCTGGTATTTCAGGTGTTTGACCTGCGCGACTCCATGTCTGCCCAGGCCACAACCCTGCTGGTGCTGTTCCCCATGCACTGGAACGGTGCGCTGAGTTATGCCCGTAAACGGGCGATGGGTACCTTGCTGGGGGTCACCTTCGGCCTGCTCGGCCAACTGCTGCTCTATGACTGGTCAGGGCAACTGCTGCTGGTCGCTCCACTGCTGTGGCTCGGCGCCATGCTGTTCAGCCATGCCCACGTCAAGGAGGCAGGCGGCTCCGGGGTCGGCTTTGGCGCCCTCACCACCCTCGGCATCCTGTTTGGCCAGTACCTCACCCCGGGCAACGATCTGGTGTTCAGCGCCCTCTACCGGGTGAGCAGCATCCTGTTTGCCATCGTGGTCACCCTGCTGGCCTGCTACCTCGTCCACCGGTTGCTCAACCGCTTCGAGGCGACCCGCTTCGGTTATTGATCTCCTGTTGTAAACACTGTTGTCAGCCCATGGATGAGCTCTCTTTCGCCCCGTCGCCTGCCGGGGCGTTTTTTTTGCACCCTTGTCATCCTCCCGTCACCACAAGTCAGCACAGAAGTATGGCTATGCTTGTAAGGCTGCTGTCGATGAGGTGCACCTATGGTTTCATTGTTTAAAAAATGGCTGGTGTGTCTGGTGCTGCTGGCCACCAGCCCGCTCGGGGCCACCCCGCTTGTCATTGGCGCCGAAGATGACTGGGCTCCCTACTGCGAGCGCGGCAAGGACAATGAGGATGGCCAGCCCCGCGGACTGGCGCCTGAGTTGGTCAAGGCGGTGTTCGCCGCCGAAGGGATCGAGATTGTCTTTCGCACCCTCCCCTTCGCCCGCTGCATGCACGATGCAAAAAGCGGCAAACTTGCGGGGTGCTTCAACGCTACCATCACCGAAGATAACCGCTACCAGTACCATTGGCACGATACCCCCATGTTCGAGGAGGATCTTGCCATCTTCGCTCTTGCCAGCGACCCGCAACGGGATCTCAAGCTTACCTCGCTGGAGGGCAAGCGGGTGGGCATCACCCTGGGTTACACCTACCCCACCGATTTTATGGAGAACCCCAGGATCACCCGCTTTCAGGCCAAATCCGATGCCCAGATCCTCGAGATGCTGGTACGTGGCCGGGTCGACTACATCCTGATGAACGGTATGCCGGGCTACCTCAAGATCCAGCAGAAGCAGCTGACCGGCAAGGTGGTCAAGGTTGGCAAGATCTCCACCGATGGCTTCTGGCTCGCTTTCTCCCGCAACACACCGCAAGGGGAAGCGCTGGCCAAGCAGTTCGAGCAGGGATTGCAGAAGATCAAGAACAACGGCACCTATGAGACGCTGATCCGCCAGTTTGAAACCAGACTTGGCCTGCACTGATTGACACTACCTTGCTGATAGCGGCATCCCCCTCATACTCGCGCGGTATGCCGGACAGCCAGCGACGCACCGAATGGCCCCGCTGATTGCACAATAACGGCAACCTGTTAGGCTCACGCCCGTATGACACCAATGGAGCTGTAATCATGAATAAAGCACATATGATGGCCGCTGGTGCGCTGGCCCTCGGCCTGCTCGCTGGCTGCAATCAGGGCAATACCCTCTCAGTCACTGGTGGCGAACCGGTCAGTTACCAGTGCGAGCAGGGCAAGAAGGTACAGGTGCGCTACTTCTCCCTCTCAGACGAGAGCCTCAACTTTATCAAGCTATCACTGCCGAACGGCAAGGATTACACCCTGCCCCAGGCCATTTCGGCCTCCGGC
Source organism: Aeromonas sp. 601027 (assembly GCF_049174455.1). Classification (NCBI taxonomy): domain Bacteria; kingdom Pseudomonadati; phylum Pseudomonadota; class Gammaproteobacteria; order Aeromonadales; family Aeromonadaceae; genus Aeromonas; species Aeromonas sp. 601027. The sequence continues at coordinate 21,105 of NZ_JAAKTN010000010.1, read as the reverse complement.
GCCCGCTATACGGACGAACATGAGGCCGTCTGGTGGAACAAGGGGGATGAGGGCTTTGTCGAGCTTCGGGATCAGGATGGCGAGTGGCAGACCGCCTACAACGACTGCAAACAGCAATAAACGTGACCCCGGCCTGGCTGGGGTCTCTCTTTCTCTGGCATCAGAGTGATGGGGGATCAGTTGATCTCGATCTCGAAGCGGTTGGTCACCTCGACCGGAATGGCATCCGGGTTGCCCTCTGCAGGGCTGTAGCGGATCCGCGAGAGGGTCGCCAGCGCACTCTGCTCCAGCTCGCCGGGGGGCTCGGCCGCTACCACTTCCGGCTTGACCGGCGTGCCGCTGGCGTCGATTTGATAGCGAACTTCCACATACCCCTTGACCGGTTTGGCTGGCAGGGCTGGCTCGTCATTACCAAGCCATGACCACTGCTTCTCCTGAACCCAGTAGCTGGACAACTGCTCGAGAGAGATAGCGATCGGAGCGCGCTCGTGCGCTACCTCCTGACGGGATGAGCACCCCAGCAACAGTGTCACTGCCAGACCTGACCATACTGCGACTTTCCACTTCATGTAACGCTCCTTGTTCTCTGCCGGTACTTATTGCCGGACTGCAGGCCGCTCAACACGCGCCCTTTTGGTCAGTCACCCATCCTAACGAAAAAGTATTCGTATGAACATGAACAAAAGGGCCCCCCCCGAGAGGTTGGCCCTTTTATCGTCAATAAGCTCACTAACCATCCGCTGGCATCAGCCGCGCTTGTCGCTCACCACCAGCCAGAGCGCATGGACCATGCCCGGCAGACCGCCCATCAGGGTCAGCACTATGTTGATTAAAAAGTGCAGGCTAAAGCCCACTTGGATAAACGCGCACACCGGGGGCAGGAAAATGGCCAGCAGGATCTTGAGCAGATTGTTCATCTCGGCTCTCCTCTTCATGAATGTCGTCAGGATTGGAATGGGCTAACCATAAACATCCCGGGCTTCAACTGCAAACCAGACAGGGAACTAGCTCACCCGCATCACGCCAGGCGTTGAGGTCGTGGATCTGCTGATTGCTGCTGCCACGCCAGAGCAGGCCGGGGTCTGCCAACTCCTTTTCATACTTGCCATCCACCAGCACATCCAGCAAGGCCACCAGCTCGCGCTGGGCCTCTGACAGTTCGCCGAGCAGATAACCGGTCCAGCACCAGATATCCTTGCCCGGACACTCGGCGCGCACCCGTTTCACCAGCGCCAGCACGTGGGGCACGTTGGCCGGGTGGAGCGGATCGCCGCCAGAGAGCGACAGACCTCGCCGTTTGATGCGGCTGTCGTTGAGATCCGCAATGACGCGATCGCTCATCGCCTCATCGAACGGCTTGCCGCCATCGAGCCGCCAGGTGCTCTGGTTGTAGCAACCCGGGCACTGGTGCTCACAACCGGAGACAAACAGGGTGGCACGGGTGCCGGGGCCATTAATCACATCGACCGGGTAGTATTGGTGGTAGTGCATCGCTTTTTTCCTGCCTCGTTCACGGGAAGGCGGCATGGTTGCCGCCCTCCAATGAAAATGGCCCCTTGAGTCAGGGGCCAGCTCTTCATCGCCTGTGCGCTTACATATGTTTGACGCGGCGCTTCACCTCTTCCTGCTTGCCCGCATTGAAGGGGCGCGCATCCGGGCTGCCGAGGTAGCCGCAGACACGGCGGGTCACCGACACCTTGGCCGGGTCGTGGTTGCCGCAGCGCGGGCAAGTAAAGCCCTTGGAGGTACATTCGAACTCACCGGTGAAGCCGCAGTCGTAGCACTCGTCGATGGGAGTGTTGGTACCGTAGTAGGGCACCTTGTCATAGCTGTAGTCCCAGACGTTCTCCAGCGCTTCCAGATTGTGCTGGATGTTGGGGTACTCGCCGTAGCAGATGAAGCCACCGCTGGCGATGGGCGGATAGGGCGCCTCGAAGTCCAGCTTGTCGTACGGGTTGACCTGCTTCTCCACATCAAGGTGGAAGCTGTTGGTGTAGTAACCCTTGTCGGTCACGCCGGATACCACGCCAAACTCCTTGGCATCGATGCGGCAGAAACGGGTGCAGAGGTTCTCGCTCGGGGTGGAGTAGAGGCTGAAGCCGTAGCCAGTCTCCTCTTTCCACTCATCGATGGCCGCCCTGAGACGGGCGATGATAGCGATGGCTTTCTGTTGCAGCTCGGCGCTGTCAAACAGGTGCACCTTGTCACCAAACAGGGCGTTGATGGTCTCGTGAACCCCGATATAACCGAGGGAAATGGAGGCACGACCGTTCTTGAAGATCTCGCTGACGTTGTCGTCCGCCTTGAGGCGCACGCCGCAAGCCCCTTCCATATAGAGGATCGGTGCAACCCGTGCTTTCACCCCGTCCAGACGGGTGATGCGGTACATCAGCGCCTTCTTGGCGACCCGCAGGGAGGCATCGAGACGATCCCAGAAGTCCGCTTCGTCACGGGATTTCAGCGCAATGCGCGGCAGGTTGAGGCTCACCACCCCCAGGTTGTTGCGACCTTCGTGGATCAGCTCGCCATTCTCCTCGTAGGCGCCGAGGAAGGATCGGCAACCCATGGGAGTCTTGAAGGAGCCGGTCACCTTGACCACCTGGTCGTAGTTGAGGATGTCCGGATACATCCGCTTGGAGGCACACTCCAGCGCCAGCTGCTTGATGTCGTAGTTGGGATCGCCCTGCTTGTGGTTGAGGCCATCCTTGATGGCGAACACCAGTTTCGGGAACACGGCGGTCTTCTTGTTCTTGCCAAGGCCAGCGATGCGGTTCCTGAGGATGGCGCGCTGGATCATCCGCGACTCCCAGCTGTCCCCCAGACCAAAGCCGAAGGTGACGAACGGGGTCTGACCGTTGGCGGTGTGCAGGGTGTTGACCTCGTACTCCAGCGACTGGAAGGCGTCGTAGCACTCTTTCTCGGTGCGGGCCATGGCATAGGCTTCCACATCGGCAATGCCCCACTCTTCGGCCACTTCACGGTGCTTCTGCCAGCTGATGGTCACATAGGGGGCCAGCACTTCATCGATGCGGTTGATGGTGGTGCCACCATAGATGTGGCTCGCCACCTGGGCGATGATCTGGGCGGTCACGGCCGTGGCGGTGCTGATGGATTTCGGGGTATCGATCTCCGCATTGCCCATCTTGAAGCCGTGGGTCAGCATCCCTTTCAGATCGATCAACATGCAGTTGAACATCGGGAAGAAAGGTGAGTAATCGAGATCGTGGAAGTGCAGATCACCGCTCTCGTGGGCCTGAACCACATCACGGGGCAGCATGTGGCTGGTGGCATAGTGCTTGGCGACAATACCGGCCAGCAGGTCGCGCTGGGTCGGGATCACCTTGGAGTCTTTGTTGGCGTTTTCGTTGAGCAGGGCGGCGTTGGTCTGCTCGACCAGACCACGGATCTCCTGCGCCAGACGGCCGCGCGCCTCGCGAGCCTGATCCCTGTCGTGGCGATATTCGATATAGGCACGGGCGATGGCCTTGTCGTCGGAAGCCATCAGGTGGTTTTCGACCCGGTTCTGGATCTCGTGGATATCAACTTCACCACGCCCTTCCAGCTCCTGACTCACTGCATTGGCAATGCGGGAGGCGAGTGCCGGATTGGCCTGATTGACCGCTTCCGCCGCTCGGCTGACCGCATCGCGAATCAGCTGGGCATTGAATGGTGCGCGACATCCGTCACGTTTGATCACAACCGGTTTCATGGATTTTCCCCGTTAAAAGGCCAGGCATTTGCCTCTGGCTCACCCTTGTTGGGCCCCCCTCCCGGCATCTCGTCCTGGACGCAAATAAATTCAGCCGAGGCTTGACAAGCCTGGGCTGAAGATAGGAGGGGAACAGCTTATACACAGCTTGATAACACAACATATAGGGATTAAAAACGAATGCGTCCCTATATGTGGTGTCTATTAGGCACCAAAGCGCAGCCTCATTTCTTGATCCAGAACAGGTTTTTCAGCGAGCGGGACAGTTCACGACCAACCAAAAAAAGACTCAATAAAACCCGATCCCAAGCAGAGTGCGGGCTGGCGTCCGATCCGCTCAACCGAAAAAAAATCGCGCCCTGCCATACCGGTTTCGAGATGACAGTAACGGCAAACACTGCCCATACTGAGCATGCATACACTATCACTCGACAGGGGCCTTCCCATGCGCACCTCCCTGCTGTTGCTACTGCTCTCCACCCTCTCCCTGCCGCTCTGGGCCGCAAACATTCTGGTGATCAGCAGCTACCATCCCGAATACCTTTGGGACCAGAGCTACAACGAAGGTTTGCGCAAAGGGTTGCAGGGGGAGCACAAGATCTCTCACTTCTATATGGACACCAAACGCCATCCACGGGAGGCGTTCGACGACATCGCTCAACGGGCTATCGCTTTTTATCTCAAGAGCAAACCGGATCTGGTGGTGCTGGGGGATGACAATGCCATCAACTATCTGGCCAACGAGATCGCCTCGCTGGGTACTCCCGTTGTTTTTCTCGGCATGAACGAAAACCCCCGCCTCAAGGGCTTTGTCGGCCACCCCAAGATCACCGGGGTGCTGGAACGCCCCCTGCTCAAGCGCAACATCAGCGAAATAAGTCAGATGATGGGAGGGCTTGACAAGGCGCTGGTACTGTTTGATTCCAGCAATGTGGCCCTCACCGCTATCGAGGATGAATTCAAGACCCAGACCGAATTGCGAGTCGGCCAGACCCGGGTCAACAGCCAGCTGATGGGGGATTACAGCCTCTGGCAGGAGGCGGTGCTCAACGCCAAGAAGAATGGCTATCAGGCAATCTTCCTCGGCCTCTACCACACGCTGGTCGACGATAATGGCAAGCATGTGAGCGAACAGACGGTGCTGGAGTGGACCAGCGCCAACACACCGGTTCCTCTCTTCTGTTTCTGGGAGTTTGCCGTCGGCAAGGGGATGGCCATCGGCGGGCTGGTACTGGACGGCCACGATCAGGGGTTGCAGGCAGCGTCCCTTATCAACACCATACTGGCGGGCACCCTGCCCCGTACTATCTCCCCGCGAGCGGCCCTGCGCGGCGAATATGTCTTCAGCAAGAGCGAGCTGGCCCGCTGGCAGCTCACTGTGCCCGACAAATGGCACAACAAGATCATGTGGCGTGAGTAACAATAAGTAACCCGGCACATTGGCCGGGTAACACCTGCACAGTCAGATGACTGATGACCGAAAGCCGCGTGCGTCAGCTGGCAGCAAAAGGCAGGGAGAGGCGCTTGGCAAGCGCCTGGAAGTGCTGGCTGATCTCGGCACCAAACAGAGGATCACCGATAGCTCGGTTCTGCCAGTTTTGCTCCAGATGACGCCAGTCATCCTCGGTCAGGGAGTCACGCAGATGGGGGAAGATCACCCCCTCTTCGTAGTTCATGTGTGCCTCTTGCAGCTCCACGAAGCGCTCCAGCTTGGCGGTGAACTGATCGAGCGGGATCACCGCATCCATCAGGATCATCTCCACCATCTCCTTGAGCTCGGTCCCTGCCTCCAGCAACTTGAGATGCTCTTCATGCAAGCGGTTCGCGACATCCCCCTCCACCACCCGGTATTTCAGGTAGTAGTCATAGACAAGATCTTCCTTGGGGTGGTGATACTTGTCAGAGACCTCCCGCAGATAATCGATGACATCGCGCACCAGAAAATAGCTGATGGGTTGCTCGGCACGAATGGCGGCCAGCTTCTGCTTCAGCAGATCCAGCAGTCGGGCGATATTGAGGTGATCCTTGTGCAGACTCGATAACATGGGCACTCCTTGGCGCTGAAATAAAATGTTACTTTCCTGAGTATACGGTCATTTGTCGCCCGAACTTTGCACTCAATCAAGTGGTTGGCAGACAGATTGCCATTCGATCGGGCTTTTACCCTGCAATTCCAGCAGGCGGTTGGTCTCGGAAAAGTGGCCGCAACCGATAAAACCACGGTGGGCAGAAAGGGGGCTGGGATGGGGCGCCGTCAACACGTGGTGGCGTTGCCGGTCGATAAAACGCCCTTTCTTCTGGGCATGGGAGCCCCACAACAGAAATACCACCCCCTGACAACTGGCATTGATCTGCTCAATGACCCGATCGGTGAAGGTTTCCCACCCCAGATGGGCATGAGAGTGTGCCTGACCGGCCTGCACTGTCAGCACTGTGTTGAGCAGCAGAACCCCCTGTCTGGCCCAGGACTCCAGAAAACCGTGATTGGGTGTGACGAAACCAGGCAGATCCCGCTGCATCTCCTTATAGATGTTGACCAGTGAGGGAGGCGTACGCACGCCGGGCAGAACGGAGAAGCAGAGCCCGTGCGCCTGATTGGGGCCGTGGTAGGGATCCTGCCCGAGGATCACCACCTTGACCTGATCCAGTTCGGTCAGTTTGAAAGCATTGAACACATCGGCCGCGGGGGGGTAGATCACCTTGCCCGCTTCCCGCTCTGCCCTGACGGTCGCCAGCGTACACTTGAAATAGTCCTGCTCTTTTTCAGAGCCAATCACATCACTCCAGGTCAGCACCCCGGCCTCCTCACTTGATACGGCGAAGGAGTCAGGATAGGGGGGCAGCCCGCAAGACGCAACCGTGACTCACACTTTCCAGAGCCTGGCGAGCCGGCCGGAGCGCTCCAGTTTGTGCAGACCGGCGTTAAACAGCAACATCAAGCGGCGGGCATCGGGATCGGCCTTGCGCATCAGCAGATAGCCCGGCTGGGACCAGATGGGATCGGGGGCACCACTCAATGCTGCCGCTTGGGGATGACGAGAGAGAACCTGCTGAAACAGAACCTGTGCCACCTGTTCATCCATGACCAGATAACGAATGCGTCCGGTGAGCAGTTTCTCCATGCTCTCCTCATCGGAGTCGGACCACTCAAGAGACAGCTCGGATTGCCTTGCTGCAAACCCTTCACCATAAAAATAGCCACGGGTAACCCCGACAGGCTCGTTTTTCAGCTCACCCAAACTGACCAATGGCGAACCATTAAGTGCAAGCAGACGGGTCGTAAATTTGCCCAGCGATGCAGAGAGATAGAAGTGCTGCTCGCGCTCGCGAGAGCGAAACCAGGGCATGGTAATCATATAACGCCCTTCAAGAGTCAGGCTGTATGCCTCAGACCAGGGGTAGAAATGAAAGCTGACATCGACCCCCTGCTCGGCAAAGGCCTCACGTACCACCTGACAGAGAAACCCCTGATTGGGCAGCGACTCACTGATATAAGGCGGCCATTCGCCCACCGCTATGCGTACTGTTTCGGCCCGGACCACAGCTGTGATTGCCCAGCAACAGAACAGGGCCAACCATCCCCACATTCGCCACCTGATATTCACCCGACACTCTCCTTGCTTTCTGCTGAGTGTAGCCAACTCCTCAATCCACCACAGAAAAGCCGAAAAAGATGTAGTTAAATTACTAGATTAAAAAGGTAAAAGATGCATAATTTTGATATCTTACAAAATCAGAAAAATGACCTATTTTTGATTAAACTCAAGAATTCAATCCCATTTAAATGGCGCTTTATTAATTTTTATTGATCTAGATCAATTTTAGTAATATTACCAACATGGTATATATGACCCCATCAAAGCAAAGGTGTAAGGCAAGGGCCCTTTAAGCCACCGCAATTAACGGTAGCTTAAATACATCAGGGTAATTTCCTTACAGTTGGATTCGCGTTCCCATTGAGGAGTCATACCATGATCAAAGGCATTCAAATCACCCAGGCTGCCAACACCGCCCTGCTGAACTCTTTCTGGCTGCTGGACGAAGAGAAGCAACAGGCTCGCTGCATCTGTGTCAAAGGCGATGCCTTTGCTGCCGATCAGGAAGTCGCACTCTCTGATCTGGGTCAGTTCGAATACCGCGAACTGCCTGTTCAGGCCGAACCGGCTGTTGAAGGTGGTCAGCACCTGAACGTCAACGTGCTGCGTCGCGAAACCCTGGAAGATGCTATCGCGAATCCGGAGAAGTACCCGCAGCTGACCATCCGCGTATCTGGCTACGCAGTGCGTTTCAACGCCCTGACCCCGGAACAGCAGCGTGACGTGGTTACCCGTACTTTCACCCAGAGCCTGTAATCAGCGTCCTGCAGTGAACCGCTGATACTTGCTGTATCAGCACAAAAAACGGCCTGTCGGCCGTTTTTTTATACGTGCTTTCACTGGGCAAGCGCAAAAAACAAGGCCTCGCATTGCGAGGCCTTGTGATAAGTGCTTGTCCCATCAAGCAGAGGTATCCAGGGGCTCAAAACCCTTGATCAGGTCATCGATGGCCTTCATCTGTTTGAGGAAGCCTTCCAGCTTGTCGAGCGGCAGGGCGCTCGGGCCATCACAGCGGGCAATTTTCGGATCCGGGTGGGATTCGATAAAGAGACCGGCCAGACCGACCGCCATGCCGGCGCGCGCCAGCTCGGTCACTTGCTCGCGACGGCCACCGGAGGCGGCACCCAGCGGATCACGGCACTGCAGGGAGTGGGTTACGTCGAAGATAACCGGATAGCCACCAGTGCTCTTTTTCATGACGCCCAGACCCAGCATGTCCACTACCAGGTTGTCGTAACCGAAGTTGGCACCGCGCTCGCAGAGGATCAGCTGATCGTTGCCGCACTCCTCAAACTTGTCGGTGATGTTCTTCATCTGGCTTGGGCTCAGGAACTGCGGCTTCTTGATGTTGATGACGTTGCCGGTGCGGGCCATGGCTTCCACCAGATCAGTTTGGCGCGCCAGGAAAGCGGGCAGCTGGATAACGTCAACCACCTCGGCGACCGGCTTGGCCTGATGGGGTTCGTGCAGATCAGAGATGACCGGCATGCCGAAGGTCGCTTTCAGCTCCTGGAAAATCTTCATCCCCTCTTCCAGACCCGGACCGCGGTAGGAGTGGATGGAGGAGCGGTTGGCCTTGTCCCAGCTCGCCTTGAAGACAAACGGGATGCCCAGCTTGCTGGTCACTTCCACGTACTTCTCGCACACCGCCATCGCCATGTCGCGGGATTCCAGCACGTTCATGCCGCCAAACAGCACGAACGGTTTGTCGTTGGCAACGTCGATCTGGTTGATCTTGATATTCTTCTGTTCCATCTAAGACTTCCTTAATGAAGGGGCCTGAAGCCAAGTTACTCCGTTGCAGCCGAGCGCTGCGGCCTTGATATTCTTCTGTTTCAACTCCAAGACATCCTTAATAAAAGGGCCTGAAGCCAAGTTACTCCGTTGCAGCCGAGCGCTGCGGCCTTGATATTCTTCTGTTTCAACTCCAAGACATCCTTAATAAAAGGGCCTGAAGCCAAGTTACTCCGTTGCAGCCGAGCGCAGCGGCCTTGATATTCTTCTGTTTAGTCTCAAGCCGCCCTTAATGGAGGGGCTTGGGGCTCAGGTCCAGCGCGGCCAGCTGCACTTTCAGCACATCGGCCACCGGATCGTCCGGGCATTGTTCAATAAAATATTCAAAATCGTCGGCGGCCTGGCGCGGGCAATCGAGCTGCTCGTAGATAAAGCCGCGATCCCGCGTCTCCAGCGGATCGCCGGGCTTCATCCGCAACAACAGCTCGCTGCAACGCAGCGCCTCGGGCATGCGATCTTCCCGCAGCAGGGCACCCTTGCTGACGTTGAGCAGCCGTTCGATGATCTCCCACTGGCCGGAGGGCTGCAGGTAGTCGGGGGTCAGGGTTGCCAAGTCCCCCAACGCACCGCGCAGCAGCAGCTCGATGCGGGCCAGACTCAGCTCGTCGCCGGTGAAGGGGTCGACATAGACCTCCCCCTCGCCGCCAGCAAAGCTCACCAGGAAGTGGCCGGGGAAGCAGATCCCCTCTACATCGAGCCCGAGCTTGCGCCCCAGCTGGATAATGAGAATGCCGAGACTGACCGGGATCCCCTTGCGCTGCACCAGCACCTGATTGAGGTCACAGTTGTTGGCAGAAAAATAGTCCTGCCAGTCGCCATGAAAACCGAGGCTGTGGTAGAAGCCCTGCAGCAACTGTTGGCGCACCTCGTCGCAAGTGCCCTCTTCAATCTGCTCGTCCAGCCACTCGTCCAGCAGGTTCAACTCGCGGATCCCCTCCTCGACCGAGCCATAAATTTCGTCACTGACTGACAACGCCAGCTCGGTGATGTCGTGGGCTTCGAAATCGGTCCATTCGTCTATGTGTAACATTCTCTTCATGCCTTAGCCGAACACACTCGTCTGTTTGAGCACTGCCAACTTGGCAATAAAGTAGATCCAGCCGAGCGCCCCCAGAAAGGAGCACCAGCGCACCAGATTGCTTTTGGCAAGCCGCAGCGCCATCGCAGCCAGAAATACCAGCACCAGAATGGCCATCAGCTTCTCGCTGAGCCAGGGCGTTCCGTTATTGAGCGGGTTGAGATCCAGCACCATGCAGAGCAATACGCCGGAGAGCACCACCAGACCGTTGAGCCAGCCGCTGACCTTCATCACCGGCGCGCTATAGGCTCGGCCAGTGGCGGTCTGTACCCAGTAGAAGCGGAGCATAAACATCAGCACGGCCCCGGCAATCAGGGTGAGGTGCAGGTGTTTGAGCACAAAAATCATATTCAATCCTTGCATGGGGGCGCACAGGCAACCCGCCGAGTAACAGTGAGGAACCGTCAGCGCAGCGGGCAGAGGCCCAGCGTCACCCTGTCGTTATCCCCGTAATCACGCACCGTGGCTACCTCGCGGTAGCCGCCATCACGCAGCAACTGACGCACCGCCTCCCCCTGATCCCAACCATGCTCCAGCAGCAACCAGCCATCGGTCAGCAGATAAGCGGGGGCATGGGCCACGATGTGGCGGATATCGGCCAGCCCGGCGTCATCGGCAACCAGCGCCGAGCGGGGTTCAAAGCGCACGTCACCCTGCTCGAGATGGGGATCGGCGCCATCAATATAGGGGGGATTGGAGACAATCACCGCAAAACGTGGCGTATTGTCGCGATCCGGCTCGCCAAGGGGTTCGAACCAGCTGCCATCGCGCACCTCGATGGGTAACCCCAGCGCGGCGCTGTTCTCGCGGGCCAGCGCCGCGGCATCCGCCATCCGATCCACCGCCCACACATCGACCTCGGGCCGCTCGGACTTGAGCGCCAGCGCGATGGCGCCGGTGCCGGTGCCCAGATCCAGCACGGCGCAAGGACCTTGCGGGATTCTGGTCAGCGCCTGCTCGACCAGCACCTCGGTATCGGGGCGCGGGATCAGGGTCGCCGGGCTCACTTTCAGCGGCAGCGACCAGAACTCCCGCTCGCCCACCAGATGGGCGATGGGTTCGCCGTTGAGACGACGAGCCAGCCACCCCTGCAGGGTGGCCTGCTGGGCGGCATCCAGCTCACGCTCGGGCCAGGTCATCAGATAGCTGCGACGACACCCGAGCAGATGGCAGAGCAGTACATCGGCGTCGGCGCGGGGGGACTCCCCCTCAGCCAACACAGTCATGATATGGGCGCGGGCCTGCTGGATCTGCATCAGTGCCACTCCACCTTATGGGCAGAACACTTAATGCGAGCTTGCCGGATCACCATTTGCATTAGTTGTTCTCGGCCAGCGAGGCGAGCTGATCGGCCTGATACTCCTGCACCAGCGGTGTGATGACGCAGTCCAGATCCCCTTCCAAAATTTCGGAGAGGCGATAGAGGGTCAGGTTGATGCGGTGCTCGGAGAGGCGGCCCTGCGGGTAGTTGTAGGTACGAATGCGCTCGGAGCGATCGCCGGAGCCCACCAGATTGCGGCGGGTGCTCTGCTCGGCGGCGCGGTGGCGCTCATCCTCGGCCGCTTGCAGGCGGGCGGAGAGCACCGACATCGCCTTGGCGCGGTTCTTGTGCTGGGAGCGCTCGTCCTGACACTCCACCACCAGACCGGTCGGCAGGTGGGTGATGCGGATGGCCGAGTCGGTCTTGTTGACGTGCTGACCACCGGCACCGGAGGCGCGGAAGGTGTCGATCTTCAGATCAGAAGGGTTGATCTCGATCTGCTCGGCTTCCGGCACTTCCGGCAGCACGGCGACGGTACAGGCGGAGGTGTGCACGCGGCCCTGAGATTCGGTCTCCGGCACCCGTTGTACCCGGTGACCACCGGATTCAAACTTGAGACGGCCATAGACGCGCTCGCCGTCGATCTTGGCGATCACCTCCTTGTAGCCACCATATTCACCATCGTTGCAGCTGACGATGGAGACGCGCCAGCCCTGACGCTCGGCAAACCGTGAATACATGCGGAACAGGTCACCGGCAAAGATGGCCGCTTCGTCGCCACCGGCACCGGCGCGGATCTCCAGATAGCAGTTGTTGTCATCCTTGGGATCCTTGGGCAGCAACATCAGTTGCAGCTCCTGCTCCAACGCCTCCAGATTGGCCTTGGCGAGCGGCAGCTCCTCCTGCGCCATCTCGCGCAGGTCGGCATCGTCCTCCTCCAGCATCATCTGGGTGGTCTCAAGATCATCCTGAGCCTGACGGTAACGCTGGAAGGCGTGAACGATATCTTCCAGCTGGGCATATTCGCGGGTCAGGGCGCGGTAGCGATCCTGATCCGAGACCACGTCTGGCTCGCCGAGCATGGCCTGTACTTCTTCGTGGCGCTCGATGAGGCCTTCCAGCTTTCTGATCAGTGACGGATTCATAACTCTTGCATTCTCAATGGAGGACGGGACAACCGGCAGGTTGCCCGAAAATTATGGCTCTTGTGACAACCCCAGCGCCTGCCGCAAGCGGGAGAGCTCGCTCTGATCCCCCTGGGAGGCAGCCTGGCGCAACGCCTGGGTCGGCGCGTGGATCAATTTGTTGGTGAGGCGATGGGCCATCGCCTTGAGCGCCTGTTCGGCACTCTCGCCCTGTGCCAATGCCAGCAGGGCCCGTTGCAACTCTTCATCAGCCACTTGCTGTGACTGATGGCGGTAATCGCGAATGAGGTCGACCGAGCTCTGGCCGCGATACCAGCCCATAAACTCGTCGCGCTCTTCCTGCACGATCACTTCCGCCTGTGCGGCAGCCCGTTTACGGGTTTCGAGGTTCTGCTCGATGATCCCCTGCAAATCATCCACCGTGTAGAGATAGGCATCGGAGAGCTCATCAACTTCGGCTTCGATGTCGCGCGGCACGGCAATATCCACCAGAAACATGGGCTTGAAGCGGCGGGCCTTCAGCGCGCGCTCCACCATCCCCTTGCCGATGATGGGCAGTGGACTGGCGGTCGAGCTGATGACAATATCCGCCTCGTGCAGATAGTCGGGGATCTCTTCGAGCGTCATCACCTGAGCGCCGAATTCGGCCGCCAGGGTCTGGGCGCGCAGCAGGGTGCGGTTCGCCACCATCATCTTGGTCACGTTCTGCTCGCGCAGGTGACGGGCCACCAGTTCAATGGTCTCCCCCGCCCCGACCAGCAATACCTTGGTCTGGGAGAGATCGGAGAAGATCCGCCGACCCAGACTGACGGCGGCAAAGGCCACCGACACGGCACTGGCGCCAATCTCGGTATCGGTACGCACTCTTTTCGCCACCGAGAAGGATTTCTGGAACAGCCGCTCCAGCGCCCCCTTCACCGACTCCGCCTGCTGGGCGTGAGCGTAGGATTGCTTGATCTGCCCCAGGATCTGCGGCTCCCCCAGCACCAGCGAGTCGAGCCCGCACGCCACCCGCATCAGGTGGCGCACCGCCTCTTCATCGTGATGCTGATAGATGGCAGTGACCAGTTCGGCAGCGTCCAGCCCGTGGAACTGCTGCAGCCAGCGCAGCACTTGCTCCTGCCGCTCCTCCTCCAGATTGCAATAGAGTTCGGTCCGGTTGCAGGTGGAGACGATCACCGCCTCGCTGACACCGGGTTGGCTCACCAGCTCACGCAAGGCGCGATCGATGCAGTCCGGGCCAAAGGCGACCCGTTCCCGCAAGGCGACACTGGCGGTGTTGTGGTTGATTCCGAGGGCAAGCAAACTCATGAGTGGGCGACAATCATTTCATACGCTGGGTGCAAAGGCTGCCAATTGTACGAGAAAGGGTAAGTCTTTAAAAGCAATACGGCCGCCCCGTATACTGTGGCAAATTCCTCTCTCTGGAGCCGTCTCTTGCTGCTACGTATTTTTACTCTCACCTGCCTGCTGTTGCTGGCCGGTTGTGCCACCACCCAGCCCCAGCGTGACCAGGTGAACTGGAACCAGGAGCGGACCCGTCTCGAGCAGCTGACCCACTGGCAGCTATCCGGCAAGATGGCCATCATCACGCCACAGCAAAAGGGCAGCGCCCGTCTCAACTGGCAGCAGGATGGGGAGGATTATCGCCTCAACCTCACCAGCCTGATCGGCACCAGCATTCTGGAGCTCTCCCGCAGCAAGGGGGAGATCACCCTGCTCGACAGCGACGGCAATCGCCACCAGAGCCAGGATGCCGAAGCGCTCATCTATCAACTGACCGGCTGGAATATTCCGGTTGCGGGATTACCGGAGTGGATCAAGGGGCTGCCGGGTCAGGCGGAGTTTGAACTCAACCCCGACAGCAGTCTGGCCAGCGTGCGCGACGGCCAGTGGCAGATCGTCTATGGCGATTATCGGGATCAGGATGGCTACCGCCTGCCACACCAGCTGACCATGACCGGCCAGAACAGCCGCCTCAAGCTTCAGATTAACCAATGGACTCTTGCACGTTAATGGCTTCCACTCGCTGGCCGGCACCGGCCAAACTCAACCTGTTTTTACACGTCAATGGCCGTCGTCCCGATGGCTATCACGAGCTGCAGACCCTGTTTATCTTCCTCAACCACAGCGACTGGCTCGAGTTTGAGGTGATACCGAATAGCGACACACTCACCCTGACGCCGGCCATTCCCGGGGTGCCGGATGAGCAGAATTTGATTATCCGGGCGGCACGCCTGCTGCAAGCAACCCTGCCGAGCCCGCAAGGTGCCCATATCCGGCTGGAAAAAGTGCTTCCCATGGGGGGCGGTATTGGCGGCGGTTCGTCCGATGCAGCAACCACGCTGGTGGCGCTTAACCACCTCTGGCAGGCGGGTTTGAGTGAAGATGAACTGGCAGCGCTTGGCGTCCAGCTGGGGGCCGATGTGCCGGTGTTTGTCCGTGGCAAGGCGGCCTTTGCCGAAGGCGTGGGCGAGCGGCTGCAACCGGTCGAACTGCCCGATGCCTGGTATCTGGTACTCAAGCCCGATTGCCATGTGGCGACCGCGGCCGTATTCCAGGATCCGGACCTGCCGAGAGCCACGCCGAAAATGTCGCTGGACAACCTGCTGGAAGGCGAGTGGAAAAACGATTGCGAATCACTGGTGAAAAAGCGCCACCCCGAGGTTGCCAATGCGCTCGGCTGGTTGCTAGAATACGCGCCGTCAAGAATGACGGGCACAGGAGCCTGCGTCTTTGCTCAATTTGAAGACGAAGTAACTGCTCGGGAAGTGTTGGCCTGCGTGCCGAAGGGACTTGATGGGTTTGTCGCCAAGGGCGAGAACATATCACCTCTCTTCTCCACATTGCAACAGTTCAAATGATTGGGGTATCGCCAAGCGGTAAGGCAGCGGGTTTTGATCTCGCCATTCCTAGGTTCGAATCCTAGTACCCCAGCCAATTTTACCGAACGGTATTGATGATGATTAACGTGGCCGGTTTTGCACTCGGCCACTGATTCGGGTTACCGGTATCATCACATTCATTGGGCAGCAGACACCTTGTACGTTATCTTGATAAATCGTTTGCCCCAAAACGATAGGGTCTGATTTCAGACTCCCCCACATACTGGATGCAACCCCGAGGTTTCAAACCGTGCCTGACATGAAGCTGTTTGCTGGTAACGCAACGCCGGAACTAGCCCAGAAGATCGCAGATCGCCTGTTTATCAAACTCGGCAATGCTGCCGTAGGTCGCTTTAGCGACGGCGAGATCAGCGTACAGATCAATGAGAATGTACGTGGTGGCGATATCTTCATCATTCAATCCACCTGTGCCCCGACCAACGACAATTTGATGGAATTGATCGTCATGGTGGATGCTCTGCGTCGTGCTTCAGCTGGCCGTATCACTGCCGTTATCCCCTACTTTGGTTATGCCCGTCAGGACCGCCGCGTCCGCTCCGCCCGTGTACCCATCACCGCCAAGGTTGTCGCTGACTTCCTCTCCAGCGTCGGTGTGGATCGCGTGCTGACCGTTGACCTGCATGCCGAGCAAATTCAAGGTTTCTTCGACGTTCCGGTAGACAACGTGTTCGGTAGCCCGGTGCTGCTGGAAGACATGAAGTCCAAGAACCTCGAGTCTCCTGTCGTTGTCTCCCCGGACATCGGTGGCGTCGTGCGTGCCCGCGCCATCGCCAAGCTGCTGGATGACACCGACATCGCCATCATCGACAAGCGCCGTCCCCGCCCGAACGTCTCCCAGGTCATGCACCTGATCGGTGACGTTGCAGGCCGCGACTGCATCATCGTTGATGACATGATCGACACCGGCGGCACCCTGTGCAAAGCCGCAGAGGCCCTGAAAGAGCGCGGTGCCAAGCGTGTATTCGCCTACGCTACCCACCCGGTCTTCTCCGGTTCCGCCGTCGAGAACATCAAGAACTCCGTGATCGATGAACTGATCATCACCGACTCCATCCCGCTCACTGCGGAGATGAAAGCGGTCGGCAAGGTCAAGCAGCTGACGCTGTCAACTGTACTGGCCGAAGCCATTCGTCGCATCAGCAACGAAGAGTCCATCTCTGCCATGTTCGAGCATTGATAGATTCAGCAATAACGAAAACCGCCATCAGGCGGTTTTCGTCTTTCTGGACCTTCTCTTTCCAACTTTCTGCTATCTGGTACGACCCTGCCCCAGGCAGGCTTAAGGATTTACCCATGAATTGCTTGCGTCCCCTCCTGCTCGCGACCCTCACCTCCGCCCTGTTCGCCTGTCAGCCCGCCAAAGAGAACCCGCCCTTTGTGCTGACCCTGGCTCACATGAACGACACCCACTCCCAGTTTGATCCGGTCAATGCCGAGATCAAAGGGCAGATCTTTGCCCAGCAGGGGGAGACGGACACCCTCTATACCCGCTTTGGCGGTTATCCACGCCTGCTGACCATGGCGAAAGCCTATCAGGCCGAGGCGCTGGCCAAGAACCAGCCCTTGCTGCTGCTGCACGGCGGCGATGCCTGGCAGGGCAGTGGCTACTTCAAACTGAACGAGGGGATGGCCAACGCCGAGTTGCTGAGCCAGTTCGGCCTCGATGCCATGGCACTGGGCAACCACGAGTTCGATCTGGATAACCAGAAGCTGGCCCGCTTCATCGAGGGGGTCAACTTCCCGGTGCTGGCCGCCAACCTCGACACCAAGGCCGATCCGGCCCTCAGCAAGGCTGACAACCTCAAGCCCTTCGTGGTCTACGCCTTTGACGGCAACCAGAAGAGCCCGGTCACCGATCTCGACAACCTGCCGCAAGGCAAACAGCTGGTCGCCGTCATCGGTCTGGTACTGGAAGACATGGGTAATATCGCCCCCAACGTCGGCAAGCTGCGCTTTGGCAAGGAGGTCGCCTCGGCTCAGGCCACGGTCGACATGCTGCAAGCCAAGGGGATCCACCAGATTGTGGCGCTCACCCACATCGGCAACGAGCGGGATCTGGCGCTGGCCGCCAAGGTAAACGGCCTCGATGCCATCGTCGGCGGCCACTCCCACAGCCTGCTCGGCGATTTTCGCAACATTGGCTGGGGCAAGACCGGCGATTACGCCAAGCTGGTGACCAATCCGGATGGCATCGGCAAGACCTGCGTGGTGCAGGCGGGCTCCTACGCCCAGGCCATCGGTCTGGCACAGGTGACCTTTGACAGCCAGGGTCAGGTGACAGACTGCCAGGGCCACAACAGCCTGCTGGCCAGCCGCGACTTCTTCGCCGATGCGGCGCGCAAGCAAGCGCTCGACGATGCCCGGAGCAAAGAGGCAAGCCAGTTTGTCGACAACCAACCCAATCTGGTCACCGTGGATGAAGATCCGCGCCTGCGCGGCATCATCGACAGCCACTACAAACCGGCGCTGGAGAAAGCCTACGGCCCGGTGATCGGTACCATCCCCGAGCAACTGCAAAATGCCCGTCGCCCCGGCGACAACGGCAGCGACAGCCACGGCTCAGATGTAGCGCCGCTGGTTGCCGAAGGGGAGTTCTACTGGGCCAATACTCCGGCTGTTCAGGCCCTGACCGGCGGCCCGGTCGACTTCGCTCTGGTGGCGGTGGGCGGCGTGCGCGCCGACCTGCCCGCTGGCGAATGGCGCGAGGGGGATAGTGCCCTCACCCTGCTGCCGTTCAAGAACCAGCTCGCGGTGCTAACCCTGACTGGCGCCGAGGTACGCGCCCTGCTGACCGAGACCATCACCGCCACCCTGCCCACCAGCGCCCATGCCGGCAAGTTCCCCTATGGCGGCCACCTGCGTTACACCTTCCAGGAGACCGACGCAGGCAAGGCGGGCACCCTGACCCAATTGCAGCACAAGACCGCAAGCGGCGAGTGGCAGGATCTGGTGGATAGCCAGCGCTATCGGGTGGTGATGAACGCCTACAGCGCCAACGGCAACGATGGCTGGCAGGCACTGGCCAATGCCCAGCGCCACCAGAGCGAGCGGGTCGATATCGCCAGCGTCAATGGCAAGTTGACCGCCTTCCCGGTGCTGAAGGTGGCACAAAACGGTGAACTGCTCGGCGCCGTCTATGCCCCGGGCCAGCCCCTCGATTGCAAAGCCAGCGGCGTGGATTGCGGCACCGATGCAGCCTCTTTCGTGGAGTATGTGCGCGATGCCCGTCCCACCCTGACCGCACTGGATGAAGAGACCGTCACCCTGCTGCGTGCCAAATAACGACGGTAGTCAACCGGGCATAATCCATCGGTAAACTGAAACGGGCCTCTTGCAAGAGGCCCGTTTGCCCACCATTAGCCACCCATTGGCCGCAATAATGCTGCAAATCCCGCCATAACATGCACATTGGTTGAGTGATCGCCACTCGGCGGCTAGAATATTGCGTCCTATTGCCCTGGGTAGTGTACCCACGGCAGCTGCGAGTGAAGACATCAAGCGTGACAAGCGAAATCAAACTGATCGTCGGACTGGGCAACCCCGGCCCGGAATATGCCAAGACCCGCCACAACGCGGGCGCCTGGTATGTGGAGCAACTGGCCCGCTGGCACAATGTCAGCCTGCGTGAAGAACCCAAGTTCTTCGGCCATACTGCCCGCATCCTGGTCGAGGGGCAGGATGTGCGGCTGCTCATCCCGAACACCTATATGAACCTCTCCGGCAAGGCGGTGGCCGCACTGGCGCGTTTTTATCAGATTGAGCCGGAAGCGATGCTGGTGGCCCATGACGAACTGGATCTGCCGCCGGGCATCGCCAAGTTCAAGCAAGGTGGTGGTCACGGTGGCCATAACGGCCTCAAGGACATCATCGCCAAGATGGGCAACAACAATAACTTCTTTCGGCTGCGCCTCGGGATCGGCCATCCCGGCAGCAAAGAGCAGGTGGCTGGCTTCGTCCTGACCAAGGCCCCCAGCAGTGAACAGAACCTGATCGACGCCGCGCTGGACGAGTCTCTGCGCGCCACCGACATCCTGTTCAAACAAGATATGACCAAGGCCATGAATCGCTTGCACAGCTTCAAGGCGGAAAAGGGTTAGGTCGGTTTGACCCTGTACGGGCATTGTGCCGGTACATGAGCAACGACCAGAACAAGCATGACATGGGCCGCCTGCGGGCGACCCCCAACAGCATCCATCAAGTAAGGTAACAATCCATGGGTTTTAAATGCGGTATCGTGGGCCTGCCCAATGTAGGCAAATCCACCCTGTTCAACGCGCTGACCAAGGCCGGTATCGAAGCCGCCAACTTCCCGTTCTGCACCATCGAGCCGAACACAGGTGTGGTGCCGATGCCGGACCCGCGCCTCGATCAGCTGGCTGCCATCATCAATCCGCAGCGCGTTGTGCCGACCACCATGGAATTCGTCGACATCGCCGGTCTGGTTGCCGGTGCCTCCAAGGGTGAAGGTCTGGGTAACCAGTTCCTGGCCAACATCCGTGAAACCGAAGCGATCGGCCACGTAGTGCGCTGCTTCGATGACGAGAACATCATTCACGTTGCCGGCAAGGTCTCTCCCGCTGACGATATCGAAGTGATCAACACCGAGCTGGCCCTGTCGGATCTGGACGCCTGCGAGCGCGCCATTCACCGTCAGTCCAAGCGCGCCAAAGGCGGCGACAAGGATGCCAAGCTGGAAGTGGAAGTGCTTGAGAAGATCAAGGTTGCGCTGGAAAACGGCCAGATGATCCGCGGCATGAAGCTGGATAAAGAAGAGCTGGCCGCCGTGAGCCACCTCAACTTCCTGACCCTGAAACCCACCATGTATATCGCCAACGTGGCGGAAGATGGCTTCGAGAACAATCCCTATCTGGACAAGGTGCGTGAAATCGCCGCCGCCGAGAACGCGGTCGTGGTCGTGGTCTGCTGCGCCATCGAAGCGGACATCGCCGAACTGGACGATGAAGATCGCGCCGAGTTCATGGCTGACCTTGGCATCGAAGAGCCGGGCCTGAACCGTGTTATCCGCTCAGGCTACCAGCTGCTCAACCTGCAGACCTACTTCACCGCCGGTGTGAAAGAGGTGCGCGCCTGGACTATTCCGGTCGGTGCCACTGCCCCGCAAGCGGCTGGCAAGATCCACACTGACTTTGAAAAAGGCTTTATTCGCGCCCAAACCATCGCCTTTGAAGACTTTATCAACTACAAGGGTGAGCAAGGCGCCAAGGAAGCGGGCAAGATGCGCGCTGAAGGGAAAGATTACATCGTCAAAGATGGCGATATCATGAACTTCCTGTTCAACGTCTAATCCCATGACAGGCCAGCATTTGCTGGCCTGTTTTTTATCTGCCATTGCCCGGGCAATCATGGCAATGTCTTAAAAAAAAGCAGATTGTTGGGCTTTTGCGCAACAGAGACCAATAACTGGTCAAACGCACTCAAATTGCGTTTTTCTGGCAAAAAAAGGGTTGACGCCCCAGAGCCAGATACGCATAATTCGGCCCGCACGGTGACGAGGTAACGACTCACCGGAAGCAAGGTTGGCTATGTAGCTCAGTTGGTTAGAGCATCGCACTCATAATGCGGGGGTCACAGGTTCGAATCCCGTCATAGCCACCA